>JAJQFC010000333.1 GCA_021201355.1 Planctomycetaceae bacterium | reverse complement strand
TCGGCGATGTCCACCGTCGTGAACATTATAATGGCGCCGTCGCCCCGGCTGGCCGCGCCGCGCCAGGGCCGGACATAGGGGAAGGCGCGGTTGGCGTCGACGGCCCGCCACGGCGGGTTCCGCCGCCAGGCCCGGAACTGCTCGGCGGTCGGCGGCGTGGCGACGACGTCCCGGCGGATAATCTCGCCGCCGGCCGGCAGGTTCCGGTAATCGCTCGCCAACTGGAGTTCCGGGAACGGCCCGGCCACCAGCCAGGACATGGCGAGGCCCCGGCGGCGGTGCACCTCCATGGCGTCCTCGCGGCGCCCGGACGCGTCAAACGATCGGGCGACGTAACGCCGTAAGGCATCCCGGTGCTCGGGGGTCAGTTCCGCCTCGTTTCCGAGAATGCGCCGCGCCTCGACTTCCCCGACGGTGACGGCGGACAGGGAGGCCGGATCGTACCGGAGGGCGGAGCGGACCGCCAGTTCGGCGAGAGGCGTGCCCATGAGGTCGCGGGAGGCGGAGAGGAAAAAGCGGACGCCGCCGTCCCGGTCGCCCCGGATATAGGACTGTTGATCAATAATGATGCGCGCCAGTTCGCCGAGGTTCTGTTCCCCGGTCCGTTCCGCCGCCCGGCCGTGACCGAACAGGCCGGCCGCGAGGACGATGGCGCCACAGAGTATTCCCAGCCCGAAGGCCGTACGAGTTCCACGCATTACAGTTTTTCCCAAACTAGTTCCGCCAGAATCCAGCGTTCCGCCTCAGCCGCCATTTCCCGGAACCCGACAAAGTCCTCGGCCCGGACCACGCGTCCCGGCACCTCCACGACGAGGTCGATGGCGACGCTTCCGGCGCCGACCCGGGTCTCCACGGCGATATTCCCGAACGGATAGTCGCGTCGCAGCGCGTCGGCCGGGTTGACGAGGCGCCAGCCCTCCGGGAAATGGAGGTTCACGCGCCGTTCCACCCGGAAACCGTGCGGCAGGATGAGGTCGAGGTTGCGTTCGCCGTGGCGGGTGAATTCCTCGAATCCGAGAGGATAGCGGAATTCGCCGCCGGACTGGAGCATGTCGCCGGGAAGCGGCGGGACATTGAGGATGACCCGGTCCTCCTCCATCGTGGCGAAGCGCCGGAGGCGGGCCCGCCCGGACCAGGTGGCGGCGGCCGGACTGTTCGCGTCTTCCTGGAAGTCGTCGGTGTAGGTGGACGGATCGCCGCCGATGGACCGGATAAAGTCGCGCCAGCCCCGGGAGTCGACGGCCCGCGCCTCGGCGAAGCGCCGCCGCAGTATTTCCGCCGCAGTCCCGACGGCGTGGATGCGCTGGTCCCAAAGGATGCTGCCGTCCTGGTCGAGGACGAGATCCGATTCCTCCCGCCACTCGCAGGCGGCGATGCCGCCGTCCGGGATGGTCACCCGCTCGGCGCCCCGTGGCGTCACCACCATGCCGCCGGCGCCGTTCAGGATGGACGGCATGACCGCCGCCGGGCGGTACGGGTTCGACGCGTCCATGAAGACGTCGCCGCCAAGCGCCGGATGCACGAAGGCGAGGGAATGATTGAAATGGTCGAGGAGCGGCAACGCCATGTCGTCGGATCCGGTCGGCTCCGCCCTGCCCCTGGCCCGGGCCAGAACCGGCCAGGCCTCGAGCCCGAGTTCCCGGGCGAAGAGGCACAGGAGAAGCGTCCGGTCCTTTTCGTCGGCCGACAGCCGGGAAAGGATGGACCGGGCGTTAATCGGCCTGAAGGCGTACGGCCCGTAGTCCCAGGGCCGGTTGGCGATATTACGCGCCACCCAGGTGGCGGCGCTGTCGAGACGGTCCATGGCGGATCCGTCCGACGGGCCGAAGCGCCGGGCCAGGACGCGGAGTTCCGGCGGCGAATGGTACTGGACGCCGATAAGCCGCCAGTACCACCGGGCGAAGTCGTCCCAATCGCCGAATGAGGACACCTGGACGCACGGCGCCAGGGCGTCTTCCCCTTGGGAATAGGGTTCCGGCTGGAAGGCGGGAACGTTGGCCATTTCCCAGACGCGGATGACTTCGTCGTTGTCCGGCGTCGGAATTTCCAGCGCCTCCGGCGCGCCGTTCACCGCCTTGAAAAATACCCGGCGGTCCTTCGGCGTGGTAAAGAGGTAGCGGGATACCCGTATGGGCGCCGGCTGCCCGAGAGGGGCGATGTGGCCGAAGTATTCGCCAAGAAATCCTATCCGCTCCCGCCGGATGTTTATTTCCGCCTCGACCACCATTCCGGCCCGGAGCGGCGGCAGGAGGAAGCGGCCGCCGGATGCGGCGCCGGGGAGCGGCGTGAACGGTTCGCGGCTGCCATCCGGGTTGACCACTTCCAGTTTGACGACCCGGCTTTCCTCATGCTCGCCGTCCACCAAAAGGTTCAGCCGGCGGAGCATGCGGGCGGCCCTGGGGGTGTAGAGGCGGAGGGCGAAGGAGACGTTCCGGTCGATGGCGCCGTTGTCCGCCATCCGGTCGGCGACCTGGAAATACAGGTATTCCCACCCGTCCGGCGGCTGTTCCCGGGGCATCGACATGTCGAGTTCCTGCCTGAACTGCGGCGGCACGGGGCGGACGGTAACCTTGCCTTCGGCGTAGTTCTGGAGTTCCAGGTTTTCCTTCAATTCGAGCGCCTCCGGATCGTCCGGCGCCATTTCGAGGGCGGCGTCGACGACGAGGCGGGCGTCGTCGTCCCGGGCCAGCGAGCGGTAGAGGCGGGCGAGTTTGATCTGTACCGGGAAATCGTAGGGGAAGCGTTCAATCGTCGCGACGAGCAGATCGACCGCCGCCGACGTCTGGCCGAGCATGCCGAGGGCGCGGACGGCGCCGTCGATGGCCTCGTGGTTGGCGGCGTCGTGGCCGAGGATGGCGTGGTATTCGGACAGGGCCTGGCGGTAGCGGCCGGCGGCGAGAGCGGCGCGGCCGAGGCGGAGCCGGGCGGCGGCGGCGCCGGGATGGCGGTTCACGAGCTTCGCCAGGATGGATTCGGCCAGGGGCTCCCAGCCCATCGTCATCGCCACGTCGTAGTCGAGGACGCCGGCCCGGAGGGACATCGGGTTGACGGACAAGGCCATGTCCGCGTATTCGTCGGCCCGACGCGGCTGGCGCATGACGTCAAGGTAGAGGCGGCCGATGTCGACGAGGGCGGCGGTGGAACCGCGGTCGGCGACGGACTTCAGGAGGACGAGACGGAGGTTTTCCTCGCGGTCCGGCCCGTCCAGCCCGGAATCAACCGACCGCGCCGCCATCAGGGTGAAGAACGGATCGCCGTGGGATAGATCGACGGCCCGGCGGAAGATGAGTTCGCTGCCGAACCGTTCCGGCCCTTCCGTGAGCCGCCTGGCCACCAGAAACGACGCCAAGTAGAAGTGGCCGCGCGCGTCTTCCGGATGACTGTCGAGCCAGTCCGAGAGGACGCTCACGCCGCCCGAGGCCGGCGATTCGGCCAGGCTGTACACCTGTTCGAGAATGGACCGCCCGCCCGTCGCCTTGACCGTGTCAAGGAAGACGGGGAGGTTCTCCCGGGTTGGCCGCACCACCCGTCCGGCGAATGGCGTGCCGTCCGGATTGGTCAGGCGGGCGGCGAAGCCCCAGTCGGCTTCGGCGGACGACGTCCGGACAAGGACGACGTTCCAGCCCTTCCGGAGCCAGACGTTGATGGCCTCCTGATCCGGGTCGAGTATCCCGGCATAGCGGGACCGGCGGGCCATGATATGGTTGACGCAGACGAGGGCGGAGGCGTTCCCGCCGAAGCGGAGGACGGCCGGCTGGTTTTCCGGCGAATGGACAAGGGCCAGGGCGATGACGGCGCGGAGGCCGTCTCCCCGGAACAGCGCTCCCGGAAGGACGCGTCCCATCGGATCGACGCTCGAAAACGGCCGCCAGAACGCCGGGCCGCGCTTCCCGTTGTAGGCCCGGGTGGCGCTCAGGTTCTGGTAGACGTCGTCCAGGCCGTAACTGAGGCGCGAATAGTACTCCGGCACCCCTTCAAGGGGGCCGAGGATGGCCCAGTCCCGGATGAGGGCGAGGTTGACCGTCTCCTTCCCGGCTTTTTCACTCCGGCCGAGCCGTTCAAGGGCCAGGGCGCGGAGCCAGGCGGCCCGGGCCTTGACGAGATGCACATGCGACGACGGCGGGACGGCCCGGGCGGGCGTTTCCGGCTCGGCCCGGGCGTTGTCGAGATTTTCGATAATTTCGCCCGTCTCCTCGTCCGCCAGCCGGAGGTCGTCCCCGGTCAGGCGCGGCACCAGGCGCCGGCCTTCCATGTCGTAATAGGCGAGGCCGGAGTCAAAGGCGGTGCCGGTCGTTCCGGCGACGCCGGCGGGGCTGTCGAGCGGTACCGGGTCGGCCGGAACAAAAGTGTCCGGGGCGAGGGTTTTCGTCGCGGCGAGAAACGCCTCGAATTCGCCCGAATCGTTCAGCAGCCGGAACGACGTTTCAAGAAGGTATTCCACCCTGGCCCAGGCCAGCGCCGCGGTTGGATCGTCCTCCGGCAGATCGGCAATCTCCCCGACCGCCAGTTCCAGGGCGGACAGGTACGACAGGTGGGCGGCGATGAGTTCGTCCCGGAGTTCCAGGGTCTGGCCCTGCACCTCTTCCCGCCAGCCGGCAAAGCCGGACCAGACGTCGTCCGGACCGGACGCCGCGCCGTCCTCGGCGGCACCGGCCACACCGGCCGAACCTGGCGGACCGACCACGGCGACCAAACCGGATGCCGGGCCGAAGCCGAGAATGAGGATGAACAGTACCTTGAGTAATCGTGCCACTCTTGGACGCTCCTTTTGGCGCGGCGGCGCCGACCGCCTGCCGGTCGTGCCGTTGCGGCGATGCTATTGTTCAAAATCCGAAATCGTCACCGAACTGTGCCGTTGCCACGACGGATCGGTATAGGGGTAATCGACCCGCTGGTGGGCGCCGCGGCTCTCGGTCCGGAGCAAGGCGGAGACGGCCATCGTCTGGGCGGTGGTGAGCATGTTCTGCACTTCGAAGCCCGGCCGCATGTGGAACTCCTCGGCAAGAACGTACCGGCTCCACGCCTTCAGCGTTTCCACCGTTTCCGTCAGGCGGATGGCTGTCCGGTATACGCCCAGATTCCGCCAGGTAATAGCTTTCAGGGACGCGCTGAGGTCACCGACGTCCAGGCGGGCGCCATTGGCTGACAGGCTTTTCCGGGGGCGGCCGGACGGGAACGGCCCCGGCTTTTCCGGCTCGGCCATGCCGGCCCGGTGGCCGAAAACAAGTCCTTCCAGGAGCGAGTTCGAGGCCAGGCGGTTGGCGCCGTGGACGCCGGTGAAGGCGGCCTCGCCGGCGGCGTACAGGTTTTTCACCGTCGTTTCCGCGTTCAGGTTGGTGGCGACGCCGCCCATCATGTAATGGACCGCCGGCCGCACCGGAATCGGGTCGCTCCGGATGTCCAGGCCGTAGTCGGCGCAGACCTTGCCGATGGTCGGGAAGCGTTTGGCGACGAGGGCCGGATCGAGATGGCGGAGATCGAGGTAGACGCAGGTGTCGCCGGTGCTGTTCAGCTCCTTGAAGATGCTTTGGCAGACGACGTCCCGGGGCGACAGCTCGGCCTTTTCGGAATAGCGCGGCATGAACCGTTCACCGGCCTGGTTGATAAGGTAGGCCCCTTCCCCGCGCACGGCTTCGGAAATGAGAAAGCGGGGCGCGCCGGCCAGGTACAGCGTGGTCGGGTGGAACTGGACGAACTCCATGTCCTTCAATTCCGCGCCGGCCCGGAAGCAGAGGGCGTAGCCGTCGGCGGTGGCGCAGGCGGGATTGGTCGTTTCCCGGAACACCTGGCCGACGCCGCCGGTGGCGACGATGGTGAATTCGGCCTCGACCCGCATGTAGCGGCCGTAATTGGTGTCGAGGAAGAGGGCGCCGTAACAGACGCCGTTTTCATGGAGAAGGTCCATGGCGAAATGGTTTTCGAGCAGGTGGATGTTCGGGTTCCGTTTGGCCTGCTCGAGCATGGTGGTGGTGATGGCCCGGCCGGTGGCGTCGCCGTCGGCGTGGAGGATGCGGCGCCGGGAATGGGCGCCTTCCCGGGTGAAGGCGATTTTCCCGTCCGTCCTGTCGAAATGGACGCCCATGTCGATGAGTTCCTGACAGCGGACGCGGCCCTCGTCCACGAGAACGCGGACAGCGTCCTCGTCGCAGAGGCCGCCGCCGGCCTCGAGGGTGTCCTTGACGTGGAGTTCCACGGTGTCGTCGTCGGCGAGGGCGGCGGCGATGCCGCCTTGGGCGTAGGTGGAGTTGCTTTCCATAAACTCGCATTTGCTCGCGAGAAAGACGGTGCCTTTCCTGGCGGCGGCGAGGGCGGCGGCAAGGCCGGCGATGCCGGACCCGATCACCAGGCAACGGGCGGTGTATAGGGACACCGTGGTCAAATCGACATCGACCAGATACCGTTCCTGCAGGGACATGGCTCTTCTCCTCTCAAGTGGTGTTTCCCGCATGTCGTCATGCAGGCCATATCGGTTGACGGGTTGGCCGTCAGTGTCGAACAAGGCATTGTCCGCCTCCGCCGAATTCGCCTCACGACGCGGTGGTGAACAAAACCGCCATCGTCTCCAGGGACAGCATGACGTCGCCGCCGGTGTCGTGGGTGCTCCGTATCTGGTCGGCGGCGGCCGTCACCATATTCCGGAGTTCCCGGGCGCTGAACTTCCCGGACACCTCCATGAGCTTCCGCGCCCGCCACGGCGACAGGCCGGCCGACCGGGCAAACTCCTCCGCGTCGGCCCGCCTGGCCTTGGCCATCTTGGCGCGGAGAAGATTTTCAAGGGTTCCGGCCAGTATGGCAAGAACCTTGTGGGCGCTCGTGTCGGCGCTTTCGCGTTTTCCCTTCTGGTCCCGCGCCCCCTGGGTGGCGATACGCCTGGCGTAGAATACCGCCTCGGCGGCGTTCCGGGCCTCGATGGCGTTTGTAAAGCCGAAAATGTCGAATTCAATGGTTCCTGTCAAAAACTCCCCGACCATCGCCGCAGTAATCCGCTGGCCCGACCCGGCGAACAGGGTGGGGTTATCGGGTGGGGGGGCCGGGGGGCGGCAGAGGGTGAACGGAGGCGGTTGGCGGGGGAGTGGCAGGGGGTTGCAGCG
>JAJQFC010000327.1:3228-7177 GCA_021201355.1 Planctomycetaceae bacterium | reverse complement strand
ACGATAACTCATTAAACCACGCCGTCTGCTATGCCGTGAGATAGCCAAACATGAGTGCCCCTTCCGCAATGGAAGGGGCTTTTATTTGAGGGGAGTCACAAGGTAACTTGACTCCCTCTGGGAAGCATCTATCCTTATCACCATGCCAGTCGAAATTGAGACATCATTTTTTTAACACCGTACCAGACCTATCACGACCGGCGGCTCTTTGGGAGGGACAGGGATGTTTAAACGGATAGCAGTCGCACTACTATGCTGCCTCGGCATGGCCGGTACGGCACATTCGAGAGATGTGCGGTCCATGGATGCCGATCCATACGCCAACCTGTCCAGTGCCACCTTTTCCGTTATGGGTCAGTTTATCCGTAATCGGGAACGCCACTCCCTCCCGCTCGAAATGGCAGACGTGAAAAAGTGCGGGGCCTTCGAGACTGAACCACGTTCGGCTGAAAACACCGTCCGATTCTGGGCGGACGCCTTTGGCCAATCCGGGTATGCGCGAAATAACGGCTCCCAAAACGGCTATGACCTTACGGCCTGGGGCGGTTCAGTTGGTGTTGTCAAACAGTTCTCCACCCTCTATGGCGGCCTCACCATCGGCTACGCCAGGACCAGGTCAACCTGGGACGATCTTCCAAGCGTTGGCAAAAGCAATTCATATATGGCCGAAGCCCTTCTCGGACTCCGTCTTGGGAACAACTATTTTATCGAGGGCTATTTTGATTACGCCTATAACGATCAAAAGATGAACCGCATGGTTAACTTCGGCAGGGGGTACTATCAAGGCCGCGCCAAAGGCGATGTCAAGGATCACCTGTTCGCGGGCGGCATTCGCCTTGGTTACCAGTGCAGATTTCTGGATACATCCGTCTTCGCCGCCACCATTGGCGCACAGGTTATGCACAGTGCGAACAACAGCTTTACCGAATATGGCACGGAAAACATGGCGCCGCTTTTTTACGTGGCTAACGGGTGGATGGACAGGACCGTATTCATGACGCCGGTCACCGTGAGCCTGAGAAGATCTTTTACCCTCGGCGACTCCATCCTGACACCGCGAATTCGCGCCGGTTTTACGCCCTGGTTCGGCGACCGGCAAGGCTTGGCAAAGGCGGAATGGAGAAACCCAACCTTTCCTGGCCGCGTTTTCACCTCTCGCAGCACCACACACGGCAAGTACGAAGCCCAACTCGGCGTCACTCTTGAACTGTCCCGACGCGGCCGTTTCTCCATGGCCGGGAGCTATGACCTGTTTTACTCCAGAAACTCTTTCCTGCACCATTACTCGCTGCAGGCCAGCCTTAAATTCTAGCTCTATGGAGAGTGAATCAGCTATTTATACCGTACTCACCTGCCCGGCCGTATGGAGCACCTAAAGCGATAAAGACTTTTCGGGTTTTTCACGAAGTTTTTGAAATACTTTAAAGCATTTAAAGAATTTTCGTGAAAGTACGGATTTAGCTGCGCCATCTCCCTTACGCTAGATTTCGCCCAAACTACCGGGCGAAACCCAGCTACCGGTCGAGCTCGCATCTAAATCCAACTTTCACAGAATTTCTTTTAATGCTTTAGTTGTCATTCCCCACCATCTTTTTTTTCCATTTCATGACATCGAGCGCATGAACGTCGGTATCCTTCCGCCATCGATTCGACAGTGAATCGACGTAGCGAAAGGAAGACGACAATGCGCGAGACAACCGACTATCCGTCCTGGGCCACGCCGCCCATGGACTACAGCGTCCCCTACTCCATCGATGCGGACGGGAAACGCACCATTCATAAAATCTGGTGCCTCCCTGCCGGCGTCTGCCGGAAAAACAAGGTGGCCGGGCCGAAGCGTCCCCGTAAAAAAGCGCCGCCCCGGGTTCTCCCCGAAGCGGCGCGCATGATACATCATTCCGAAACGCCCGTCCGCATGGTTGCGACCACTGAGCATATCCCGCTCGTCTCAGCCGTCACGGCTTCAGTACAGGCGGGACCGGTCCAAATGGTCCAAACAGGTGAATCGACCAAAACAGGCGAATCGGGCTCAACAGGCGGAAACTTGACCAATCCGTCCGGCGCCGTCACCGGCCGCGCCCTCCTGAACAGGATTGCGCCGGTCCCGCGCGTCCGGCCCGGGCAGACCGCAACGTCGCGGCCGTCCGCGTCAGGACTAGGCCAGCATGGTGCCGGTCTTGACGAAGCGGTCGTGCCACGACAGGGCTTCGTCGAGGATGACCGGGGTGTGCTTGCCGACGCTCGTTTCCTTGGCCCGGTTGAAGTAGTCCATGAGCATGTCCCGGTAGTCCGGGTGGGCGCAGTTCTTGATGATGGACTCGGCCCGCTGCTTCGGGGTCAAGCCCCGGAGGTCGGCGAGGCCCTGTTCCGTCACGAGAACCTGGACGTCCTGGGTGCCGTGGTCGACGTGGCTGGCCATCGGCACGATGGCGGAAATCTTCCCGCCCTTCGCGGTGGACGGCGTCATAAAGATGGAGATGGACGCCGACCGGGCGAAGTCGCCGGATCCGCCGATGCCGTTCATCACCCGGCTGCCCATGACGTGGGTAGAGTTGACGTTCCCGTAGATGTCGGCTTCGATAAGAGCGTTCATGGCGATGCAGCCGAGGCGGCGGATGACTTCCGGGCTGTTACTGACGTCCTGCGGCCGGAGGATGAGCCGTCCCTGGTATTGATCCATCGTGTTGTTGAGTTCCTCGGCCATGTCCGGGGAGAACGAGAAGGCGGTCGCCGACGCCATCCGCAGTTTTCCGCTCTTCATGAGGGCGATCATGCCGTCCTGGATGACTTCGGTGTACGAGGTGAGGTTCTCGAACGGCGAGTCGCCGAGGCCGTGGAGGACGGCGTTGGCGATATTGCCGACGCCGGACTGGAGCGGCAGGAGGTTCTCGGGGAGCCGGCCTTTCTTCACTTCGTGGGTCAGGAAGTCGATGATGTTCGAGGCGATTTTCTTAGACGCCTCGTCCGGCGCCGTGAACGGCAGGTTCCGGTCCGGGATTTCCGTCTCGACGACGGCGACGACCTTCTTCGGGTCGACGGTGAGGAAGCGTTCGCCGACGATGTCGTCCGGACGGACGATCGGAATCGGCTGGGTGTTCGGGAACCGGGCGACCCGGTAGATGTCGTGGATGCCTTCGAGGGCTTCGTTCTGCCACGAATTGACTTCGAGGATGACCTGTTCCGCCTGGTCGAGCCAGGACTGGTTGTTCCCGACGGACGAGGACGGGACGAGCTTCCCGTCCGGGCGGATGGCCGTAACCTCGATGAGGGCGGTGTGGAGGGGACCGAGGGCGCCGCTGGCGGTCATCGGCACGGCGCAGCTGAGGTGGTTGTCGAAGTACCCGGCTTCACCGGCGTTGATGCGGTTCCGGAGGGTGGGGTCCGACTGGTAGGGCATGCGGAATTCGATGCCGTTCGCTTCGGCGAGGACGCCGTCCAGTTCCGGCCCGGTGGAGGCGCCGGTCCAGAGGTTGACGCGGAGGGTGCGTCCTTCCGCCTGTTCCTTTTTCATCTTCGCGGCCAGGGCGGCCGGGACCGCCTTCGGGTAGCCGGAACCGGTGAAACCGCTGGCGCCGATGGTGGTGCCGGGCTTGATGAGTTCCGCCGCCTCTTCGGCCGACATGACTTTGGCTTTCAGGGTCTCGCAGGAAATTCGGCTGTGATCGATCACGACATTCACTCCTTCTTGTCACGGTGCGCCGTCCGCCCCGGCCGCACGCGGGCCGGAAAGAACAGCGCCTTGGTCATATTTTTGGTCACGATTCCTTCCGCGCCGACGCCCGGAAAACCGACGCCCCACTCCCAATCGCCCGCGCCTCGGTCGAAGAAACCCGCGCCCCGGCCGGAACGGCCGGCGTCTGTGCCGGAAAAGCCCGCGCTCCGGTCAGAACTGATGGACTCTTCTAAGAATGAGTCCGCGCTCCTGTCGGGACGGCACGCGGCAGGGCCG
>JAJQFC010000327.1:0-3218 GCA_021201355.1 Planctomycetaceae bacterium | reverse complement strand
TATAATCCGCCATACGACAGCTCGTAACGTCTCGCGTCTTGGGCGAATTAGCCCGCGCCCCGGTCCGAACGGCTGGCGTCTCGGACTAATCAGCCCGCGCCCCGGTCAGAACGGCAGGCGTCTTCGCCGAAAGTGTCCGCGCTCCGGTCCGAACGGCTGGCGTCTTTGCCGGAAAAATCCGCGCCCCGGCCGGAGCCGGATCCGCGCTACGATGCCGGGACCGCACGTTGGGAAATCCGCTCGCCGGTGTTGAAATCCGGCGCCTCAGTCACCCAAACCGGCGCCTCAGTCCGAGAAACCGGCGCTCCGCGTCCGGGCCATGAACGTGTCCGGGTCGAGGACGGACCGGTACGGCAGCGGGTCCATGCCGACGTCGAAGACGTATTCCGTCAAGAGGCGGCGGACGGTTTCACGGAGCTTTTCGCCGTCCCAGGGTTTTTCGATATAGGCGTCGATTTTGGCGAAATTGATGGCGTTTATCGTGTCCTGGTGCGTCGCCTGGCCGGTCATGAGGATCTTTTTCACATGGCGGAAATGGCGGCTCTTTTCGACCTTCGCCAGGAAATCGACCCCGAGGGTGCCGGGCATGATGTGGTCGCAGACGATAAGGCCAAGGGGCTTCTCGGTGATTTCCAGGTCGTGGAGGACGTCCAGCGCCTCGTCCGCCGATTCGCACTCCTCGAGAATTGTCCATTCCGAAAACGGCCGGAGATCCCGAAGGACGCTGGAAAGGACATCCCGCTGGTCGTCGACGCAGATGATGTAAATTTTTTCCATGCCTCGCTCCTTCCCTGCGCCATCGCGGCGCTGCACGATTTCCCGCGTACCTGTACCGCTCACACCCGAATGCCCCTCTTCCCGCCGCATGCGGCGACAATCCCGTCCCGGCGCCCGCCTGTCGTTCCCGGACCTCGCGCCCTGCCGAAGGGCGACAACGGTTCGGCGGCCTTCCTAGCCGTCCCTCCCCGAACTCTCACGGTGCCGGCGCCGGGCTCCCTCCTGGTCGATGGGGATGTGGACGACAAAGCTGGTGCCGCCTTCCGGATCGTTCCGCACTTCGATACGGCCGAAGTAACTGTCAACCAGGCGCTTGACGATATAGAGGCCGAGGCCGAGACCCATACTGTTTCCGCTGCCGCTCTTCGACGTGATGCTCGGCTGGAACAGGGTGTCCCGCAACGCCTCCGGGATGCCCGGGCCGTTGTCCGTGATGGTCACCGTGATGACCTCCGGACCGCTTGTCGCGGCAATGCAAATCCGCGGTTCCCGGGTGGCGGCGTCACGCATCGCCTCGTAGGCGTTCCGCGTCAGGTTCAGCCATATCTGCATGAACTCGCCGATATTTCCCTCGATTTCCGGCAAATCCGCTGCGACGTCGGCCTGGACGTCGACGTCCTTCAGGGTGTCCCGGAGAAGCTCGAGGGCGCGGCTAATCGACTCCCCAAGCGCCAACGGCTCCCGCTTGGCGTGGCCGCCGACGGAAAGCTGTTTGATCGAATGGATGATGTTCGCCGCGTGTTTCGAGGCGAACAGGATGTCCCGGCAACTGCGGCCGGTCATCCAGGCAGTCTGCAGTTCCCGGACGTCCCGGGGCAGTTTTCCCGGAATGCCGCCCCCGAACATCCTGACAAGATCCTTGGCGGTCTCGTAGTCGACCCGCTGACTCCGGGACAGTTCCCGCGCCTTCTCCCTCACCTCGGAACTGGAGAGGTTGGCGTCCAGCTCCATCCCGCGCCGGAACCAGGCGGACAGTTCCGGGGCGTAGCGGTCGAAATACTGGCCAAGCTGGCCGCCAAGATGCTGGGACGAACTCATGAGGACGCTCGTCGCATTGTTCAACTCGTGCGCCAGGCCGGTGGCGAACTGGCCGAGGGTGGCCATGTCCTCGGCCTTGTGGAGGCGGATGCGGGCCGAGACCCGCTCCTTCGCCGCCCGGGTCAAACGAAACTGGCGTTGCTCGAGTTCCTTCATGATGACGGGGAAAAACTGCTCCCGCAAACTGCCGTAATGCCCGGCGTCCACCGGTTCGGTGCCCTGGTCCATCCAGGCGACGACGGAGTCCTCGTCCGCCGTCGAATCGAACACGGCAAGGCCGGTGTCGGAAAAAAAGCTCCGCACCCCGACAAACCCGCCGGGACCGACCCGGAACAGTTCCAACCGCTCCCGCTCGCCGTTTGACGATTCCACAAGAACGGTACAGGTAAACGACCCCTCCTCGACATAGAACAGTTTGTCGTTCGTCTCGTCCTGCCTGAGAATCTTCTCGCCCTTCCTGACCACCCGGCGCTTGTTCGGGTCGGAAAAATAGGCGTGGCGGATACGGTCGGCCCATATGCCGATGCGACGCGTTTTCGACATCAGGCGGCGCAAATTCGGTATCGCCTCCGACGCCGGCCGCCGCAACTGGTGGATATCCCCGGAAGGCGGCGGCGGGGATGTTTCGTCATCCGTCATGTCCGTTCCTTCCGTATGGGCATATTCCCTGACATCGATTCCTGACAAGCTGTCCGGTTCACGGCCGAACGTGCGTCGCTGGCCGTCAATCGCCCGGCTCGAGCCGCCGAGCCGCCGAGCCGCGGGACCCGGCATTCGGCCAGGTTTGGCCTAGAAAAATCCCACAACCGAATAGAGCCACAGCATTCCGAAGATGACAAGAAGGCCGACAATGCCGACAATGACGCCGGCCTTGGCCATGTCCTTCGTCTGCACCGTGCCGGTGGCCATGGCGAGAGCGTTCGGCGGCGTTGAAATCGGCAGGGACATGGCGAGGGAACAGGCTATCGACACGGCCATCAGGAGGCCGATGGCGCCGCCCATGCCGTCGAGGCCGGGCATGCCGATGGCGAGGGCGGCCATCAGGGGCATGAGAAGGTTGGCGGCGGCGGTGTTCGACATGAACGTCGACAAGAGGATCGCCAGGAACGCGGCGCCGAGCATGACCATGATGGGCGCGAACGACGCGAACGGGATACTCGACACCATCCGCTGCAACAGGCCGGTCTTGTCCATGCCGATACCGATGGCGATGCCGCCGGCCATGAGCCAGAGGACGTCCCAGGACAGCTTCTTCATGTCGGCGACGGTAATGACGCCGGTGGCGGCGAAGAGGGCGATCGGAATCATCGCGACCACTTCCGAATTCATGCCGTGAAGATCCCCGAGCATCCAGAGGACGACGGTGACGGCAAAGCCGAAATAGGCGACATACGCCTTCATAC
>JAJQFC010000179.1 GCA_021201355.1 Planctomycetaceae bacterium | reverse complement strand
CGGATTCGCCTGGCTGACCGGTTCCAGGGCGGTTGGTGCGGATGCGGCGGTTGTTGCGGGTGCGGCGGCGGCCGGTGCGGTGTTATCCTGTGCGGGCGCGGCGGCGGTTTCGTTGTTCATGTGTGGATCTCCTGTGGATAGATGATTTCGAGGAATTGATCGCGTGGCAGAACCGCCTTCAATATCTCGCGGGTCCGTAATGCCTGATACGACCGGCCGAGCGAAAAGGAGTCCTGCGAGTTCCCTTTGAAATGAATCGCGGCCATGGCCGCCATATCGTCGTTCGCGTACTCGCGGAGAATGGTCCGGCCTTCGGGGGTGGCGGCGACGGCGCGGTAACAGCGTCGCAACTCCGCGTCGCGAATCGCATCCTGGCGCGCCTGTTCCTCCGTCTCTCGCCGTTCACGTTCCTTTCGTTCGAGGTGGTTTTCGCGGTCAGATCGCACCGGCCATTCCCTCCCCGCCCATAATGGCGTTCAGGGCAGTTCCTTCCCCTACCGGCGTATTGCCGAGTTTTTGCGCGGCGTCCACCGTTCCGGCCACGGCCTGGAGTTGTTGCGCCTGTTGCGCCTGTTGGGCTTCCGCCTGGGCAATCTGCTCCACTTCCGCTTCGTCCCGGATGATGCCCGGATCGATGTCGTATTGATGGCCGACAAAGCGGACGCCCTTGGAAAAATCAACATTGCGAAGTACGGCGGATGCGTCGCCGGGGGACAGGTTGGCGAGGCCGCCCGCCGTCTGGATGATTTCCATGGTGAACTGGCGGGTCCGGCTGATCTCGATCTGTTTGATGCTCTTTGAGTAGTCGCCCTCATACTCGATACGGAATTCCCGGCCGGTCATGATGTCGGGCGGCGGCATTATGAGGCCAAGATCATGAAGACAAATAAAGTAGACGCGTTCAAGGCCGGGGTCGAACATCTCGCTGTGGTGCGATTCCACGATGGGCGCAAGCTGGGCAAGTTTTTCGTTCAGGCGGGCGTCCACCTCGTAGGCGGTCATCTGCCGTTCGTTCTGCTCCATCGCCACCCACCGGGCGTAGTGGAAAGCGTTTTTGATCCTGTTGATCAAAACTTCGCGGTTGACCCGGTATTCGGCGAAATTGGGGTTCACCTGATAGGCGGCGCGGACGCCGCGGCCCTGATTGCCGGTTCCTGTTTCCACGAGAACACTACCGGGCGACAGCCTGCCGTTCCGCCGGATGTCTTTTGCCGTTTCCGCGTCGGCAACGACGGCGGGGTTGATCTCCCGCTCCACCGCGTCGGCATAATTCGATTCCATTTCCTGTAACATTTTCTGGTCAGGCAGGCTTTCCCAACCCGGCGAAACGCCGTAGGGATGATTCCCGGCGTGTTGCCAGCGGACCGCGATAAAAGGCATGGTGCGGTGCCATTCCCAGCGGAGCACCTTCTTTTCCTCACCGTCGGCGCTGTCGCTGTCGGCCGACTCGAGGAAATAAGCGCTTTCGTACCGCCATTCCTCTTGTACACGGAACGGCGGCGGGCCGAACGTCCCGACCGGCTGCATTGCGCGGATAATTCCGAACCGCTCGTCCAGCCGGGCCGGATCGTCGATGCAGTCGCGAACGTCTTGGCTGAATCCTTCGTTATCCGGACCGAATTTGTCCCGGAGCTGCATGGCCGTCATTTCCAAACGGACGTAACAGGTATCGACGCGTCCGGCCGCATCCTCCGCCAGCACGTATTCCCCGACGGTAAGGGGAAGGACGTTTATCTTCCGCTTCGGGTCCGGGTCGATAATGCCGACGCCGACACCAAACACGGAGGACTCAAGGTAAATCCGGTTGGTAGCGTCGTAGAAGTTGGACCCGGCCAGCACGTCGCGGACCGTGTCGCGCGTCCCGTCCAGCCAGGCGCGGACCAGCGCATTGTCGGCCAGTTCCCGGTCGAGGGAGGAGAACAGAAACCACGGCTTTTGAATGAAGGTAAAGGAGTATTTCAGCCCGGACACGCACGTATTGATGATGTGCCGGATCTCGCCGTTAACGATTCGGCTGTCGTCGCAGGGCTGAAAATCCTTGTCGTACACGAGGACGCCGCTTGCCAGACTGCCGTCCAGCCAGCGCCCGCACTGCGGGGCCATATAGTCGCGAAGATCACGCCATTTCGGGCGCAGGCCGTCGGCCTGCTGTGCCATTGCCTTGAACCGGCGGCGGTAGGGACTGACGCCGACAAAAACGCCGTTACGCCAATCCGGCAACCGGTCGTGTCGGCTGGCGGCGTCGGCAAGGGTAAAGTCCCGCCTGTATGTGGTCGCTGCTGCGGTCATGGAATTTATCCGAGTGTGGTTTTATAGATATCGGCCTCTTCACTGACGCCGAGTCCGCCGGTGACGTTGGTCCTGTTGTCCTCCGCGGCGGCGGCGCGGCGCTTCTTTTCCTCTTCTGCCGCGGCCGCGTCGGCCGCCGACGTATCAGGAGCCGTCGGCGGCGCAATCGACGATCCCGAAGGTTTTCCGCCGCCGAAACCTCCTCCGGCCATTGCGCCGACCGCCGAAACAATGCCGACAATAGCCCCTACAATTCCGCCCATGTCTTTATCTCCGTCTGTTGGTATCAAACCGTTCCCGCCATCCCGAACGGGCGGGTGGAATAAACGATTGTTCGAGTGCGTCCCCGGCGGGACGGACAGGCATGGCGAAGGTAAGCGCGAGGGCGTCGCCGTAGTCCGGGCTGGCAAGGCCGCGCTTTCGCATGGTGTCCTTCGACTCAAGCTGTACCTTGCCCGCGTCGGTGTAAAAGTATTCCGGCCCGACAAGATCGTCCTTCAAGTCCTTATTGGCCTCGAGGACGGGCGACAGGTTGAACCACTCCCGGAGCGCCCACCACATTTCGGCGCGCCGGTTCACAAACCTGACCGGCTCCATGGGCGTACCGGAAAATGCGACGCCGATCACCGGCAGGCCGGTCCGCTTCAACTGGTCGTAGACTCCAGCGCCGACGCCCGTCTGGTCGACGAAAATGGCGTCCGGCCGCAATTCCGCCGCCAGCGTCGCCACCCGTTCGGTAAGCTGGATCGTGTCAATGCCGCGCGCGCCGAACAACGTCCGGGCGGTTAAACCCTGGCGGAACACGGCCACGGACCGGTCGGTCCCCATCCATGCCGGATCGACGCCGATGATCCGGGGCATGTGCTCCTGCCATTCGGTTGGCATTTGCCGCGCCATCGCCTGTTCCACCAGATCAAGCGGAATCAGATTGAAAATTCCGCTTTTCGGAAAGTCACCGAGAACGCGAATCCGATACACGTCCGAGTCCTCGCCGAATTCGGCGACGATGTCTTGGGCATACTCCGGCCCGACAAGTGGCGAATCGAGACAGGAAAATTGCAACCGCGTCCACGAATCGCGCGCGACATGGAATGCGCTATAGAAATACCCGTTCAGGCGGGTAGGGTTGGCGGCCATGGCGACGCGCGCGTTCGGAGTGGACAGCGCCCCGCGCGCGACTTCGAAAACCGCGTCGGCCACGCCCGCGGCCTCGTCTATGATGAAGAGGATTTCGGGCGCGTGGAAGCCTTGGAGCGCATCCGGCTTTTCCGGGCGCGCGGTGCGGGCAACCACCATTCCCGCCGATCCCTTGAGGGTGATCCGGTCGGAACTAATAAGGTAATGCTTTTGTATGTCCTCGTCCATAAGGGCGATCAGCCGCCGGATCTCCCGCCAGAGAACATCTTGCAACTGGTGCGCGGTCGGTGCGGTGCAGGGTATAAGGGCGTCCCGCCGGGTCGACAGGAACCAGATCGCCGCCATGGCGAGGGCGGTTGACTTGCCGGTGCCGTGGCCGGAGCGGACGCCGACGCGCGATCCCGGCTGTGCTATGGCGTCTAGAAACGACCACTGCTGATCGGTCGGCGTCAGACCGAACATTACACGCGCGAAATCGGCGGGCGAGTCGTAGCAGGCGCGGAGGGCGTCCTGCGTACCATTATCAGGCTTTTTCGCCATCGCCGAGCCTTTCCCGCGCCGCCGCCGCGAACAACTCCGGCAGTGACATTTCCACTTTTCCGCCGTGGTTCACGTCCAGTTTTTCTGCGAACATTTCCGGATTCATACACTTCATGCGCCGCCAAAGGGTATCGACGCGCAATTTCGACCGCTGGATATGCTCCCGGTCGACCACTTCCTCGCCGTCCTCGCCCTCGGTAATGTCCCGGCTTGAGTCGTCGGCGATGTCTTGCATGTCACCGTCCATGACCAACGACTGGAACGCGCGGGCGCGCAGGAACTGTTTCAAAAAATCCTCTTTGATGTCTTCGCGGCGGTACCAGTTCCAAATCGTGGTAAGGGACGGCATATCGGGATCGGAACAAATGCGGCGGAGCGATTCGCCCTCGACAAGTCGAGTGCAAATCCGGTCCACCACGGCGTCCGAGTATTTGCTAGGACGACCGCGTCGGCGCTTTTCGGGTTTGGGCTGTTCTTTTTCGTCAGTCATTGGTCCACCGTTCGCAACAACGCGGTCAAACGTCACGGGTCCGATTAAAGTTGAAATCTCTTAGAATGCAAACGCGGCCGATGGCGGTGGAAATAACGTTCGTTTTTTAGGGTAACCGATTGCTGTGGTGTGGGTTACAAGGTTGCGTCTTTATATGCAGTAAAATAACTGCTTGATAATTTACCTGAATTGATATGCGATTTTTTATTCATTTGATAATCCTGTATTTACGAATTCTGGGGGCCTATCCGAGAAAAATTATCCCACGCATAGAGCATGCGCCTATAATCCGCCATTTTGCCAACGTGGGTATAGATTGTTGCGCGTATAATAGCAAAACTGCCACGCTATAAATGGAAGACATCAGATTTTGTAAGAGTTTTTTTCACCGGAGTGTGATGGTCGAAAGATTTATGCGGAAAAAGTTGATTTCATTAACGCTTTGCGATCAAATGATTTAACTAAAATAATTAAAGGATTGAGTCGATTTCGTCGACATAATACTTGTGGAATACTTGAGTATCCCGAAAAACGGTATATAATACCTTCAGTCGGGGAAAGAGTGTCCAACTCCCGATAAGACCTCTATGGCACGGGGTAAAAAACAAATTCTATGGCCCCTTTGCCTGTAAGTCCCTTATGGCTTGGCGGGGCCTTTTTTTTGCCCGGGGAGGGTGTCATGTATAATTCGTCCGTCGCGGTTCTTTTTGATGCCGGTTATTTGTGGAGAAATTGGAAAAGAATTTTGGGAAGAGACGGAGTTCCGCAGGATGTAGTTGACTTGTCTCGCTCTCTTATGCACGACGACGAAAAGTTGTTTCGGGTCTTTTATTATGATTGCGAGCCGTTTGAAGGGAAAAAACAGCACCCCATCACGGATAAATGGAAAGATTATTCGAAAAGTGAAAAAGCGGAAGAGCGTCAGGGATTCCTCAAATCACTGTCTCAAAGGGACAATATTGCTTTTCGACGTGGACGATTGAGTCACAAGGGATGGAAACTCACTGACGATGCCAATAACAAACTCACACGACAATTAAAACTCCAATACCTTGAACAGACAGGTATGGCTTCATCCGAGCTTCCGGATCCTAATTTCAAATTGGACCAAAATGCCTATCAGCCTAACTTTTCACAAAAAGCTGTAGACATGAAAATAGGTCTGGATGTTGCGTGGCTCTCTAGCAAAAAGGTGGTCCAGACAATCATCCTCTTCGGGTGCGACACTGATTACACACCTGCCATGAAACACGCAAGAAGAGAAGGTTGCAGAGTGTCAATCGCATGCTTTCCAAGTCGGAGGGATAATACTCGTCCCGACTTACATCCAGAACTCTGTGAACATGCCGATGAATGCCGAATTATGAAATATGACCAGGGAGTATTCGTCAAGGTGCAGTACACCGTATGAGCTACGTATGAAAAAGGGACGCCCCAAGGACGTCCCTTTTTCATGCTACATAATCCCCGGCCGCCAGAAACGCGACGATTCCTGATCCCTTGATCCCGCCCATGCTTCTGTGTATTACGGTATCCATATACGATTTGTGGCCGTGTGGACAAGGTGACGAGAGAACCTGGACAGATTAACGACAGGATGAATTATTGATCACCCTGTTCCGCCCTCCGAAGGCGGAGGAAGCCCGGAACAATGGACACGCTGTAAATATCACAGATCAAGTTCAATAGGTATGAATACGGTGGATGGCGCGGCGATCTAACGGTTTGGAGCTGAGGCGTTTTGCCCGGGGCGGACGGAACAGGGTAACAATATAATCATCAGTTCGTATCGCCCTCGTACGTCGAGCTCCATTCTCACGTTGTCGGCATGGCCGTGATGTTCCGCATAAACTTTTCCGTTATGGCAATAGGCGGAAAGGAGGATGCGTTGGCCATTTCGCAGCGGGCTTTTCGTTCTCTACAATCCAGTACTGGATCTTCGCGCTGACGGTGTGCGGGGTGGGTTTGGCGAACAATTCCGAAGCGGAGACGCCTAACGGCGTCCCCTTATCGCATTTTCCACAGCTACAAACGCCGGTTCCGCCTCATTCCCGAATATCCCGTCGTAAACGTTTTGCGTCTCCACGCGCGTGTGGCCCAGGTAGTGCTGTGTTCCGGACTGCTGGCGCTTGAGCCATGCGCCGCATGTGTGGCGTATGTCGTAGGGTTGCAGCCCGATTTTCAAGCGCCGGGCGAGGCGCGCCACGGCGTTGTCGAGGGTGGCCGTTGTCCATCCGCCCGGATTAAGCGCCGACCGGTTCGAGCGGCAGGGAACAAGCGGCGCGCCCTTGCCGGTCCGCCCATAGCGGCGTCCCAAGGCGAGGCAATCCCGCAGCCATGCGGCCCGGAGCGAATTTTCGGGCGCGCCGAGGTAACGATCCGGCTCTCCCTTGAATCCTTTGCAGAAAAGCCGCCCGGAGTCGCCCAGGCGGGGCGGGCGCGCATCGCCGCGGCGGAGGGAGGCGACAGCGGCGGGCCGGAGGCCAAACAGCGCGATCCCCTCGAGGAAAAGCCCGATATCCTCCCGGGCGGCGCGCACCATGGCGATCTCCCGGAGCACTTCGCCCATTTCGCGCGCGCGCGGCGGTCGCCAGTTCTTCCCGGCCAGCTTGCCGGTGCTGTGCAACTTTGGGACCGACAGCAACGGAACGTCCCGCGGTGCATTGCCACTGCCGATTGCCCACCGCGCGAAGGCGCGCAGGCTCGACAGTTCCGCCTCGATGGTATCGGACTTGACGCCGTCGGCGCGGCGCTTTTTGATGTAGCGTTCGACGCGCGG
>JAJQFC010000007.1 GCA_021201355.1 Planctomycetaceae bacterium | reverse complement strand
GTCATGCGCGGCGTCGACTCCGGCCGGAGCCATTGGCGGTTCGGCGCCGGCCTGTCCGGCCGCCTCACCGGCCGGGTCGACTTCAACGTCGATTACGAGTACGAAACGCGGTCCGGATTTGACAGTCATACCGTGAACGCGGCCGTGGGGTTGTCATTTTAAAATATGGCTTAATGGCGTTGTCGTATCCCACCACATCACGCGGCGCGGACCGGGGCGTCGTGCCGCCGGCTTGTAATTTTCTCCCGATTTTTCCATAATTATGGACGTTGCCGCCGGCCGACGTGGCCGGTGGCGATTCCGCATCGCCAAAGCCTCAAAGAATAGCATCGGGTACGACGCCATGAACATGCTGCGGGAGTTTTTTAATTATTTCATCTCGGTCATGCTTGGCCGCCGGGACTCCCTCACCGCGTTTCTGGAACCGCTGACCATGGGCGAACGCTACCTCCGCTGGGGCATGGAGACGCGGGACATCCGGGACTTCCGGGCCGCCCTCGACCACCTCCACCTCTGCCACGACCGGGACGCGCCGATGGCGAGCCTCCTTATCCGGAAATACAACTGCATCGGCGACATCACCACCGCCGCCATAGAAACGCTCCTCATGCGCCACACCAAGGTCATCGACGAAGCGGTCAAGACGGAAAACAATTACCGCGAGGAACTGGAGACGCTGACCCGGAAGGTGGCGGAAGGGAAGGACTACATCCGGAAGCTTCAGGACGAAGGCAGCCTTATCAAGGCCAAGGCCGAGGAGTCCCGCGTCGCCGAACTGGAGGACAATGTCCGCCACTTGAAGGAGATGATCGAGTCCGGTGAGGGCCGGACGGAAATCTTCGACAGCTACGACCAAATCACCTCGGACGCCCAGCGGTTTTTCCGGGAACTCGACCACGCCTCGGCCATGGTCATGGCGAACGTCATGCTCGGGGAAAGCGGGGCCGATTCCCTGTCCGGCCAACTCCGGAGCAAACTCGAATTTCTCCGCCACCGGATGGAACAGGCCAGCCCCATCGCCGAAACGGCCGAGGCGGGAGCGGCGCAATGAGGATAATCGCCGGCGAAGCCAGGCGCGTCCAGTTGGACGTGGCGGACGAGACGTCCACCCGGCCGTTCCTCGAAATGGCCCGTGGCGCGCTTTTCAATTCCCTCGGCGACCGGGTCGCCGGGGCCGCCGTCCTCGACTGCTTCGCCGGGTCGGGGGCGCTCGGCCTCGAGGCGTTGTCCCGGGGGGCGGCGTCGTGCGTGTTTGTCGAAATGGACGCGCGGGCCGTCAAGGCGCTCACGGCCAATATCGCCCGCTGCCGCATGGCGGATCGGTCGCGGGTCGTCCGGGGGAACGTGTTTCACGCGGTCGGGACGGAACCGGGGATGTTCGACCTGATTTTTGTTGACCCGCCTTTCAAAGAACTGCGACAATGGGGACCGGACGGCCAGGCCGCCGGCGCCATGCGCCGCATCGCCGAAATCCTGTCGCCGGACGGCCAGGTGGTGTTTCGGGTGGAGGACAAGAAATTCGCGCCGCCCGATTGGCCCGGTCTCCGCCTGGACTCGGACCGGCGCTACGGCCGGAGCCGGATCTGCCGGTACGGCAGGGAATCGGATTGATCCGGGAAGGGGATTCAGGTTCCAGCGTCGGCGAAAGCCTATCGGTCGACTGACGGTTTTTTGGCGTTTTGTTTTTTACTTATCGGGTTCATCCGGTCTTTTTCAGGCGTTCTTTCTCGAGAGGGCTCAATGAGCGTTCACGCCTCCGAACCAGCCAGGCAGGGGAACCTCCTCGACAACCAGCATGAACTCAAGCTGGCCGTCAACGCCTACATCCAGGCCAACCGCGCCCTCGCCGGCGGCAGGGAAACCGCCGCCAAGGAAAAGGTCCAGCACCTCCGGACCATCCAGAGCCGGTTCTGGCGGCTGTTCTTCAGCGTGCTGTCGGACCAGATGACGCGGCGGCGCGGCAACCTCGTCTTCGGCGACGACGAACGCCTCTGCATCGACCTCGGCCTCGTCGACCAGCGCATGCTGGCGGTCGACGACGAGGAACATATCCGCATCCGGAAAAAGCTTCTTGAAGAGGTCAATTCGAAGGGCCTCAGCGGGTGCTATTACCTGACCGAATGGTTTGTCCATTGTCAGCAGCAGGTCCAGATCGAAAACCATATCAGCGACATGGAGGAGAACGAGGACGACTCCTACGCTTCGCAGCTCCGGGAAGCGCGGCGGCGGGTGTTGTCGCGGCTTGGAGACCTGTTCACCGGCCTACCCGGCATCCCTCTTGAAGTGTCCGAATCGATGCGGACCGGCGACCTCGACCGCGCCCTCATCGCCAGCGGCATCAACGCCATACGGGAGCCGCGGCGGCGGAATTTTCTTCGCCGCCACAACCTCTGGCTCCTCCGGGAGCAGGTGCTCGCCAAGGCCCGGGCCCGGGCCGGGCACAAGGGTGCGCTCCGCCTTTTCGAACTCCTGAACGAAGTCTACGGCCGCGAATGGCGCGCCCGCTACGACCTGTTCCTTTCCGGGGAAGAGGAGGAGGTGAAGCCCATCCCGAAAGCGCCGGAGGCGGTGACGGAATCGGTTCAGGATCCGGCCATCGACTCCGTCATGCTCGAGGCCCGGATGATGCGGATGCGCCTCGTCCTTATGGCGGCGGTGGAAGGGCAGGCGGAACAGAACATCGTTCTCCAGGGCGAAATGCCCAGGTTGACGAAAGACGGGCTGGCCGAATTTTTCCCCCTCGTCCAATCGTTCGACCGGGGGATGACGGAACTGCCGCCGGTCATTATCGTGCCGGGAACGGGACGGGGATTTTTCGCCTGGGAGACGGACTGCATCCTTCTTGCCCTCCGGCCCCTTGTCGGCCTCGACGACTCGATGGCGACGGCCCTCGCCTGGTACCGGATAATCGACGACCGGATGAACCGGGGCGGTGAACTGCGGAAGGCCTATATGGCGCGGTTTCCCGGGGCTGTTTTCGAGACCGATTTCGCGGCCGACTACCGGGCCTGGCTCTGCCGCCTGACCTGCGGCGAAGTCGAGGCGATGTCGCCGGAACGGCGGGCGTTTTTCCGGGACGTCATCGGGCCGCCCCTCAGCGGGCCGCTCCTGCCGCCGAACCTCCGGAACGTCGGGCCGCAAACCATGATGGCAATCTGCCGACGCCTGGAGAAACAGGTGGCGCAGGACGAATCCGACGTCAAACTGCACCGCCGCCTCGCCGCCGTCTACTGGCAGCAGGGGCAGTTCGAATCGGCGAACCTGCAATTCACCGCCGCCATGCAGCTCGATCCGCAGGACGGCGAAACGCTGTTCGCGGCCGGGATGTTCATGCGGGGGCAGGGCGAAGTCGAGGCGGCGAACGAATGTTTTCGCTTCGGGGCGGAGCGGGACACGTCGTCGTTGTGGGGGATTTACTGCAAAGATGCGTTGCAGGGATTGATTTAAACGCACGGCCGTTCCGTGGATCATGTCGGGCGGGGGACGGCGTTGTCATCTTTTTGTTCTGGCCGAACGTGTCGGCGGGGAGCGGTATTTATGGATTTCGCGTGGGCGGGTGAAGTGGCGGAGGCGTCGTCCCGGGACACGGGCGGCTATTGGCAGCTTGCCCTCATTCTCGCCGCCATCGGCCTTCTCGGGCTGATTTCCCGCTGGCGGAAGGCCAATGCGCCGGTGGTGGAGACGGCGAGGGAAATCCGCTCCCGCGACGAAAACCCGAACCGCTATCGGGACGCGGCCGACCGGGCCATTGTCGAACTCCTCGAAACGAGCCGCACCCTGAACGCCGAAGTCGACACCAAAATCCGCGTCCTCAACCGGCTCGTCCGGGAGGCGGAGGAACAGTCGGCCCGGCTCGAGCGCCTTGTCGCGGTGGCGGAAAAACGGGAGGCCGCTTCCGGGCCGGTGGCGGCGGAGCACGAGGACACGGCGTTTATCCCTCCTGAACCGCGGCCGCCGGCACCGGCCGGCGCTGCGGCCGACGCGAAACCGCCATTCATGTCGGCCCTGCACGAGCGGGTGTATATGCTGCACAGGGACGGGAAAAACGTTCAGGAAATCGCCAAGGCGACCAACCTGTCCACTACCGAAGTCGGATTCATCGTTCATAACCTGTTTCCGCAGGAACGCGGCGGCGGGGACTGACGGGTCGCGGTTTTTACGCTCCTCGCGGCGCGGGGCGGTGCCGGTTCGGCGGCGGGAGAGCGTCGGACGGTCGGTCGGGGATGATGTGATTTTTTCCGTACGGTAACGGTGGTCTTCCGGTGGTCCGTTCTCGCGGAAGCGGTTGTCGGGGTCTTTCTTCATTTTCCAGAAGGTGCAGCCGCTTCTTTTACGGGGGAGTTATGGCAGACGGCAAGGTGGGGTGGGAAGAGTTCGAGGAACCGGACGGGATTAAAATCCTCGAGCGGGTCGGCATCGGCCGGCGCTCGCAGTGGTTCAAGGCGCTCCAGGTGCGGTTGGAACGCACCGTCGCCCTCAAGGTGCTCCGGCCCTTCCTCTCCGAGAGCGAACAGTTCACGGAACAGTTCCTCGAGGCCGGCCGCCAGGCCGCCGTCATCGTTCATCCGGCCGCCCTGCCGATCATCAATGTCTATCCGAACCAGAGCAGCCTGGCCGTGAGCTGGTGCCAGGGGGCGCCCCTGAAGGACCGGCCCGGAACCCTGTCCGCCCTCGCCGTCAGCCGGGTCGGCGAAGTGGTGATGGACTGCCTCGCGGTCCTCCACGCCACCGGCCGCGCCCACGGGAATCTGAATCCGGGGAATATATTCTCCGACGACGCCGGCGGCGTCTGGCTCGACGACTTTTTTCAGCCGCCGGTCATGAACGACGGGGCCCGGCTCTACCGGAGCGAAAGCAAATTTATCGCGCCAGAATACATCGCGTCCGGCACCCTCGACTGGCGGAGCGACGTCTTCAGCCTCGGCACTGTTCTCCGGGGCGCGTTGGCGCCGGCCGAACGGACGCCGGAACTGGAGGCGCTGTTCGCCAGGATGAAGTCGCCCGAACCGGAGGCGCGGGGCGAGGCGCCGACGGATATTTTCAAGCAATTCCAGGACATGCGCCGGGCCATCGAGGCGAAGACCGGGGCCGGCGTGACGATGTCACGCCGGCGCCGCATGTACCGGCGCGTTCCGGCCGAGTTCGACGTCTCCATGCGCCGCCGTTCGGCAACGCCGGAGGAGACGGCGACGATTCTCATGAAAATCCGCGACATCGGCGAAAGCGGCGTCTTTGTCGAGACGGACGACGACCTCATCGGCATCGGCAGCATCCTCGAACTCGATTTCACCCTGAAAGGGGTCGACGGCAATGTTCACGCCTTCGGCGTGGTCCGCTGGCGCTCGACGCCGCCGCTGCCGAAAGGCGTCGGGGTGCAGTTCATGGAAGTGGATCAGGAAGGTCTGGCGCGGCTCCGGCGGTTTCTTGAAAACCGCTGATCGGGTTGTTCTAAAACAGTTGCCGGGCCTGACGGCACGGCGAGTGCAGGGGGGAGGGCGAAATTCCGTCAGAAGCTCCATTCCCGAAAGGAAGACAGGCCATGATGAAGATAAGCGTCAACGCCAGTTGGCAACACGGCACGCCGGCCACCCGCGTCCGCACCGCCAAGCACGAATTCGTCATCGACGAGCCGACCCAGTCCGGCGGCGACGGGCTGGCGGCAAACCCGATGGAGATGCTTCTCGGCGCCGTGGCCGGGTGTTTTATCGGCGTCGGGCGCATGGTGGCGAAAGAACGGGGCATGCGGCTCGATCATATTAAAATGCATGTCGAAGAGGATCTCGACCCGGCCGGGATGGCCGGGGATAACCCGTCCGTCCGGCCCGGGGCGCAGGACGTCCGCCTTATCGTCGAGGTCGGGACGGCGGCGCCCCGGGAGGACGTCGAAGCGTGGCTCGCCGAGACGGAATGGCGCTGTCCGGTGGCGGACACCATCCGGAGCGCGGTGCCGGTATCGGTGCGGTTGAAGGGAATCTCCTGACCGGGGAGGCGGGGCAGCGGGCGGACGGGACGCGCGTCCTCCGGTTTTCCCGGGAAGTCGTGAAAGAGACGGAAAGTTACTTGACCTCCCTTCAGTCCGTATTTATAATGCCTTTTCTTGTCGTCGAGCCGCGACCCGTACCGGATTGCGGCTCGGGTTTTTTGTTTCCCCGGCCGACGGGGCGCAAGTTATAGTGTAACCTCTTGTACGTGAAAGCGATGCCGTTATGGCGGAAAAAGCGGAAAATGCCACACCCACCGGCCCGGCCCATTCGGCGCCGAAAACGGAAGAGCGGACCCTCGGGCATGCGCTGGCGGAACGGGCGGACAAGCTGAAATATATCGTCCTTGCCGTCATCGTTCTCGTCATCGCCGCCATCGCCATCGTCAACTATATGCGCCGCGCCGCTGTCGAACGCGAAATCGCCGCCCGGAACGACGTTTTCCGCACCATCATCGACGTCTCGACCAAGCCGGAACTGGATGCCCAGGCCGTTCTCACCGAGGCGGCCCGGAAGTATTCGGGAACCCCGGCCGGGGCCAGCGCGTCCATGTTCCAGTTCGCCGGCGCTTTTAATAGTAACGACTACGCCGCCGCCGAACAGGCGGCCCGGGATTTCATCCGGACCTATCCGGACAACGAATTGACGCCGCGCGCCAGGCTGGCCCTCGGCCAGTCCCTCCTTATGCAGAACAAGCTGACGGAAGCGGCCGCCTCCTTCCGGGAACTGGCGGCCATGAACGATCCGGCGACTTTCCCGGAAGCGAAGCTGGCCCTGGCCCAGACCCTCGAGAAGGACGCGGAAGCGGTTCGGGACAATCCGGAAGAATACCGCCGCCGCCTCGAACTGGCGGAAGCGGAATACAACGACATCGCGGTGCGGTCGCGGATCGCGTCGCCGGCGCAGCGCGGGTTCTGGCCGCAGGTGGTGATGCTGTCGGCCGACTTTGCCCTGGTTAAAATCAAGGACACGCTGGCCGGACACAGCTTCGGCACGCCGACCACCATGCGCGCGAGCGCGCCGGCGGCGAGCCAGGCCGTTACCGACGAAGAGCGCCAGGCCGTTATGGCGATAACGCCGCCGGCGCCGGGCGAGGCCGGAACGCAGGCCGCCGAGGAAATCGGCGCCGCCGCCATCGCCGAAGCCATCCAGGCGGTCGAAGCGGCGAGGGCCGCCGGAACCGCCGTGGCCACCGAAGCCGCCGCCGAAACGGCCGGCGGCGCCACTGAAAGCACCGACAGTTCCGCCGCCGGTGCGGCGACGGGC
>JAJQFC010000164.1 GCA_021201355.1 Planctomycetaceae bacterium | reverse complement strand
TAAGCCAGGTTATGTTGCCAACGGCAACTTAACCAAAAAAGGGGATAAGAGTGTATATTTCCAAGTCACTGATAAAACCCACTCGAAATATAGAGGATTCAGTATTTTTCCTTCCATTTTTATTTACTGTTGCTATTATAATAGTTTTCCTCAGGAGCGCAAATACATTTTCCAGTGAGGTTTTGTATGCTGAAGATGCCAGCTGGTTGGGTTATATATACCGGCATGGTTTCTGGTACTCTTTGTGGAATATTAAAAGTTCATATTTAGTATTTGGAAACGTAATTGGACTGCAAATCTCTCATTTTCTGAACTGGTTATACTCTGGGAATGACCTTACAAACATTTCTTCATTCATAGCAATGATGCAATATTGTTTTTTTGCGTTTTGCGCAGTAGCGCCAGTGTTTTGTTTCCGGCAATGAATTTCATTGTTTATCAGGGTCATTTGCTATTCATTGATTATACTTCTACCGGTTGGGACTCCTGGTGTCAGTGATTATGAAATTTTTGGTAAAATCCTTAACTCCGGGTTTTTAGTTTATTTTGCATCATTTTCATTATTAATATATAGGATGGATCATAAAGATTCTTTATCATCTTTTAGTCTCGCAGTGCTTGATACGGCTATTTTTCTGTGCCCAACGACGAACCCTGCCTGCTACATCCTCGTGGGAGTGTTTTTTTTCATCGATGTGTTAAGTGGTTTAGCTGGTTCGCCCCTAAAGGTCAAATCTTTTCGTGCTTTACTCAGTAAACGATGGTTCATTCATTGGCTGATTCTTGGAATGTTCCTCACTGGTACCGCCTTATATACTGTTTTATGTTTAACTCACACCACGCAGAAGGCACCTTATTGGGAGTACAATCAGGTTATAATATTTTTAAGTAGACAGATTTTTTATCCATTTGTTTTTAGCGTGTGGTCGAAGTTTTCAATTACTATAGCTATAATTGTTATGTCCGTATTATTGACGGCTGCTATAATTAGATTGATATGTCTTTTTCGACGTAATGAAAATAGTATTTGTTATTTTTATTTATTAACTCTGCTGGCATGTGTAATTTTTACATTGGTAACACTTATTGAACGTCCGTTTTTATTAAGGTTTACGAAAGATTTTGTCAATACATTCCCCGATAGATACCATTATGCGCAGAATTGTATGTGGCTAATTTTTTTCTCAATTCTTCTACAACCTTATTCAATTAGGATCTTTAAGATCATCCCTATCATATTGGTCTTCTATTTAATGGTGCTATACAGCCTCGATCCCGCTTGGATTTTTCGGTTAAATGAATGCCCTGTTCAAGGTAAGTTCCGTGATGCCGTAGTATTTTCATTTGAAAATAATTTGCATGATTCAGATGGAAAGGGGTATTTGGTTCCGACGAGTCCACGTAAGTGGTCAATATGGTTATCTAAAGATCAAGTGTTCGCGACTCTTTCAAGGCAGCGGTCGTTTGATCCTAATTTGAAGGAGGTTGAACCATCTCAGTTGACCAACAATCATTGGTCAAAAGGCGTGAATAGAAAGTCTCCTATTGTGTTGTTTGAACGCTCGTCAGCTAATTATCTTTTGCTGATACATTGTTCGGAGCTTGTTGCAGATGGCGTAACGGTTCCATTAAAAAAGGTGGAATTAAAAGGTCGATGGATATGGGCTCTTGTTGACTCTTTTGAAGATGCCAGAGCGATCGCCGAAGCCACCTCAGTTACCGTCGAGTAATGTTTGAAGCGCTTCATATTGACATTCCTTCCAAAAGCTTTTAGTGCTGGACTTGCAAGTCTTTAAACGGTAAACTATATTGTGGTAGTCATTCATTTACCACAGTGTTTATTTTCAGCTACAGAAACGGTCGTTAAATGAAACTTATCATTCAAATTCCTTGTTATAACGAGGAAGAAAATCTGCCGGCCACGGTTCGGGATTTGCCCCGTTCAATTGAAGGTATTGACCTAATTGAATATATGGTTGTCGATGATGGTTCCACCGACCGTACGGTGGATGTAGCGAAATCGCTTGGGGTGCACCATATAATCGAACTCGGCACTAATCATGGGTTGGCGACTGTTTTTAAGCGGGGCGTGGAATATGCTTTGATGCAGGGGGCGGATATTGTGGTTAACACCGATGCTGACAATCAGTATAACGGACATGATATTGCAAACTTGGTTCGTCCGATACTCGAAAACAAGGCTGATTTCGTGGTCGGCTGTCGCCCCATAGTGGATCATCCCGAGTTTAGATCGGCAAAAAAATCTTTACAACTGATGGGCAGCTGGACGTTACGGCGGATTTCCAAAACCTCCGTTCGAGATGCGGCATCTGGATTTCGCGCCTTTTCCCGGTCCTGTTGTCAGCGTTTATTTATTCATTCTCGATTTTCATATTGTATGGAAACTTTGATTCAAGCAGGAAATACGGGGATGCGCGTTGCGTCTGTCGATATTCGAGTGAACCCGAAGACACGAGATTCGCGCCTTTTCAAAAGTATACCACAATATATAATAAAGTCAGGTGGAACGATGCTGACGATGTTTTTATTGTATCGTCCTGCCTTCTTCTTTTCAACAATTGCTACCGCTATGTTTGCCGCTGCATTTCTTCTGGGGGTGCGCTTCCTATATTATTACTTTCAGGGCGCGGGAGATGGCATGATTCAATCCCTCATTCTTCTCTCGATCCTCGCATTTACATCGTTCCTTTTTTTCGCTCTTGCGATCATCGGTGAGCTCCTCAAATCAAATCGAAAAATTCTTGAGGAGATTTTATATCAACAGCGCAAGGCCAATGTCCATAAATGATTATTAAAGACCCTGTAACTTCTTAATGTTAAGGTCGATACCAGAATCAAAATTACCGTATTTTTAATTATTGAGAGGTACGTATGAATAAGATTCTTGTGACCGGCGGCGCCGGCTTTATTGGTTCCGCGGTGTGCCGTCATATTATCAACAGTACTCGAGATGAGCTTTGCGTTGTGGACAAATTGACATATGCTGGAAATTTGGAATCCCTGCAGGAAATAAACGGTGACTCACGTTATCGGTTTGAGCGTGTGGATATATGCGATGGGGATGAAATACAGCGTGTGTTCGCCACTTTTAATCCGAACATTGTTATACATTTAGCTGCAGAATCGCACGTGGACCGTTCAATCGACGGTCCCTTCAATTTTATACAAACCAATATTATTGGAACCTATACACTTTTGGAGGCGGCACGCTTACATTACGCCGATATGTCTAGTAAGAAGAGAGCCAAATTTCGCTTTCATCATGTTTCCACTGACGAAGTTTATGGTGATCTGACAGATATGAAAGCGTTTTTTTGCGAAGGAACGCCATATGCCCCTTCTTCGCCATACTCAGCTAGTAAGGCAGCGAGCGATCACTTAGTCCGAGCATGGTGGCGTACTTATGACTTGCCAACAATTATAACCAATTGTTCCAATAACTACGGGCCATACCATTTCCCGGAGAAACTTATTCCGCTGATTATTTTAAACGCAATCGAAGGCAAACCGCTACCTATTTATGGCGATGGCAAACAAATTAGGGATTGGTTATTCGTGGAGGATCATGCGCGCGCCCTATATCTTGTAGCCACACAAGGTATGGTTGGCGAAACATATTGTATCGGCGGAAATAACGAGAAGCAAAATATAGAGGTCGTTACACTGATTTGCTCCTTGCTGGATGAACTACACCCTCGCAAGGACGGAAAAAAATATGGTGAACAGATCACCTTCGTTGCGGATAGGCCTGGACATGATCTTCGTTACGCAATAAATGCTGGTAAAATTAAACGTGAACTAGGCTGGCAGCCGAAAGAAACATTCGCCAGTGGGATTCGGAAAACCGTCTTGTGGCACCTTGAGCATCGCGATACATGGTGTAAGCAAGTGCAAGAAAAGAAATATTCTCGCGAACGATTAGGCTTAGGAGGAGTGAAAGGATGAAAGGCATAGTTTTGGCAGGTGGTGCGGGGTCGCGACTGCACCCAATAACCATGGGTGTTTCCAAGCAATTGCTCGGTGTTTATGATAAGCCGATGGTATATTATCCAATATCCATTTTGATGCTAGCTGGAATTCAGGACATTCTGATTATCTCCACTCCTGATGATTTGGGAAGTTTTCGCCGACTTCTTAATGATGGAAGCCAGTTTGGGGTGAATTTCTCCTATGCTGAGCAACCCGTACCGAACGGTATTGCCGAAGCGTTCGTCATCGGAGAAACTTTTATTGGTGATGATTCTGTAGCTTTAGTGCTTGGAGATAACATTTTCTACGGAGCCAACATCCAGAGCAAGTTGATGGAAGCCGCTTGTAGGAAGATTGGCGCTACGGTTTTTGGTTACTATGTCAAAGATCCTGAGCGATTCGGTGTAGTTGAATTTGATCAGGATGGGAATGCCGTAGCAATTGAGGAGAAGCCTGAGCACCCCCGTTCAAATTACGCCGTTACTGGTTTGTATTTTTATGACAACAAGGTGGTTGAAATTAGTAAATCCCTTAAGCCTTCTTCAAGAGGAGAGCGTGAAATAACTGCGGTTAATACTATCTACCTGGAAATGGGTCAGCTCCATGTCGAGCGTTTTGGCCGCGGTTATGCTTGGCTAGATACTGGCACTCATGAAAGTATGTTAGCTGCTGCTAATTTTATTCACACCCTTGAATCGCGTCAAGGGTTACGGATTGCCTGTCTTGAAGAGATTGCTTTCAATAAGGGCTGGATAAACGCTGAAACAATGTTTGAAAACGCGGCCAGAATGGGTAGAACATCCTACGTAAGTTACATTCAAAAAATCGCCGAGGGAAGCATTAGAGACAGTGACTTCTAATTTGCCGTGTGGATTGTAATTGTAGTGTCATAAGCGTTAATCTAACCACGATAAAAGGAAATTTACAGAATGCATAAATCCTCTTTTTTAAGAATGGAATGGTTTGTTAATCAGTATTTAGGTAAAACTGAACAATATAAAGTTTTGGATGTTGGTAGTTATGATGTTAATGGAACGTACAAAGGTCTATTCCAATCCGATCGGTTCAGTTATACAGGTCTTGATATGGAGTCGGGCCCGAATGTTGATATAGTTCCGCGAAATCCGTATAAGTGGAGTGAAATAGCTGATAGTTTTTATGATGTGGTTATATCGGGTCAAGCAATAGAACATTGTGAGTTTTTTTGGGTAACTGTTGGTGAGATGGCTAGGGTTCTTCGTCCTGGTGGTTTACTGTGTTTAATCGCTCCACGTGGCTTTGCGTTGCACAGATACCCAGTTGACTGTTATCGATTCGATGTAGATGGCGTGATTGCCATAGCACGCTTCTGTAATTTGGAACCAATACATGCTTCTACTAATCTTGCTCCTTCACAACAACTCTTAGACTGGTATTCAACAGATGAACAGGATACACTATTAGTAGCCAAAAAACCTGACAATTGGAGTGGTTTAGTAGACCTCGAAAACTACAAATTTGAAAAACCAGATATAAATTTGCTTGCAACTGGAATGCTTCCTATGAATGGCTAATCTTAATAAAAAGTTTTCTATATTTTGCGAAAAATGAACAATAGTTAAACATTTCTGACTATTATGAATCCAAAGCCAGACGTCCATTCCCCTCACATCGTTTGTATTGTTGAAGGGTTTATACCTACTGTCGACATAGCTATCATCCAACCTTTTGATTGGTTACGCGATCATGATCTTATTACGTATGAAGTACTAGTAGTACAAGATGTTACAAAAAAAACAATATCGACTGCCGATATTATCATCTTCGTTCGTGGCGCAGATCCGCTTAATCTGTACTGGCTATATACTGCTCAGTGTTTAGGCAAGCGAATTATTTATCTTTTGGATGATAATTTCTTTGGATTACCCAAGAACACGCCTATTGGCAGGCATTATTCGCGTCCCGCAATCGTCCAAACAATAACCTGTTTACTAGAGGTAGCAGATCTTTCTATTGTCGGTTCTCCTATGCTTTTGGAATCAATGCCGATTCCACGCAGCCGGTCTCTTTGTATTCCCTTTGTGTATCCACATTTTGTTGAACCGATCCGTCCTTCCCTTTCCAACAACGAAATAATCCTGGGTTTTTTCGGCACAGCCGGCCACCGAGATGATTTTTTATCCATAATGCCAGCACTTCAAGAGATACTTGCGAAAAATCCGGAAACCCGTTTGGAAATATGTGGTTTTACCTCGCTTCCTGGCCTGGATGATTTAAGCGATCGAATCTCATATATACCGTATGACGATAATTATCGCAGATTTATGCGCTCGATCTCTTATAAGGGTTGGCATATTGGGTTGGCGCCTTTATCTGATTCACCATCAAACCGATGTAAAACCGATGTAAAATATCGGGACTATTCCGCCTATGGATTGCCGGCGGTTTACTCTAGGGTGGAACCGTATGTAAGTCGAATTAAAGATGGCGTGAATGGACTACTAGCAGACACAAACGAAGATTGGACGAGAGCTTTAACGGCGTTAATTAAATCGCCTAATTTACGTCTTAAAATCGGTCAAAACGCCTTGCGTGACGTGCGTCTCAATAATTCTGTAGAACGGGTTGCCTCTATATGGCAAAAGGATGTATTTGCACATATTATGAAACTCCCTATAAACTCCTCTAATCGTAAGTATTATTCGATCTTATGGTCTATCGAAATACATATTCGAATTCTTTATTTAAAGATTAAAGCTCGGCTACGTAAATTTACGCCTGCTCCAGTGCTAAGATTTTATCGTCGCATTCGCTGGCGCCATTATTAAAGGCATAATGTGGTCTGCTTTTTCGTCAGGAAGAGTCGCACAACAAATAACGAATGCGTAATTAAGTATCAAGTTAAACCATTCCAATGCCGTGAAAGAATTTGATCGATTATTTTCGTGACGCGTCGGTAATTATTTTTGAAAAACTATCATCGTAAAGGTGAGTACAAATAAGCTTCTACTCTCTGCCAGTACCCCATCCCTAAAATAGAATCGAAAGGTATTAGATTAATGAAGCGTCGCAAAATCTCCACAGTAATAGGAATATTTTGAGCCCGCATTGTATACCGAATTTGATCCTTAGTTCTTAATGGATTAATCCAATGACGGACGGAACATAAGCCAGCAGCGGTGCAGGCTGCCTTAAGTGAATTGGGTGTGAATAAATTAACATGTCCGGGAAATGTAGGAGATTTATGTTTTTTTGATATACCGCGTCTACTTGAGATTTCGGGAAATCATCCAGCGTATGCGACTCGGGA
>JAJQFC010000165.1 GCA_021201355.1 Planctomycetaceae bacterium | reverse complement strand
CCGGCTTCCTTGACCGCTTCGACAACGCCCAGGGCCATGACGTCGTTGTTGCAGAAAATGGCTTTCAAATCCTTGTGGACCTTGAGCCAGGTCTGGGCGATGTCCTTGGCGCGGGAGCGGTCCCAGTCGGCGTTCTGCTTGGCGATGACGGTGACGTCGGAGCCGTTTTTGCCGAACCATTGTTCGAAGCCGGCGGTGCGGTTCCGGGTGACGCCGGTCTTCGGCATACCCATGACGATGGCGACCTTGCCGCTGCCGCCGAGCTTTTTATTGACCCATTCGGCGGCGATTTCGCCCTGGTTCAGGGCGTTCGGGCCGACGAACCAGTCAGCGCCGTTGAACTCGTTGTTGACGGAAAAGACGGGGATGTTCGCCCGGTGGGCGGCGTCGACGGCGGGGAGGCAGTTGCCGTCCGAGATGGGGGAGAGGAGAATCGCCGTCACGCCCTGGCGGACCTGGTTCCGGAGAATGGTGAGCTGCCCTTCCTCGTCGTTCTCGCCCTGGGGCGAGGTGGTGTCGACGGTGAGGTCGATGCCGTTCATGCGGGCGGCGTCGGCGAGGCCGACATAGCCGTTGGCGATTTCGCGCCAGACCACGTTTTCGAACGCCTTGACGTTGCCGGCGAAGCGGAGCGATCCGGAATAGCCGGGAATGGCGCCGAACTTTTCGCGCATTGCCTCAAAGGTAATGGCGTCCGGGTCGGCCAGCGGATCGAAGGCGTCGTCGGTGGAAGCCCATTCCTTGTCCATATTGACCGAATAGTCCACCGCCCCGCAGCACCAGGCGGTCGACACGGCGAAAACCGCAACCACGAACGTTCTCAGTATCCAAGACATCCTGCTTCTCCTTTGCGCTGACGAAAAAGAAAACCGTGGAACGCCGCTTCACAACCGGCCCCGCCGACGGACTGCCCGGCGCGGAAAACCGGTCTCGTCACGGACCGACGCGACCGACGGTGAAAGGCGACACGACAAAACCCCACCCGCCGCCGGCGGCATGCCCGCCGTGGGGGAACAATACGCTATTTATGCGATGAATTCCTTACCGCGTCCGGGTCAGGGCGCGGGCCGGATTGCTCCGGCACAGGCGGTCCAGCATGGACTCGGTCACGCCAAAGGCGCGCAGGAGCGGGAGGAACGAGGTCAGGAGATACTCCATGCCGACGGGCGCGCCGTAACTCTTCAGGCGATCGGCGGTCGGGTCGGTGGAGAGGAGCAGCCGGTCCAGATGGCCCTTCGTAATCATATGATCGATAAGAAGAATCTCTTCCGCGTTATTGTGGTGTTGGAAGAGGGTGATGGTGTCGTATTCGAGAAAGGCGCCGCTTTCGGCAATGGCTTCGTGGATGCCGTAGTCCGTCGCCTGCCGGTCGACATGGCAGACAAGGAGCCGATCCGCCGGCAGCCCCGCCTCGTTCAGAATGCGGACCGCGTCCAGGGCGCCGATACCCTTGTCGGTGTGGAGAAGGATGGCGGCGCCGGTGGCGGCGGAGGCCCGGACGGCGGCGCGGAAAAGCGCTTCGTCCCGGCCGGCGACGCCCTTTTCGCCGAGGGCGGCCTTGATGACGCCGGCCCGGACATCGGTCCGGTAATCGGGCAGCCGGTAGCCGCCGCCCCAAAACATGCCGGTCTCGATTTCGGACGCGAAAAAATCGGCCAGGAAGTCTTCGTCCGAAGTGAACAGCCAGTGATCGTCCGGATAAAAGAACGGCACATGGTAGCCGGTGCTGGCGACGATGGTGACGCCGCTCAGCCGCGACGCCTCCCGAAGAACCAGGGGATCCCGTCCGGCCCCGCCGGGCTGGGCGTCGACGACGGCATCGCAGCCGGCCGCCCGGACGAGGCGGAGTTCCTCGAGCGCCCGGGAGAAGCTGGTCAGGCGCAGTTCCGGGTGGGTGTCCAGCGCGACGGTGCCGTTGATGTAGACATGTTCATGCGGCTGGCAGAACCCGAGTTGTTCGGGCCGGATATCGCCGTCGACCGTCGTGATGCAGTCCATGCGCGGACTCCAGGATTCGCGGGAAATGTGGAACAGATACTCGAAGTATAACATTGGTATAACCATTTGTCAAGGACGAATGGCTTTTTCCGGAAATTTTTACGCCAGCCTTCCGGTCGTCGGCGCGGCAGGCCGCCGACCAACGTTCGGGGACAGGCGAATAACGGGATAATGCCCGTTGTTATTGACAATTATGCATTAATTAGCGCGGGACGAGAATTTCTTTTATTCGGACCGGGAAATAAAGCTTGCTATTCCGTCCGGCGAATGGTACAGTTGCTTTATCGACAGGAAGTTGATATTGGTATGATTTTTTTCGAGACTCGCCGCCGAACGCGGCAGCCTCCCGTTTTCCCCCTCGTCGCCGCCGTCATCGTGACAGCCGGCGCACAGCAGCGGGGACCGCAACCGTCTTACGACGGCTCGTTTACGAGATCGGTCTTTTGTTCCGGCCTTGGCACGGCCCGAACGCGGGAAAGCCCGATCAGCCGACATCACAGGAGAAATGCCATGAGCACCGCAATGAGCACCAAACGAATCATCCTCGCCAGCAAGCCCCACGAAACCTCAAGCTTGACAAAATGGCTGATCGCCCTGGCGGCCGGAGCCGGGTTGACCTGGCTGGGAACAAGCGCGAGCAGCGACCTCGTGACCGGCATTGGCGCGGCCATCCTCGGGTCGGGACTTCTCTACGCGAACGCGCAGGTGTGGAGCAGCCACTTCGGGCTGAAACGGTAGAGTCCGGCGCAACCACATCACCAACCCAAGCGGGCCTCCGAATGCCGGAGGCCCGTTTTTCATGCATCCGGAACGCGAAACGACGTTTCTGTTCCCGACGCCGAAGACGAAAAAAAAACCGCCACGCCAATCGCCAGAACGAACCGGAACCACTCGCAGGCTGAAAAAAGTTTTCGGATTTTCAGTTGACTAATGGTTATATCAATCGTAGACTACACTCATCGCTGATGAACCAAAGACCTTTCGGATTCATTATCACTGGTATTTACAAGGTTATATGCATTTTGTAGCATCGATGCGGTCCGAATTGAATTCACAAGCCCGTCCTAATTGGTAGACCAATCGAATCAGTCACGAACGGCCCAGCGGCCGTTTTCTTTCCGGCAGGCACATTTGTTTAGAAGAATCTATGCGGAGCAAAGGTATTCTGGCGCTCGTCGCCGCGGTCGTGTTTTTATTTGTGGCGCAGGCCCACGCCGCCACCACCCTGACCCTGTCCACCCCCGACCCGGACAATTCCTCCATCACCGTCGCGGCCATGAACTATGCCAAACTGGTGAAGGAAGCGTCCAACGGGGAAATTGAAATCAAGGTGTTTCCGAACGGCACCCTTTACGGCGGCGACCCGGGCGCGGCCGTCAAGCAGCTCGGAGGCGGCTCCCTCGACATGCTCCTCCTCTCCGCCTCCCTCTACGCCAACTTCAAGCCCCGGTTCATCGCCATCTCCGTCCCTTATCTCTTCGACGACATGGACCAGTTCAAGTCGTACCTGACGTCCGACGCCGTAAACAAGCTGAACGAGGACGTCTCGAGCATGCGGATTCAGCCCCTTGGCTACTGGCCGCGCCCGTTCCGCGTCATCACCAATTCGAAAATCCTCATCAAGAAACCGGCCGACCTCACCGGCGTCAAGCTCCGCGTGCCGAATAACCCGCTCTGGGTCGAGTTCTTCCGGGCCATGGACGCGGCCCCGACCCCGATGGCCTTCGGCGAAGTTTACAACGCCCTCCAGCTCGCGGTGGTCGACGGCCAGGAAAACCCCATCTCCATCCCGATGGACGCCAAGTTCTACGAAGTGCAGAAATACCTCACCTTCACCAACCACATCGCCGACGCCTGGGTGCTCGGCATGAACCAGCGCAAGTGGAACGCCCTCCCGGACGCCCACAAGAAAATTCTTCAGGACTGCGCCGCCCAGGCCCAAATCGAAAAGATCAAGTACGACGACGACAACTCCGCCGAAATCGAAGCCTTCCTCAAGGACAAGGGCATGGAAATCTACCGCCTGACGCCGGAAGAGCACGCGGAATTCGTCAAGGTCGCGAAGAGCCTCTATCCGCGCTTCGGCGAACTGGTCAAGGACGACGACTTCTTCGCGAAGACTCTTGAGTTCGTCGGGAAGAAATGATTGTCCGTCTTCCCGGGTCGGGGCCGGCCTGTCCGGCTTCCGGCCCCGCCGGCGGCCGGACGCGGCGCTGCGGCGTCCGGCACCGGCAGGGAAGAAACCGTCTCTGGGTCCAGGGGGGTACATGTTTATGGAAAACGATGTGATGTCGCCGGAGGAAAAGGCTGCGCCAGTGAAGCCCCATCCGGTGTTCCGCTTTCTTAATTTCATCATGGATACGGCGGCGTGGCTTTCCGTCGCCGGGGTGCTCGTAGTTATCCTCCTTCAGGTGTTGTACCGGGAATTGGGCATGCCGCTCGTCTGGACGGAAGAGGCGTCCCGCTTCCTCTTCATGTGGATGGCGTTCCTCGGCATGGCAATCGGCTTCCGGAACGCCGAGTCGGCCCGCGTCACCATTTTTGTTAAAATGTTCAAGCCGCTTTGCGGCATCGTCAGCGTCATCATCTACACCGTCTTCTGCATCTGCTTTTTCCTGATCATACTCTACACCGGCTACCAGATGGTGGAACAGCAGATCCTCTTCACGGAAATGGCCTCCGGCTTCCCGCTCCCCATGTGGGTGGTCGGGATAATCTATCCGGTCTCGGCCGTCTTCGGCATTCTCTGCCTTATTCAGTCCCTCATCTACGCCTGGAACAAGGTTGAAGTCAGAAGGGAGGCAAAATCATGAACATGAGTCTTGCCCTCCTTCTCGTCTTCTTCCTGTTCTTCATGATCGGCGTGCCGCTCCCCATCAGCCTCGGCGCCGCCAGCGTCGGCGTCCTCTGCCTCTACACGGACATGCCCCTCGACCTGTTATCGAACTCCATGTTCTCGGCGATGAACTCGTTCATGCTCGTGGCGGTGCCGCTCTTCATCATGATCGGCATCATCATGGACCGGGGAGGCGTGGCCGAGCGTATATTCGACTTCGCGAACGCCCTTATCGGCTGGGCCCCGGGCGGCCTCGGCCATGTCAACGTCGTCGCCTCCCTCATCTTCGGCGGCGTCTCCGGCTCGTCCGTGGCGGACGTCGCCTCTCTCGGGCGGATTGAAATCACCGCCATGACGAAGAACAACTATTCGAAGCAGTACGCCGTCGGCCTCAGCCTGACAACGTCCGTCCTCGCCTCCATCATTCCGCCGTCCATTCTCGTCATCATCACCGGGTCCACCGCGAACGAGTCCATCGGCGTTCTCCTGATGGCGGGCATCTTCCCCGGACTGTTCATGGTGCTCTGCTTCATGGTTTACAACCACATCTACACCCAGGCGAAGGGCATGGGGAACCGGGTGCCGTTCAGCTGGTCGAACCTCGCCACCGCCACCAAGCGGGCGCTGCCGCCGATGCTCACCCCCCCTCATCCTTCTCTACGGCATCTTCGACGGCCGGTTCACCCCGACGGAAGCGGCCGGCATCGCGGTGTTCTACACCCTTATCCTTTCCATCGTTTTTTACCGGACCATTAAAATTCGGGAACTTCCGTCCATCTTCTGGGACACGGCGAAAACAACCGGCACCGTCCTCTTCATCGCGGCGACGGCGAAGCTGGCCGGCTGGATTTTCACCTACGACTCCCTGCCGGTGAAGATGGCCGAATTCATGTCGTCCATCACCGACAACCCGACGATTCTCCTGCTCATCGTCTTTGTCTTCCTTATCGTCGTCGGCATGTTCATGGACGCCATCGCCAGCCTCTACATTCTTATTCCGGTGCTGTTGCCGCCGCTTGTCCAGCTCGGCGTCAACCCGATTCACTTCCTTATCATCCTCGTCCTCGCCCTCACCCTCGGCCTCGTCACCCCACCGGTCGGCGTCTGCCTCTATGCCGCCGCCCAGGTGGCGGAGATGGACATCGAGGACGTCATCAAGGGAACCTTCGGCCTGACGGTGCTCCTTGTCATCTCCATCGTCCTCCTGATTCTGTTCCCTTCCATCACCATCTGGCCGGTGCAGGCACTGGGCCTGTACACGCCATGACCCCGCGTCGCCACGGTTGTCAATCACGCACGCGTGTGCTGATTATGAAATGTCATACAGGAGAAAAAGCATGTTCGTCGGTAAAGAAATCCGCCTGAAAAGGCTCCTTGGTCCCTCCGGAAGGCTGCTGGCCATCACCATCGACCACCCCATCACCCGCGGCATCATGGACGGCCTCGTCCCCATCCGGGACGTCATGAAAAAGCTCGTCGCCGGCGGCCCGGACGCCATCACCATGCACAAGGGCATCGCTGAAAACGTCTTCCGTCCCTACGCCGGCCAGGTGGCGATGATCTTCAAGTCCACCGCCTACTCCATCCCCTACCACCCGGTCTACGACACCCCGGTCGCCGACGTCGAGGAAGCGATGCGGGCCGGCGCCGACGCCATTTCCGTCGGCATGATCGTCGGCGGCCCGGAACAGGCGGTGCAACTGACCCACCTCGGCCGCATCTCGAAGGAAGCCGCCTCCATGGGCCTCCCGCTCGTCGCCCACATCTACCCGAAGGGCACGATGGTCAAGGACCCGTCCGACGCCAAGAACCTGGCCTACGCCGTCCGCGCCGGCGCCGAACTCGGCGTCGACATCATCAAGACGAACTGGTCGGGTTCCCCGGACACGTTCCAGCGCGTCATCGAAGCCTGCCCGACCCGGGTCGCCCTCGCCGGCGGCGAAGTCGGGAACAAGCTGGAGGACTATTTCAAGATGACCCGTGACGCCATCGACATCGGCCTCGCCGGCGTCACCTACGGCCGCTTCGTCTGGGAAGACAAGAACCCGGCCGCCATCATCAAGGCCCTCCGCGCCATCATCCACGAAGGCGCCAGCGTCGAGAAGGCCATGGAAGTCCATGCCGCCGCCCTGAAAGAACAGGCGTAACAAACCCTCCGCGGACCGCCTCCGGCCGGTACGGCGGAGGCGGCTCCGGCATTCCGCTTTACAAAATCCATCCCGTACGAGGAGAGTGACATAAAGGCCGCAGTATTGGAAGCGCCCGGGAATTTGCAGGTCAAGGAGGTGCCGACCCCCACGGCCGGCCCGGGCGAGATGGTCATACGGGTCAAGGCCGCCGCCCTGTGCGGCACCGACATCCGCATCATGAACGGAAAGAAAAAGAAGGGCGTCCGCTTTCCCTCCGTCATCGGCCACGAGTTCGCCGGCGAAGTGGTGGAAGTCGGGCAAGGGCTCGAC
>JAJQFC010000066.1 GCA_021201355.1 Planctomycetaceae bacterium | reverse complement strand
AAAATCACCTATCCCCGCGAGCTGGAGAAACCGATCCTGGAAATCGACGCCGCCCTCACCGGCCCGGACCGGCAGGCGGCCGACCGTTTTCCGCCGCTCTGGTTCGCCACCAGACTCTTCGAATACGATTCGGAAATTATCAAACAGGTGAAGGACAAGGCTCTTCTCGGCCGGGTCGAGGGCCTCAGGCAGGCGTTCGAGGCGGAGACGGAAGACCCGCCGGAAGTGCGCACGGCCGAGGCGAAGTACGGCTGGATTTCCGGCCTCGTCGCCGAGACCACGGAATCCACCGCCGTCAAGAAATTCGACTCGTCGGATCGCATCGATTCCATCGTTCTCAGCCGCGTTCTCGGCATCCCGATTTTCCTTGCCCTCATGTACCTCATGTTCCAACTGGTATTCACCCTCGCTGAAAAGCCGATGGAATGGATTGAAACCGCCTTCGGCGTCTTCGGGGAACAAATCGCCCAGCTCTGGCCCAAGGCGGCCGACAGCCCGCTCCGCGACCTTCTCGTCGACGGCATCATCGGCGGCGTCGGCGGTGTGCTCGTTTTTCTCCCGAACATCATCCTCCTCTTCCTCGCCATCGCCTTCCTCGAAGGCACCGGCTACATGGCCCGGGCCGCCTTCATCATGGACCGGCTCATGCACCGTATCGGCCTCCACGGGAAGTCGTTCATCCCCATGCTCCTCGGCTTCGGCTGCACCGTGCCGGCCATTATGGCCACCCGCACCCTGGAGAGCCGCCGCGACCGGCTGACCACCATCCTCGTCGTGCCGTTCATGTCCTGCGGCGCCCGGTTGCCGATCTACGCCCTTATCATCCCGGCCTTTTTCCCCAATCACCTCCAGGCCTGGATGCTGTGGCTAATTTATATCATCGGCATCGTCTTCGCCATCGTCGGCGCCAAGATCCTCCGGTCCACCCTCTTCAAGGGCGATTCGGTGCCGTTCGTCATGGAACTGCCGCCGTACCGCATGCCGACCCTCCGGACCGTCCTCATCCTCATGTGGGACCGGGCGTGGGAATACATCAAGAAAGCCGGCACCATCATCCTCGGCGTCAGTATCATCCTCTGGGCCATGACCGCCTATCCGAAAAAACCGGTCTACGACCGTGATTACGACAGCGAACGCGAAGTCGCGGTCCAGGCCTTCGTGAACGACACTGGAGCCCTGGGTCAAGAAATCGGCATACCGGCCGCCGTCGCCGGCACCTGGGCCGAGAATGAACTGGCCCTGTCCGATGCCGAATCGACATACTGGGAATCAGAACCCGGGTTCGCCGAAGCCGAGGCCGCATATGAAACCGTCAAATCCGGACTGTTCAGCCAGCCGGGCGGGGACGAACTGGCCCGCTTCAACGAAGCGGTCCTGCAACTCGACGAAATCGACGCCGCTTTCGAAGAGGCTATAGAGGAAGCCGAAGAGGACAGCCACGACTTCCGCGTCGCCGCCATGGTGCGGGAAAACGCCATTGCCGCCCTCGGCCTTGACCCTGACCTCCTCGCCGCCGCCACCGCCTACCGGGAAGACATCCGTGGCGGTCTGGCTGGGGTAAATGAGGAAATCGACAACGCGGAAAGCGCCGAGTCCCTCTCCTACTCCATTTCCGGCCGCATCGGCCGCTTCCTTGAACCGGTCCTCCGCCCGATAGGATTCGACTGGCGCATCGGCACCGCCATCATCGGATCGTTTGCGGCGAAGGAGGTGTTTGTCTCCCAGATGGGCATCGTCTACTCGGTCGGCGAGGCAGACGAGGATTCGGACACCCTCAGGGAAAAGCTCCAGGCCAATTACACGCCGCTGCAGGCCTTCTGCATGATGCTCTACGCCCTCCTCTCCATGCCGTGCGTCGCCACCATCGCCGTCGCCCGGCGGGAGACCTATTCCTGGGGTTACGCCATCGGCATGCTGGTCGGGTACACCCTGGTCGCCTATTTCACGACGCTTATCGTGTTCCAGGTCGGCCGGGCTTTCGGCATCGGCATGTAACGGACGAACCACGACGGACCGCGAGGTCCGTGTTCATGAGCGAACGGCGGGCGCCCGATACTGCGGCGCCCGCCTTTTTTTTGGGGATGAGATGTCCGAATCCGGCGGTCCGTCTTCGGCGGGCACCGCTTACAACGTCCGGTTCGCTACAAAGCGGTTCTTCCCCGTGAATTAAATGAAATCGGGGCCGATTTGTCCGGATAACATTTATGGGAGGCATTAATAGCGCCGACAACAACGGAAGAGCTTCGGATAAAAGAATTTATGCCGGTAATAGCATCGCCCATACCGGGAATGTAGCGAATGACCCGCCATCGTGATTGACAAACCACCAGGCATGGACTATTCTGAGAGGGAATGATTATGGACTGTTCGACTTGACCCGTCCGTTATAATCATTCTTCAAAAGCGGAGAATCTCATCATGTCTGATCAGAAATATAAATACGAATTTAATTGGGACTACGTTGTTTCCGACCCGGATCTGTGTCGGCCCGGCCTCGGCAGCACCGCCCGTCTCGAGGTGTACCGCCTGTTTCAGTTTTCCATCCGGGATATTTTGGAAAAACGTTACGGCACCGAAGCGGCGGACGACATTTTCAGGGAGGCCGGCGCGCTGGCCGGGCGGGCTTTCCACATCCATGTGTTGAAGGACCAGGTTGGAGACAAGGGAGATCTGACCAAGGCCATCCAGGACAGCTTCCGCGATCTCGGCATCGGCATTGTCAGGTTTGAAAAGGTCGATTTTCAGAACATGGTGGTCCAACTCACCGTTGACGAAGATTTGGATTGTTCCGGTTTACCGGAAACGAACGAGCAGATTTGCGTTTATGACGAAGGCCTGCTCCAGGGCATTCTGGAAAGCCCCACCGGCGCCCGCTGCACCATCAAGGAACACGACTGCTGGTGCTCGGGCGAACGCACCTGCCGCTTCCGGGCGACCCAATGCGGCCGGTCCGGCGACGGCGGGGACGAGGCGGCGGCCGAACCCGAACCGGTGGATGCGGAAGCGTCCGCCACCTGATCCGCCCCGGTCCCTACCCAGGAGATCACCTACAGCATGTCATTACTCGAACACGACAGAGGCCCGCCGGCGACCGCCGCCGAGTCCGACGGCAGCGGGGTGAACGCCGCCGCCGTCGCCGGCCATGTCAAGGCCCTTCTCTTCAACCCGAAGGCACCGACAGTCACCACCGGCCTGGCCATGGTTCCCGGTCTGGTCGAAGTCCATCAGTGTCTCATGGATCTCCGGGGCTACCTCCGGTCGTTTTCGCGCGGTGATTTTTCCGTCGACATCACCACCCGGGGCGTCGTCTGCGGCATGGTCAAATCGCTCCAGGCCAACCTGAACCATGTTATCTGGCAGATGGAACAGGTTGAAGCCGGCGACCTTACCCAGCGGGTCGATTTCATGGGCGATTTTTCCGCCGCCTTCAACAGCATGGTTTTCCAACTCGACAGCGCACTCACCGCCCTTCGAAACAAGGAACGGGAACTGACCGCCATTACGGAGGAGCTGCGGCAGGAAGTGGAAAAGCGCGAAGCCGCCCTCCGCGCCCTCCAGCAGAGCGAGGAAAATTTCCGCTACCTCGCCGAACACGATCCATTGACCGGCATCCTGAACCGCCGGTCCTTCCTCACTCAGGCCGAATTGCAACTGGCCAGAAACACCATCATGGACCACCCGAGTTCCATCGCCATCATGGATATCGACCATTTTAAACAGTTCAACGACACCCACGGCCACCCCGCCGGCGACCGCGCCCTCAAGCATGTCGCCGAGGTGAGCGGGTCGATTCTCCGGCCGAACGACATCATGGGACGGATGGGCGGCGAGGAATTTCTCTTCTTCTTTTCGAAGACCAACATCGACCAGGCCCGGCGGGTCGCCGAACGCATCCGGGAACGCATTGCCGACAGTCCGGTGCCGGTCGACCACGGTCAGGCGATCATTACCGCGTCCATCGGCGTGGTGTCGTTCACTGCCCATCGGGAAGGCCAGTCGGACGGCTGCGGCGTTCTGGAACAGGCCATGGCCGTCGCGGACGAGGCCCTTTACCGGGCCAAGGCCGCCGGCCGGAACAAGGTGCGGACCGGCGCGTTTATTTCCTGACGGGCCGGGATTCGCCTGGTTATCGAGGCGGCGGAGCGAATCCGCCCCGGACCAGTAGCATCCTCATAAAAAACCAGGGGTGGACGAGTCATCGTCCACCCCCCTCCTCTTCTCCCAACGCCACTGCTTTTCATGACAAGGTCTGTGTTCCCTGTCATCAGTGGGTAAGTCTTATCCGGACTGCGACCTGGTCGAATTCGTTACCATTCCGTGGCGACATCCAGCGTATTCTTCACATCGCCGTTCGAATTGATGTCCAGCGAATAGCCCAAATCAAAGTTGTAGAGCCTGATGCCGACGCCGGCGGTGACGCCGAAGCGACCCTTGCTGAACGATCCGGTGGGAACGAAGAAGGTGTCGCCATTCCTGCCGGTATAGGACGTCCGGTCGTAGTAGAGGCCGCCCCGGAGCGCCATCAGGTCGGGGATGACCTGGTGTTCGATGCCGACGGACAGGCCCCAGGCCTTGTTACTCTCGTCGAGGATGCCGGGAACGTCGGTTTTCAGGCGGTCGTACCAGATGTCGCCGAGGAGGAGGGTGTCGTCCGTGTACTGGTGGGCGACGCCGACGCCGATGCCCCAGCGTTCAAGCGATCCCGACCCGGCGCCGGCGGCGTAGGCCGCCTTTTCCTTGAAGGAACCGGTCGAATAGTTGATGGTGCCGCCGAAGGTGGTCTGGTCCGTAATCCGGTAGATGCCGCCGATTTTGAAGTCGCCGCCGGTGAAGGAGCGGTCCAGGTTCATGCCGGTGACGAGGCCTTCGTCGTCCCGTCATGGGTTCGCTTTTCCAGTCGCCGTCGTAGAGGGCGACGGACACGCCGCCAAGAAGGTTTTCCATAAAATGGAGGCCGTAAGCCATGAGAACGCCGGTCTGGTTCCGTTTCATGGAATTATTGGACGCGCCGGAATAATTCTGGGTATGGAGGAGAGCGCCGACGGCCTGGTTCGGACCGGCCAGCCGGGACCAGCGGTCGAGGCTGACGGCGCCGCCGAGCTTGAAAGTAACCTGGTCCGCGTTGTCGTAGCCGTCGTCAAGCCAGTCGAAGCCGAGGGCGACGTCGATGGCCGCGCCCTGTTGCGCCCCGAGGGCGGCCGGGTTGACGCCGAGGGAATAGACGCCGTCGGCGAGGCCGCGTCCGGCCCGGCCCATGGCGGCCGAACGCACGCCCTGCGGCGAGACCGTACCGAGGGAGCGGTAGGTGTTGACGTAGAATTCGCCGTCCTCGGCCTGCGCCGTGGACCAGGCGAAGGTTATGGCGATGGCAAATGCCAGGCTGGCGTAGAAAGTCTTGGACGTCATGGTTCCGCTTCCATTCGGTTGCAGCATGGTCGGGCAAGTCCGACTCCGCTGGGCATGGGCTTTCATGCCGGTTCGAGAATGAACCGCTGGAAGGGAATTACGGGGAACCGCCGGTTCCTTTCAGATTATTTTTCCGGAGTGACGATTTCCATGCGTCGCGGTCGGGCCGGAACGACCGCTAAACCCGTTACGGCACGCCACCGAACAGACGCGGACGTCGGCTCGGCGCCTCTTCCGGGACTCTCTATTCCCCGACCAGATCGCGCCGGGCCTTAACCGCCAATGAATCGGCCAACTCGTTTTCCGGGTGGCCGTTATGGCCGCGAATCCATTGCCACGACACCGTATGCGGCGCCATTGCAGCGAGGAGTTCCTGCCACAGTTCGATGTTTTTGACCGGTTGTTTCGAGGCGGTGCGCCAGCCGTTTTTTTGCCAGCCGGCCAGCCAGCGTTTCTGGAAGGCGTCGACGATGTACCGGCTGTCCGTCACCACCGTCACCGTGCACGGTTTTTTTAACGCCGACAACCCCTCGATCACGGCCCGCAGTTCCATCCGGTTGTTCGTGGTGTTGGCTTCAGCGCCGGAAAGGCGTTTCTCCAGTGACCGGGCCGGGCACTTGAGGACCGTTCCCCAGCCGCCCGGGCCGGGATTTCCGGAACAGGCGCCGTCCGCGTATATGAAAATGACATCGTCTTCTATAGCCGCCATGAGGTTGTCCGCTCCTGGGTATCTATGGTTATTTTGGAATCCGGGTTACTTGCCAATACAGAAACGGGAAAAAATTCGGGTTAGCGCTTCCTCGGCGTAGCCTTCCCCCAAGGCGCGGGAAAAAGCGCCGACCGCCAGGCGGAGATCTTCCGCAGCCAGTTCAAGCCGTCCCGGACCGTCCAGTTCCGCCGCCGCGTCCCGGCAGTAGCCGAGGGCGCCGGCCAGTTCCATCACTTCCCGGCGGCTCCATTCGCCCCGGCGCCGGAGCGTCCCGGCGAGGTCGCCGATGAGGCGGCGGGCGCTTTCAATCCCCTCCCCCGTCCGGGCGCTCACCGGGTGGATGGCCATGACCGCGAGGCCCCGCTCCTCGGCGAGGTGAGCGGCGTCTTCCCTCCCGAGGCGCGGCGGCAGGTCGGATTTGTTGAGAAAAATAACCACGCCGCCGGCGAGGCTATCCCGGAACGCCAGGGTGTCCGGGTCCGGCTCCCGGGACGCATCGAGAACCCAGCAGACGATATCCCCGGCCCCGAGGCCTTCCTGCGCCCGCCGCGCCGCCCGGCCGCCGGCGCCGCCGGTTTCCCGGTCGAACCCGGGCGTATCGGACAGGCGAAGCGTGACGCCGGACCAGGTGACGTCCCGCCGCAGGCTGTCACGGGTGGTGGACGCCTCCGGGGAGACGATGGCGGCAGCGTCGTCCGCCAGGAGGGCGTTAAAGAGGGAACTTTTCCCGGCGTTGGTGACGCCGACCAGATCCACCCGGGGAACGCCGCTGTCGGGGACGGCGTCGTCCCGGATTGGGCCGATGCCGGCCCGGGCCAGTTCGGTCGCGGTGGCGGCGAGATCGGCCAGGCTGTCCGGGTCGACGTCTTCGTCGGAGAAGTCTAACGCCGCCTCGACCAGGCTGGCGACATCCATCACCCGGTCGCGCCAGGCGCGGATGCGGCCGAGGTTGTGATCGCCCAGGCGGTCCAGAGCCTGGCGGCGTTCGTCGTCCCGGGAGGCGGAGACGATATCCTCCACCGCTTCGGCCTGGCCGAGATTGATCCGGCCGTTCCGGAAGGCGCGGAAGGTGAATTCCCCCGGCCCGGCCGGCCGGGCCCCGGCCCTGACCAGCCCCCGGAGCGCCGCCGGAAGGAGGACCTGGCGCTTATAAACATCTCCGAGCCCCCGCGCCGCTACGCGAGGT
>JAJQFC010000150.1 GCA_021201355.1 Planctomycetaceae bacterium | reverse complement strand
TCACCGCCCGCCAACGCCATTTGTCCTCGCCCTGGTTCCAGCGTCGTGCTTCGTACCTCCTCGGCATAAACTGTCCGGGGGGATTTTTTTCCTCTACGCCTTTTCGGCAGGGTTTTCACGAGCGTGCGCGGCCGGCGAGCGAGGCCGCACGCGGACTGCCGTCCAAAAAAAAGAACGTCCCGCATGGCAGGACGTTCTCGGCGAGAAAGATCGATTTTACTTTTTCCTGACGGCTTTTGAGGAAGTCGCCCCGCCGCCGCTTCGGCTATTTCGACCTGGCATAGGGCCAATTGGCGTAGGCACCGAGGACGAACACCCGGGAGAAGCCACCCCTCGACAGCATGTCGGCTGCCGAGGCCGACGTTATGCCGCTGTTACAATACACGATTATCGGGGCGTCACGGTCGGGTATGGCACGTTGCGCCCGGAGAATGAAGGTTCCCTTGGGATCGTAGGACAGGTTGGCGTCGCCGGGTATGTGCCCGTCCACCGCCCGTTCCAGTTCGCTTCGGACGTCGAGGACGATGAGCGGCACTCCCGAATTCATGAAACGCCAGGCGTCCGCCGGGGTGATGGCGAGGGGGATTTGGCTGCTCTTCACCAGTTCCGGACGGAAATCGGGCGCCGAGCCGACGGCGCCGTACGGCGTCATCGTCGCCACCACCGGCGCCGGGCAGTTGGCGCAGTACTGGTCGAACGTCGTGGCGCCCGGCTGCGGCGGCAGGGTCTCCGAGGTTATGGGTCCGTTCATCCCGGCACCAAACGGAGGAACGGCCTGCGGCGGAACCAGGTACCCGACAACCTGCCCCTGGACCTGACCAACCGGCGGCTGCCCGGGCTGGGCCTGGGTGACGACGGGGACAGTGCCGTACGGCACGCCCGCCGCACCCGGCGCCGTCCCGACCGGGACGAGCGGAGCGAAGGGCGACGGCTGGGCCGGTGATACCGCGGCCGGAGCGTTCGGGGCGGAGGCGGAAGCCGACGCGGACTCGGCCGCGTTCGGTCCGGTGCTGTCGGTCGGTTCCGGCATTGGCTGGGCGTTCGGCTGTCCGGCCGCCTGCGGGCCGGTTCCGTAATACGGGACCGGCATCGGTTGCGTTTGGGCGTAAACCATCGTGTTCGGGTTGATCGGTCCCGGGGCGAACTGAATCGGCGCTCCCGGTCCGGTTGGCGTCAGGTACTGGAGCGTGGCGCCCGCCGGAGTGCCAAGGGGGGCCGGAACCGGCACGACCACCTGGTCCTGGGCCGGGACGAGGCTGCCGTCCGGGTTTTGATACATCGGCACCCTGGCGACGACCGGGGGCATGACGTAGGCGTTCAGGGTCGGGTCGAAGGTCGGCTGCACGCTCTGGCCGCTGTATGTGTACTGGATGGCCGGCATCGATTCGGGCGGGACCGGGACGGCCCCCGGGGCCGCCATGGCCGGTCCGCCGCTTACCGGCGGCTGGTCGACGAGGTCGGCGGTGCCTTCGGCCCGAGTGACGTGAATTTGGCTGGCGACGGGTTGCGGCGCCGGCGTGCCGGGAGGGGCCGGGTGGTTGTTGACCGGCTCAACGGAAAAGCTGCCCGGACTCGGCGGCGGGACGGTTCCGACCGGTCCACCGGCGTCCCCCACCGGACCGTAACGGCCTATGCCGCCATGGCGCGCCGCCACAACGGCGGCGCGACCGAGTCGACCTGCGAAGCGATGCGGAAAACCCATGCTTGTCTCCTAATGTGGAATCCACGGAGGATTCGGGTAGAGGTTCGGTTCACCCCGCCTGGCCTTAAATCGGCGCCACCGGACCGGCGGGCGCGGACCGCGCTTCCGGATGGACCGGCTGACCGTCGTTTTCCCGGGCTTACGGACGCGGGAGCGGTTTCATACGTCATTTCGGAAGCCAAAAACGTCGATAAACCGCTTCCGCGGTAACCGCTATACCCGTATGAAACCACCACTAAGCCGATTCTCCGAACCGGCCCGCACGGAGGCGCTCCGGGCGGCAACGACCGCCGTTCATTCCCGCGAAGTGGATAGTGGGTAACGTCATATCGTATCAGGTACGGCCTACACCGTCAACGGCCCATCGCCCAATTTTCCCCGGATTCCCGTCGCCAGCGCTCCGCTCCGGATGTATTCCTCGAGGGCGGGGAGGTCCGGAAGCATGACGTCCGAGAGGTAGCGGGCGACCCAGTTTTTCGTCAGGCCGGAGACGGTGACGACATAGGAACCGGCGTGGTGGGCGTTCCACAGTTCGATGGCCGTGCCCATGCTCGCTTCCGGCACGAAGGCGATGAGGACGTCGGCCTTGCCGGCCCGGTCCATCAGGTCGAAAAAGGCGGCGCTGGCCTTGGCGTCGTCGTACTGGATGCTGTCAGGATATTCCTCGACCGGGTCGAAGACCTCGGCGCCTGGAAAGGCGTTCCGGAGAAGAGCGGCTATTTCCCGGCGGTAGTCCTGCGGGTGGCAGGCGTCCGGGAGGGAACCCTGGATTATCCCGGCGATAAAAAAGCGTAAAGGTTTGGACATGACCGTTTCCTTCCATTATAATCGTAAAGGGTACAGCGGGACGCGGAGAATTTCGGACAAGATTGCTCCGGCCGTCCCGGCGGAGTCACCGGCGGCGAGGCGCCTGCACCGGGAGCGGTGCCGACGCGTTCCGCCGGTTGCCTGTAATTCCGTTGCCTTCCGCAATCAAACAGTCTCGCACCACCCTTGTAAATAAAAAAGCGGCAAAACAGGAGAAATCAATGCCAGTGAAACCGGTAGTGCTTATTATTCGCGACGGCTGGGGCTACAACCCGAATCCGAGCGGCAATTCCGTTTTTTGCGCCCAGACCCCGGTCATCGACCGGCTGAAGGCGCGGTATCCCTGGACCCTTCTCGACGCCTCCGGCGAAGCCGTCGGCCTTCCGGAAGGCTACCAGGGGTCGTCCGAAGTCGGCCACCTCAATATGGGCGCCGGCCGCATCGTCATTCAGGAGCTGAAACGCATCGACGACGGCCTCTCCGACGGCACCCTGTTCGAAACCGCCGAGTGGAAGCGCATCGTCGACAACTGGAAAACAAACGCGTCCAGCCTCCACCTTCTCGGCCTTCTCCAGGACGAAGGCGTCCATGCCCACCAGGAACACCTGTTCAAAATCATGCGTCGGGCCAGGCAGGAATACCCGGACGGACGCATCGTCCTCCACCCGTTCCTCGACGGCAGGGACACGCCGCCCCGGTCGTCGGCGGAATACATTGCCAAACTCGAGAAGGTCATGGCCGAAGTCGGAAACTGCGTCATCGGCACCGCCATGGGCCGCTACTACGCGATGGACCGGTCGAAAAACTACGACCTCACCGATCAGGCTTACGCCGCCATTGTCTCGGCCGTCGGCAAAAAAGGCACGGACATCATGTCCGTGGTGAAGGAATCGTATGCCAACGACAAAACGCCGGACGGCACCGAAATGGTGGACGAGTACATCCCGCCCCACGTTCTCGGCGACTACTCGGGCGTCAAGGACGGCGACTCGATTCTCCACACCAATTACCGGCAGGACCGGGCCATCCAGTTGAGCCAGGCCTTTGTCGAGGCATCGTATCCCGGAAAATTGTCCGCCAAGCCGAAGGTGGTGTATGTCGGCCTGACGCGCTACTACGACAGTTTCCCGTCGTTTATGCTTGGCGCCATGGGCGGCGACGGCGGCATGGACCGCCTTCTCGGGGAAGTGGTGGCGGAAAAGGGTCTGCGGCAGCTCCGTATCGCCGAAACGCAGAAGTTCCGCCACGTCACGTCCTTCTTCAACGGCAAGTCGACGACGCCGTTCGACCACGAGGATCAGGTGGAAATCAAGGGCCGGTTCGATCCGGCGATGTTTGCCAGCCATCCGGAGATGGATGCGGAGAACGTCACCGATGAACTGTTGAAACGGATTAAAGACAATCCGTATGCCCTGATCGTCGTCAACTACGCGAACGGCGACATGGTCGGCCACACAGGCGATCCGGAAGCGGCCCGGAAAGCGGTCGAGACGGTCGACGCCTGTATCGGCCGGATTGTCCCGCCCCTTCTCGATCTCGACGCCGACATCCTCATCACCGCCGATCACGGGAATGTCGAACAGATGGTCGACTACGAGACCGGCATGACGAAAACCAGCCACACCCTCTTTCCGGTCGAATGCATCTATGTTTCGAAGAACGGATGGGGGGCGAAATTGAAGGAACGCGGCAAACTTACGGACCTGGCTCCGACCATTCTGAAACTCATGGGTCTCGAGGTGCCGAAGGAAATGACCGCCGAAGTCTTAGTGAAGGACTAAGCCTATGGACTTTTTCGAAGTGGTTCGCAGTCGCCGGTCGTGCCGGGAGTTCTCGGACGAACCGGTCTCCAGTAAGGACATAGAAACCTGCCTGGAAGCGGCGCGGCTGGCCCCGAGCGCCACCAATTCGCAGCCGTGGCGGTTTCTCGTGGCGAAAAAGGCCGAGGTCAGGTCGGCCCTCGCCGAGGCCGGATTCAACCAGCCCCTCCTCAGGCAGGCGCCGGTGATCACCGTCCTCATGGGCGACCGGGGAATCTACAAAAAACGCCTGCGCCGGGCCAAGGAACTGGCCGACGTTGGCGCGCTGTCCGCGGAAACGCTGGCGACACTGGAAGTGAAATACAAGGAAAAGCCGGAATCGTCCCGCGAAATGAACGACGCGGCCATCCGGACGAACTGCATGATCGCCGGCGAACACTACGTCCTCGCCGCCACCGCCCTCGGGCTCGGCACCTGCTGGGTCGGCCTGTTCGACGCGGACAGGGTGGTGGAAATACTCCGCCTCGACCCGAAGTACAATTTCCCCATTGCCTTCCTCCCGACCGGGAAGCCGGCCCGGGAGGTGCCGCCGCCGCGGCCCCGGTACAGCCTTTCGGACATCGCTTGGCGGGACGAGATGGGCCGGCCGTGGGTGGCGGGCAGTTGAACCGTGGTTAAATGCCCGCCGCGTTGTGCGAGAAGCCGGCCCGGCGGTGAAGTAGGGTCTGAAGGATGCCTCGAATTTTTAGGACTTTTTTCCGGCGGCCGGGTGAGGGCTAACGGTAAATAAAAGGTACATTTGGCCGCCTTGGAGAATGTGCGCGATGATCTGCATACAGCACGGAACGGAGAGAAACATGACTGACGAACTGACCGAAAACGACGACGATAATTTCTACACGCTTGTTCCGGAACAGGGCCTGTGCCTGGTCGGCGACGCCATCATCAATCTGAAGATGGTGACGGTCATCCGAAAGCTCGACGGCAAAACCCTCGTCTATTCGAGCGGCGCCGCCGAACCGATCATCCTGCCGGTATCGGCGTTTGAGGCGGTCAAGAACGCGGTTTTCGCCATGGACGATCTGGACGATGACGATGACTTCGAGGAAGAACCCGAAGAAGGCGACGACGAGTAGTCCTCTCCGAAGCATTGACGAGAGCGAGGTGAAGTGAAGAAGCCGGTTTTTCGGCATGGTCATCGAACCTCATGGGAGTATGCAGAGCGTCTTTGCATTGGATGTGAACCTTATTTTTCGCGCTTTTTCGGATATTCCTATACTAGCCGTAAATCGCAGTATGGAACGAATCACTATGTAAAAAGCGCTAAAATTCTAAGAATCCCCCCGGACGCGACAGCGTGCCGGGGGGATTCTTTTTTGCAGCGGAAATAATCCGGGACGTTCCATACGGAAGCAGCACGAAACAACGCCGGGAAGTTCAGAAAAGATCGCGCGGGACTTCCGACAATACCGAAAACACGTCGTCGTCCGGACCTATCTGGTTTATTCGGTGCATAAGGGAAAGGTACTCCGAATTGACCCTGTCGTTCAGGGCCAACACTTCCGCCGCCTGGGCGTTCACCGCGTCCATGACGTGATCGTAGCGGCTCTTCACCATGGCGACGATGGTGCCGTCGAGATGGCGGTTCGCCACCATCTCGTCAAGGATGGAGAGAATTTTGTCTTTGGGGAAGGCGTCCTTGTAGGTGCGGACGCCGCCGAGGGCGCTCAGAACGTCGGCGACGGCGACAAGGCGCTCGCTGAAAGACAATTCGCTGCCGTCGAGACCGCGAGGGTAGCCGGTGCCGTCGAGGCGCTCGTGGTGGCGGGAGGCGATGCGGCGGATGGTGTCGTCGATATTGCCCCGAAGGATTTCATCGGTGTGACAGACGTGGGATTTCATGACGTCCATTTGGGCGTCGTCGAGGCGGTTGGGCGATTCCAGGATGGAGACGGGGACGCCCTGTTTCCCGAGATCGTGGAGGAGGGCGCCAAGGTGGATGTTGTCGATTTCGTCTTCCGTCATATTGAAGAGAAGGGCGAGTTCCCGGGCGCCGGCGGCGACGGCCATCGTGTGGGTGACGGTCTGTTCGCTTCGGAGATCGATGGAAAGGACGACCATTTTGATATAGTCGAGGCATTCCTGTTTGTCGAAATCGAGTTCGATGCCGAGGTGGTTGTCTATGCCGTGTTCACAGACAATGCGGAAAATGTCCGATGCGTGAAACAGGTCGAGGAGGTCGGGACGGAACGCCTTGCCGCTCTGCTGTTCGAAATATTTCAGGAACTCGTCGCCTTTCCGGAGGCCGTGGCGGCGGAGGATGTCAATCCGGTCGGCGATGTTGATTATATGGCCGACCTCGGCGGAGGTGCCGGTCAACCGCCTGAACCGGCGGTAGTCGGCATGGTGGAAGAGGATGGCCGGAGCGACGTCCGCCAGGGGCGAGAAATGCTTCAGGTAGAGGTTTCCGAAGACGGAATGGGACCAGACGTCGTGCAGTTCGAACTCGACCATCCGGTCGATTTCCTCCGTCTTGTAGGCGCCGATGTCGTGGAGGACGGCGGCGATGACGATGTCGTGGATTTCCTTCCGGGAAAAGCGGCTGCTTTTCCGCAGAACATGGGAAACGAGAGCGCCGACATTCCGGCCGTGATCGACCAGCCTGGCGTCGACCAGGTTCAGCGTGTTCGTGACGATTCGCATCATGTTTTTTGGTGACGGCAAAATCATTCCACACTCCACTAAAAAAATTCCCGCGAGGTAAAAACGGCGCCGCATTCTACGCCGATAGCCATATTGGCTTATCCCGGGAATATTGGCGATTTTCTAAAAATGGACTCTTCAGTCTGGATTTTCGACGATATAGTATAATGTTTCAGCGAAATTACAAGATTCCGCAGTAAAACTTCCGCACCTTGCCCGCATTTTTCTCATCTTCTTTCGGTGCATTTATAATCGGTATAATCAGTTTGTCTGGCTTTTTTCTGTTTATTTACCGCTGCTGATGTTTTATAAACGCATAAAAACATCGGTTGCCGCTTGAACATCCGGCTTTTACCGGGTATAATTATAAATGCGT
>JAJQFC010000231.1 GCA_021201355.1 Planctomycetaceae bacterium | reverse complement strand
CTTCAATGTGGGTGCCGGCGTATTCGATGTGCTTGTCGTTATTCGAGTGGACGACGACGGAGTGGCCCTTGCCGATTTTGCCGAGGTTGTCCCGGGCGATTTCGACCGCTTCCTCCCAGGTGTCGTAGCGGTAGGTGGCGAGAACCGGGAACATCTTTTCGGAACCGAGGATGTCCTTGATGCCGTCCGCCTCGACGAAGAGGGCGAGGGTGCCTTCCGGCGCGTCGATGCCGGCCGCCTTGGCGACTTCGATGGCGGTGCGGCCGACCATGGCGCGGTTCATGTGGCCGTCCGGGAAGCAGACTTCGCGGAGGGCGTCGCGCTTGTCGTTCGGGACGACATAGCCCTTGGCTTCCGGCACGACCTTCATGGCTTCGTCGAACTTGCCGCGGGGCAGGATGACGGACTGTTCGCCGGAGCAGATGATGCCGTTGTCGAAAGAGCGGCCGAGAACGATCTTGGTCAGCGCTTCCTTCAGATCGACGTCGTCGTCGACGAGGGCCTGGACGTTGCCGGCGCCGACGCCGAGGGCCGGTTTGCCGCTGGAGTAGACGGAGCGGACCATGTCCATGCCGCCGGTGGCGATGACGACGTCGACGCTCCGGGCCAGCATGTTGGTGAGTTCAAGGGCGGCCTTGTCCAGGATCTGGATGGTGTTCTCGGGAGCGCCGAGTTTTTTCAGTTCGGCGTTCATGTAGTCGACCGTCTTCATGCAGCACTTCATCGCCTTCGGGTGGACGGCGAAAATGATCGGGTTCCGGCCCTTAATCGCGAACATGGTGTTCGACATGACGGTGACGATGGGGTTCGTCACGGGAGTGATGGCGCCGACGACGCCGACCGGGCTCGCGACCTTGACGATGCCGGTTTCCTTGTCGTGGTCGATAATGCCGACGGATTTCTTGCCCTTCAGGGACCACCAGATGACCTTGGCCTTGTTCTTGTTCTTGGCGACCTTGTCCGTGTAGACGCCGTAGCCGGTTTCTTCGATAGCGTCCTTGGCGAGTTCCTCGCCGTTGTCGAAGACGACCTTGGCGCAGGCCTTGACGAGGGCGTCGACCTGTTCCTGGGTGTAGGAATTCAGGGCGGCGAGGGCCTTCTTGCCGTTGGCGATCTTTTCATCGATATAGGCCTGGAACTGGGCGGTCTGGGCGGCTTTTTCTTCGGGGGTGAGTTCTTTTTTGGCGCTCATAATATTCCTTCCGGAGCAGAAACGAACAAGGCACAGAAGACAGAAACACGACGAAACAAAAAAATGATAACGGCAACTCAGCCGGTATATTCTCGAGACGATACTCTTCCGGACAGGGAAAAAACGCTGCAAAACCCCACGCCGATACGCCGTCCCGCCGACTGTATCGCCATGATATGCCGCCGTTTCGCCCTGCAGCAAGGCTATACGGACTTTTTTCCCTATTAAGCATTACTATACTAAACTCTGTTATCGACATCGTCAAGGAAAAAATGCGGAAAAAATGCCTTATTTTGTTATGGAGTTGAAACGCGGGGGGATTCTATGGTACACTGGTAACGTATTCGTCTAAAGCGGCAGTGAATGACCGGCCGGCGGGCCGGCCGACATTGGGACGCCGCATGGTGAAACGAGGAAACACGGTGAAAATTTTCGTCAACCGCATAGTAAGGATATGGACCGATGACTACCGCGTCTGCCAGATTTGAAAAACGCCGGGTTCGGGACAGCGGCATGCTGGACTTCGCCACCACCCCGGTCGGGGCGGTCTACAACATCGGGCCGGTCCGGATTACAAAGGAAAAGATCCTCGCCTTCGCCGCCGAGTACGACCCCCTTCCTCTCCACCTCGACGAGGAATACGCCAAAACCACCCGCCACGGCCGCCTTATCGCGCCCGGGGTAATGACGTTCATGTTGATCTGGGCCAGGTTTATCGGTATGGATTATTGGGGCCGGAACATGCTTGGCGGCCGCAGCACCCGGATTGAATGGTTCCATCCGGTCTATGCGGACGACGAACTGACAGGCGAAATCACCATCACCGGGAAAAGCCGCCGCAATGCCCACAACGGCCTCGTCGTCATCACCACCCGCATCTTCAACCAGAACTGCGTCCAGGTCATCGAGGACGTGACAGAGATGGTGATAGCCGGACAGGAATAAATGTAACAGATTGGCAAACACGCATAAACGTTTACGTCTGTCGACAACTACACTCCGACACAGGCTCCCCGGCCAAAAAAAGGTTCCGGGGAGCCTGATTATTTCGTTACACTTTCGTCGATTCTATCTTACCCTATGGAATCTTTCCACACTTCGGGCGCATCCTCTCCAGCCAGCATAACCGTTCACAATTGTTTGCATCTTAGTGCTTGACAGGCTGGTAATTACGATCAATTCTGATTATTCCGTTGTGTTCGCCGAATCGGGATAATCGGCACCGTGTTCCAGCCGGATACTCAAATAATTATAACGATTCCATAATCGAATACGGAAAATTTACGGAAAATCTCGCCCCCCGTTCGTCTCCCGGCTTGACAACTTCCGCAGCGGGAGGTAGTATACAATCGCTCGTCTTTCTCTCCGCGCGTATCCTCTGAATTTTACCGCCGGGTTCACGGTGCGACAACGCCTGTGAAGAGCCGACTCCCCGGCTGTCCGCGATGCGCGGACGCGGAGAAAATGTAACGCGCCGCCCGCAAATGCCGCCTGCGTCAGGCGTCACCCGGCGGGAAAAACCACTGGAACGATGACCCGGGGGATTTGTCAATGCCAATACTGCACAGCGGCCTGGCCGACGAACACACCCTCGACGCCTGCATCGATTCAGGCGGCTTTGCCACGCCCGGCGACGGCGCCTTCGCCATCTTCACCGCCTCGCCGGACACGCCGTTCGACGGCATGCTTTCCCGCATCCAGGGCCGCCTCCCCATCCGGGTGATCGGCGGCACCAGCCTCGGCAACCCGTTTGAAGGGAACGCCGACGAATTCATTTCGCTTCTCGGGATTTTCGAGCAGCCGCGCTGCAAGGTCGGCATCGCCCTCTCCGGCCGGCTGGACGACTACACCGGCGCCGACGCCATGCGCCGCCTCTACCAGCGGTGCCTGGACGATTTGGGTTGCCGGCCGAAATTGTTCCTGGCCATCCTCCCCATCGTTCCGGAGCTGTACACCGACCACCTCCTGGACCCCCTCTTCGCCCTCGCCGGCGAGACGCCGGTCTTCGGCGGCATGGTGTCGGACGAGTCGGCGGCGGAGAATTTCGCCCTGTTTCTCGACGGGAAAACCTACCGGGACCGCATAGTCCTCGTCGGTTTCGGAGGCGATGTCGAGCCGGTGTTCGGCCTTGGCTGCCAGGTGACGACGCCGCACTCGTTTGCGCCCATCGTCACGTGCGCGCGGCGGAACATCGTCAGCCTCATCGACGGCGTCAGCATTGCCGAATATATGACAAAAATCGATCTTGACAGCGAACGCCTCAGGGAAATCCTGACGGAAATGCCCATGCCCGTCCGCGTCCATCCGCCGGCCGGGAGCGGCGAGTCGCAAAAACTCGTTTCCCTCGTCGGCCTCACCGACGGCGGCGACGCCGTTTTCACCGCCGACGTGCCGAACGGGAGCCATTTGCACCTGGGCGTCCTCAGCCGCGACGACGTGCGGGAGTCGACGGAGATGGCGCTCCGGGAACTCCTTGACGCAATGCGCGAAAAAGAACAAAATGGCTACCACTTCTCGACAATACTGGCTGTCTCCTGCGTCGCCCGCTATTACGTCATGGTCGCGTCGGACTGGATTGAGGCGAAACAGCTCCGGGCGGCGGTGCCGCCGGACGTGTCCGCCCTCGGGTCGTACGTGTTCGGGGAAATCTGCCCGCGGCGCACCGCGGCCGGCGCCCTCGTGAATGCCAAGCATTCGCAGAGTTTGGGATTGTGCGCGTTTTAAAGGCAAAGTGTTACCGATTAATAACCGAGAAAAACCTGATAAACGGTCGCTGTAGATGACCGCTCTTGTGGTAAACGGATGTAGTCCGGCGGCATGGCCGAAGGGGGCTGGACGGCGGACACAGGCTGCGACGAAAAATTAGCGTCAAACATGGTATACATGATATAACCCATTTGTCTGGTCGTTTTGCTGTCCGAACAGGAAAAAGACTCACGGTCCGGCGTTTCTGTAAGGCGGTTCGGCCACGGTGTTTTTCCCGGTCGAAGGGGAAAAGGATCGGAGCCGCGCGCGCCCGGCGCCGCGAATGTGTCGTACACTGATAACAGGTGCGGGAACCGCTCATCGTTTTAACCGACGCCACGGATTGACGTAAAGTTCGCTATGGATGAAGAATCTGTCGACAACATGAACCTCGAACAGGCCCGGGCCGAAATCGAGTCCCTCCGGCGCTCCCTCCGGCGCCGGGACCGGGACAATCGCGTCCTGACCCAGATGTACCAGAACGCCGAACGCCTGCGGCAGACGTTCGAGAATGAAAAACAGCTTCAGCATCTTTATAACGATCTCCTGCTTTCCAACACGCCGAACATGATTATTCTCCTGAACGAAAAGCAGGAGTATATCCTCGGCTCCTCGGCCTGCTCCCGCCTCACCGGCGCGAAACACACCGAACTGGCGCTCCGGCCGTTCCACCTCCTCTTCAGACCGGAAATCGATCCGGACTGGGTCGAGAAAATGGACCGGCTGACCCGGGAGGTTCTGGAGACGCGGGAGGTGCTCCGCTTCAACGACACCATCCACGTCGACGGGGAGGCGGACATCCACGTCCGGACCACGATAAGCCCGATACTGTCCGGCACCATCTGCCACGGCACCACCGTCGCCGTGAACGACGTCACCGAACTCATGCTCGCCCAGCAGCGGGCCGAAGAGGCGGCCCGGTCCAAGGCGTCGTTCCTCGCCAACATGTCCCATGAAATCCGGACGCCGATGAACGCCATCAAGGGCCTGTCGGAACTGCTGGCCCTGACGCCCCTCAACCAGACCCAGAAGAATTACATCAAGAACATCGTCGGCTCGGCCGATTCCCTCATTTCCGTCATTAACGACGTTCTCGACTTTTCGAAAATCGACGCGAACCGCATCGAAATCGTCCCCGTCGCCTACAGCCTGAACAAGCTTATCGGCGAAATCGCCGGCGTCATCGGCCTCCGGGCCGAGGAAAAGGGCCTCCACCTCTTTATGGAAATCGCCCCGGACATTCCGTCGCACCTCGTCGGCGACGACGCCCGGGTCAAGCAGATCGTCCTGAACCTCCTGTCGAACGCCGTGAAGTACACGCCGTCCGGGCAGATTGTCCTCACTATCTCCTTCACCCGCACCGGCCCGGACCAGATTGAACTGGTCTTCGCCGTCCGGGACACCGGCATCGGCATCCGGCCCGAGGACATCCCGCTCCTTTTCGACGCCTTCGCCCGCGTCGACCTGAAGGCGAACCGGTCCATCCAGGGAACCGGCCTCGGCCTCGCCATCAGCCAGCGCCTGGCCCGGTCCATGGGCGGCGACGTCACCATCGAATCCGAATACGGCGTCGGCTCGATTTTCACCCTCCGGATACCGCAGGGAATCGCCGAGGACACGGCCCTGGCGATGGTGGAGAATCCGCAGGAAATCCGCGTCCTCCTCGTCGGTTCCGGCGCCCGGATGGACAACGCCAGGCAAATGCTCACGGAGCTCGGCATCGCCCACACCCTCTTCGGCGCCGACGACTCGGACGTCGGCATCGCCAAAAACCTCTCCGACCAATCCCGGCCGCTCCCGGACAGCGCCGACGGCGACGCCTTCAGCCACTGCCTGTACACGGACATCATTCCGGAACGGGACGTCGCCCAGCTCCGCCAGCGTCTGCCGGAATGCCGCTTCGGCGTGCTCCAGTCCATCATCAATTCGATGGAGGAGCCGGGGCGGACAGACGCCATGCTGTTCAGCCCCCTTCTCGTCACCGAACTGGCGCGGTTCCTGAACCAGAACCGGCGCATGACCACCCGGCGGATAAAACAGGCCGACCCGCTGTCGGCGCGAATCCAGGTCACCGGCGCCAAAGCCCTCGTCGTCGACGACAACCGCATCAACCTCATGGTCTGCGAAAAAATGCTCGGCCTCTACGGCCTCGAAGTGGTGAGCGCGTCCGGCGCGTCGGAAGGGTTGCAGTTGTGTTCGGAACAGGCGTTCGACATCCTCTTTATCGATCACATGATGCCCGGGATGGACGGCGTCGAAATGACCACCGCCATCCGGAGCCGCCCCGGCCCGAACCGGAAAGCGCCTGTCGTGGCCCTCACCGCCAATGTCGCGAACGACATGCGGAGCTACTTTATCAAGTGCGGCATGGACGACTTTGTCGGAAAGCCTATCGACCGGAACGAACTGGCCCGGGTGTTGACCGAATGGCTGCCGCCGGAGAAGGTGACAAAGACGTGGACCAAGAGTATCGGGTGAACGGGTTCGGCCGGCGCGATGACATTTGCGGGAACGGGGATTTTTTTTGTTCCGGAGTTATGAACACCATGATGTGACGCATCGCGGTTTATCGTATCAGCAACCAAAGATTCGCGGATATACCCGTTATCGTTAATGTAAGCTCACTTCGATCGCCTTTTCAAGGCATCGCCGGGGCGGTTGCTTGTCGTTTCCAGGACCGCGTTTGTGTACAGGCGTGACCGGCATTCCGTTGTGGAACGTCTTCCCTACAGGCGGACCGTATGACCTTTTCCTCCCCACAGACAATGCTCGACCAGGCGCGGCAGAACCGCTACGCCGTCGGCGCCTTTGCCTGCCGCTATCCGTCCATGGCCCGGGCCGTTCTCGAGACGGCCGAGGAGGAGCGGTCGCCGGTCATCCTTTCCATAAGCCAGCTTGAACTGGACTGGTTCGCCCTGACGCCGGACGCGTTTATCGCCTCCGTCACGGAAGAGGCCGACCGCATCGGCGTCACCGTGCCGGTGGCGGTGCACCTTGACCACAGTTGGGACAAGAAGACGATTGAACAGGCGGTGGCGTGCGGGTTCGGGTCGGTCCTCTACGACGCGTCGTCGCGGCCGATGTATGAAAACCTGGCGAAAACGCGGGAAATCGCCGACATGTGCCATTCGGACGGCGTCCTCGTCCTGGCGGAACTGGGGACCGGGGCGGCGGAACGGGTCGGGTTCGGCCGCGACCGCCTCCTCACGGCGCCGGACGAGGCGGCGCGGTTCGTCAAGGGAACGAAATGCGACTGCCTCGCCGTCTCGGTCGGGAGCAGCCACGGCTGTTACCGGGCGGTCGACCCGGCGGTGGATTATTCGCTGCTCCGGGAACTGGCGAACCGGCTGCCGGTGCCGCTGGCGCTCCACGGCGCCGAAAGCCTTCCGCCGGCTCAGGTGCGGCAGGCGGTCGGCGAGCCGTCCGGGGGGATTTCCCTGGTG
>JAJQFC010000145.1:6153-7393 GCA_021201355.1 Planctomycetaceae bacterium | reverse complement strand
GAAGCGGCTGCCGATCCGGAGCGGTCCGGGACCGCCGGCGCCGACGGGCAGGCGCTGTCGGACGAGGAACTGGCCCAGGTCCGGGAACTTGCCGAGCGCGACCGTGAGGTCAGGGCCCACGAACAGGCCCACAAGGCGGTGGGCGGTCAGTACTCCGGCAGCATGTCGTTCTCCTACCAGCAGGGACCGGACGGCCAACGCTATGCCACCGGCGGCGAAGTCGGCATCGACGTTTCTCCGGAACAGACTCCCGAAGCCACCATTGCCAAGATGCGTCAGGTCCGCGCCGCCGCCATGGCTCCGGCCGATCCGTCGCCGCAGGACCACTCCGTCGCCTCATCCGCCATGGCGATGGAATCGCAGGCCAGGGCCGAAGCGGCGAGTCAGAACGATTCGGCCAATGCCGGCGGCGGAAGCGGTGGCGGCAATGAAAGCGGGGAATCGTCCGGAACGGGCGAAGCGGAAGCTGCAGCCGTCTCTTCGTCGGCCATGTCCGGAACCGCCTCCGCGCCATCCACATCATCCTCCGCCACAAACCGGTCCGAACCGGCAGCCGCGTCCGGCGGCACGCAGTCGTTGTCGGCCAGCCGGTTCAGCAATCCCTACACAGCCAGGACGGCGATGGACAGTGAATCGAGCCAAAACCGTTTCAATAACGTCATGTCGGCATCCTACCGGCCGATTGACATCGTTGCCTGATTCATGCCACACGTTTATTCATTCCTTTCTGTACAACTTTCAACTTCATACAGTTTTGTCGTACGCCCACATTACTTCTGACCCAGCAATCTTTTCAAAACCCCCGAAAGATTATCAAACAAACATTATTTATTAACCATTCATTAAACAATTTCGTTAATTTTCCAAAATTTTCCCTAACCGGACCATCATTTCCGTCGACAATCATCATAAGGGGGTGAGGTTGTTTCCCGGCCATGCCGCAGTGCCCGGCCGTGTGGAGAGAACCATGCCAGATGATGTCGACTATCCCGTCAACCGCTCCGACGCGAACGACCCGGAACCGGACAATTCCGAAGCCACCCAGGACCGCCGCCACGCCACAACGTCCATTTTTGACGACCGCTATACCGTCGAGGAAAAACGTCGGCGCGGGGATAACCGCCCGGTCAATGAAGCCCGCCCGGACGACCGTTCCGGCGGCGGCCGGTACGGCGAAACCGCCCGGGACAATCGCTCGGGCGATCGGCGGAACGACCAGGACAACCGCGCCGGCGCCCGG
>JAJQFC010000145.1:0-6143 GCA_021201355.1 Planctomycetaceae bacterium | reverse complement strand
ACGGACGGGTCGATCCGCGCCACGGCGACGACAGCCGGTCCGGGGAACGGCGGTACGATTCCATCGCCGCCGCGCCTTCCGAGGAGGCGGTCAAGGTCTCGATGGAGGCCCGGCGTAAAATGACCCAAGCCGCCAAGCGGACTATCGACCAGTCGCGCACGCAGTCGCCGGATATTCGGAATTCCATCAATTCGTCGTTTCCTTCGGAGGATATGTAGATGGATACGCACGACACCCTGGTCTCACTCCTCGGGAACGAGGCCGCATCGCTTCTCGGCTTTTCCGATCCGGCCGTCGCCAAGGGCGCCCTGACCTTGCCCGGACCCGATTTCGTCGACCGGGCGCACGGCATGAGCGACCGGCCGCCGCCGGTACTCCGGTCCCTTGCGAGCCTCCACAACCACGGCCGCCTGGCCGGCACCGGCTACCTGTCGATCCTCCCGGTGGACCAGGATATCGAACACTCGGCCGGATCGGCGTTCGGGCCGAATCCGGCCTATTTCGATCCGGAAAATATCATCAAACTCGCTATCGAGGCCGGCTGCAACGGCGTCGCCAGTACCCTCGGCATTCTCGGCATGACGGCGCGGAAGTATGCCCATAAAATCCCCTACATCGTCAAACTGAACCACAACGAACTCCTCACCTACCCGAACCACTACGACCAAATAACCTTTGCGAGCGTTAAACAGGCCTGGAACATGGGAGCGGTGGCGGTCGGCGCCACCATCTATTTCGGGAGCGAGGAAAGCGACCGGCAGATCCGGGAAGTGACGGAGGCGTTCGAGGCGGCGCACGCTCTCGGGATGGCGACAATTCTCTGGTGTTATCTCCGGAATCCGGCATTCAAGAAGGACGGGAAAGATTACCACGTCTCCGCCGACCTGACCGGCCAGGCCAACCATCTCGGCGTGACCATTCAGGCCGACATTATTAAACAGAAACAGCCGGAAAACAACGGCGGCTTCACCGCCATCAATTTCGGCATGACCAGCCCACGGGTGTACGACAGCCTGACAACAGACCACCCGATCGACCTCACCCGCTACCAGGTTCTGAACTGCTACGCCGGACGGGCCGGGCTTATCAATTCCGGCGGCGCTTCGGCCGGGAAAGACGACCTGGCCCAGGCGGTGCGGACCGCCGTCATCAACAAACGGGCCGGCGGCATGGGGCTGATTCTCGGGCGGAAGGCGTTCCAGCGGCGACTCCGGGAAGGGGTCGAGATAATCCAGCGGGTGCAGGACGTCTACCTCGACACAGAAATAACCGTCGCCTGAAAAACCGCCGCGATTCCTCCCTGACCCGTCCGTTCTGCCACTGCCTCCTCCCCCGCCGCCTCCGGACCGGCGGGGTTTTTCGTATACCGTCGCAGGAGCCGAGGACGCCCGGCCGGGCCGCCCGGTGAGGCTGCACGTGCCAAATTTGTTGAACAAAATTGTCTCAGGCGCGACAAATTTGTCGCACAATCGGGCCGGACAATTTCTTTCGTAATACTGAAAAATTACCGCATTTCCCTTTCCTTCCTTAAAACAAGCAGTTATAGTCTTCCGGCAAATAAAATCCGGAAAATGGCCACGGATTTGCATATGGTTTGACCGTGCTGGAACAGTCACTGTCCCGCTTCTTTTTTGGGCGCACATAATGGAGACGAACACCATGCACAACGAACACCGCCGCATTGAAACCATCACCGACCTCTATGGTTGCGATGTCTTCAACACTTCCGCCCGCCGCCGCTACCTTGCCAACAATGTTTTCGAGGCCCTGGAAGACACCATCCAGAACGGCGTGCCGCTGGAACCGACCCTTGCGGACCAGGTCGCCCAAGGCATGAAAACCTGGGCTCTCGAGAAGGGCGCCAGCCACTTCACCCACTGGTTCCAGCCTCTGACCGGCGCCACGGCGGAAAAACACGATTCCTTCATCATGCCGGATCACGGCGGTTCCTGCGTCAGCCAGTTCTCCGGGAAGGAACTGGTCCAGGGCGAACCGGATGCGTCCTCGTTCCCGTCCGGCGGCCTCCGCGCCACCTTCGAGGCCCGCGGCTACACCGCCTGGGACCCGACCAGCCCGGCCTTCGTCACGAACGCCTACACCGACCGCGCCGTCCTCTGCATTCCCTGCGCGTTCTGGAGCTATCACGGGGAAGCCCTTGACGGCAAGACCCCGCTTCTCCGTTCGCAGAAGGCCCTCCACGCCCAAATCGAGCGGGTCGGAAAGCTCTTCGAAGTGGAACGGGTGCAGAACCCGGTCATCACCCTCGGCGTCGAGCAGGAATATTTCCTTATCGAACGGCGCTTCTTCAAGGAACGCCCGGACCTCGTCATGACCGGCCGCACCCTCTTCGGCATCCGTCCGGCCCGGCACCAGCAGATGGAGGATCACTACTTTTCCCGCATCAAGCCGCGCGTCCTCGCCTTCATGGCCGAAGTCGACCGGCGGCTCTGGCGCCTCGGAGTCCCCGCCAAGACCAGGCACAACGAAGTCAGCCCGGCCCAGTTCGAACTGGCGCCGATTTTCGAAGAACAGAACCTCGCCGTCGACCACAACCTCCTGATCATGTCCATCCTTCAGGAAACGGCCGGGGAATACGGCTTCTCCTGCCTGGTGCACGAGAAACCGTTCGCCGGCGTCAACGGGTCCGGCAAGCACAACAACTGGTCCATCACCGGCACCGACGGAAAGAACTGGTTCTCGCCCGGCCAGACGCCGCACGACAACGCGAAGTTCCTCTTCATGCTGACGGCGGTCATCAAGGCCGTGGACACCCACGCCGCCCTGCTCCGCTCCGCCGTCGCCACCGCCGGGAACGACCACCGCCTCGGCGCTTCGGAAGCGCCGCCGGCCATCATGTCCATCTTCCTCGGGGAACAACTGGACGAGATCATTTCCGCCATCGACACCGGCTGTTCCATCCGGGGCCGGGCGAACGGCGGCTGCGACATGATTGAAATCGGCGTCGACGCGTTGCCGAAAATCCCCCGTGACGTCTCGGACCGGAACCGGACGTCGCCGGTCGCCTTCACCGGGAACAAGTTCGAGTTCCGCTCCGTCGGCTCCTCCCAGAGCTGCGAAAACACGAACACCATCCTGAACATGATAATGGCGGAAGCCCTCGACAAGATGTGCACGGAAATGGAATCGCGTCTGGAAGGCACCGAATCCCACAAGGACGCGGACGGCCACTCCCGCGAGTTCCACGACGCCCTCAAGGCCGTCCTCCGCCGGGAAATCCAGGACCACAAGCGCGTCCTCTTCTCCGGCGACGGCTATTCGGACGACTGGACCGCCGAAGCGGCCCGCCGCGGCCTCCCGAACATCAAGACGACGCCGGAAGCGCTGAAGGCGATGATCCAGCCGGAAACGGTCGCCTTGTTCGGGGAACTGTCCGTCCTTTCGGAACGGGAAGCGATGTCCCGCTACGAAGTCTACCGCCACGCCTGGGAACAGACCCTGGCGATGGAGGGCGGCTGCGCCCTCGACCTGGCGCGGACCTTCGTCATGCCGGCGGCGCTCCGCTTCGAGAAAAAGCTGGCGGAGTCCCTGACCCGGTCGCAAGCCCTCGGCCGCGACGCCAAAACCCGCCTCAAGGCCTACAACCAGGTGGCGGACCTTGTCGACCGGCTCTACAACGCCATGGATGCGATGGATCTGGCGCTCCAGAGCGAAACGGCGGAAATCCTTCCGGCGCTGACCGTCCTCCGGACCATCGTCGATAAACTGGAAAGCCTGTCGCCGGAAGCGTTCTGGCCGTTCCCGAACTACGGCCAGATGTTCTTCAACTACGGCGCGGCGCCGCAGGCGTAAATACGTACTCTTCTCACTTCTCCTTGTCCTGGTCCGAACCCGGTCCCGAGCGGGACCGGATTCGGTGCTGGGGTGTTGTGACGGTATTTTCGCCGCAAAATTTGACAGCAGCGCCATTGATTGTGTGTAACCGTATTACGGAAACGATTCAGAAATTTCGCGAGGTTTTTTGGGCCGATACGGAACCGGAAACGTGCCGACGAAATTCGAATCAGGAAAAAGGACCACGAGCATGATCCCAACCGCGCCCCGTTCCATCGGCCTCTACGACCCGCAGTTCGAGCATGACGCCTGCGGCGTCGGCTTTATTCTCCGGCTCGACAACATGCCGAACCACGCCGTGGTCGAGGACGCCCTCCTCGCCCTCCGGAACCTCGAACACCGGGGCGCGACCGGGGCGGACGCCGATTCCGGGGACGGCGCCGGCATCCTCCTCCGCATCCCGGACGCGACGTTCCGGAACGGGCTTGAATTTGATTTGCCGCCGGAAGGCGACTACGCCGTTGGCATGATATTCCTCCCGCCGGGCGAAGCCGGGGCCGCCGCCACCCGCCGGGAAATCGGCGAAGCGGTCGGCCCGATGGGCTGGACCCTCCTGGGCTGGCGCCGGGTGCCGGTGCGGCCGGATGCCCTCGGGAAGGTGGCCCGGGCGGCGATGCCGTCCGTGTGGCAGGCGTTCTTCACGCCGCCGACCGACCGGGGCGACCTCGATGCGGACAGCCGGGAACGCCTGGCCTATGTCCTCCGGAAGCGTCTCGAGAACATCCTGAAGCGGCCGACGCAGGGGGAAATGGGCTTCTACATCGCCAGCCTGTCCTTCCGGACCGTCGTGTACAAGGGCATGATGACGTCGGGCCAGCTCGAGGAGTTCTACGCCGACCTCCACGACCCGCTGACGGTCAGCCCGTTCGCCATCGTCCACCAACGTTATTCGACAAACACCTTCCCGTCGTGGCACCTGGCCCAGCCGTTCCGGAACCTCGCGCATAACGGCGAAATCAACACCATTCGCGGCAACCGGAACCACATGAAGGCCCGCGAACCCGGCATCCGCTCCGGCGCCTACGGTGACGACCTCCCGGATGTCTTTCCCGTTCTCGAAGCCGACGCCAGCGACTCCGCCAGCCTCGACAACGCCCTCGAATTTCTCCGCCACGGCGGCCGCGACGCCCACCACGCCATGGCCATGCTCATGCCGCAGGCATGGGGCCAGAAGTACCCGATGGGGCCGGACATGCGCGGGTTCTTTGAATTCCACGCCGGCCTGATGGAACCGTGGGACGGACCGGCGGCCGTCGTCTTCACGGACGGCGTCCGCGTCGGCGCCTGTCTTGACCGGAACGGTTTGCGTCCGGCCCGGTTCGAGGTGACGAAGGACGGCGTCGTCATCTTCGCGTCCGAGGCCGGCGTCCTCCGGATTCCCGATACGGAAATGGCGGCGAAGGGGTCGCTCCGGCCCGGGCAGATGGTCCTCGCGGACCCGCTGGAGGGACGGCTCATCGACGACTACGAAATTAAGATGCGCCTCGCCCGCCGCCACCCGTACCGGCGCTGGGTCGAGGAAAACCGCATCGACATTCACGGCTTTTTCGGGGACCAGGGGGAGATCACGACGGACGCCATCCGCCTCCCGTTCCGACAGCGACTGTTCGGCTATACCCGTGACGACACGGAAATCATCCTCGACAGCATGGCGGTAAAGGGCCACGAACCGACCGGTTCCATGGGCGCGGACGTCCCCCTCGCCGTCTTCTCGGACAAGCCGCAGAGCCTGTTTAATTACTTCCGCCAGCAGTTCGCCCAGATTACCAATCCGCCCATCGACCCGATTCGGGAAGAACTGGTCATGACCCTCATGACCTTTATGGGAAACAGCCCGGACGTCCTCGGCGAGCGGCCGGGACAGGCCCGTCTCGTCAAGATGCGGCATCCGATTTTGTCGAACGCCGATCTCGAGCGCATCCGCACCCTGAACCAGGACGGGTTCCAGTCCGTCACCATCCCGGCCCTGTTCGATTTGCTGGAGCAGGGGTTGCCGGCCGGTGAAATGCTCAGGATGGCGATCGGCCGGTTGCAGGATTCCGCCGAAAAGGCGATGCAGGCGGGAGCGCGCATCCTCATCCTCTCGGACCGCGATGCCGACCGGAACCACCCGCCGATCCCCTCCATCCTCGCGGTGGCGGCGGTGAACCGGCGCCTCGTCGACAAGGGCCTCCGCGTCGCCACCGGCATCGTCTCGGAGACGGGCGAAGTGCGGGAGGTCGGCCACCTCGCCATACTTCTACATCGCCAGCCTGTCCTTCCGGACCGTCGTGTACAAGGGCATGATGACG
>JAJQFC010000051.1 GCA_021201355.1 Planctomycetaceae bacterium | reverse complement strand
GGCCGGAGCGGAATGATCGGCGTTTCCGCCGCGCGAGGAGGAGTCGCCAAGCATCTTCGGCGCCGGCCGGGGGAGGGCCGCCCGCGGCTGGCGCGTTCCGGAGAGGGACCGCGTGCCGGTCGTCGACCCTTCGACCATGCCGACCAGTTGCTCCACCATGCCGCTGAGGGATTCGGCCTGGCCCGACAGTTGCTCCGCCGCCGACGCCGACTCCTCGGCCGTCGCGGCGTTACTTTGCGTCACCTTGTCCATCTGGGCGACAGCCGTATTCACCTGGTCGACGCCCTGCGCCTGTTCGTTCGTGGCGGCGGTGATTTCGGAAATGAGCCGCGCCACCGTATTCGATCCCTCCTCTATTTCCTTGAACGACGTTATCAATTCCTCGGCGATGGACGACCCGTGCCGCACCCGGCTGATTGTCGTTTCAATGAGCTGGGTAGTGTCCCGGGCCGCCTGCGCCGACCGCCCGGCCAGATTCCGCACCTCGTCCGCGACGACGGCGAAGCCCTTCCCGGCCTCGCCGGCCCGGGCCGCCTCCACCGCCGCGTTCAGGGCAAGCAGGTTTGTTTGGAAAGCTATGTCCTCAATCGTCTTGATAATGCGGTTGATCTGTTCGGCCGATTCGCTGATTTCTCCCATCGCCTCGGCCATGTTCCCGACGGCCACCGATCCGGATTCGATGCGTTTGCCGTTCTGGGCGGTGGTTTCGTTCGTTTTGACGGCGTTGTCCGCGTTCTGCCTGGTCATGGACGCCATCTCCTCGAGGGCGGACGACGTCTCCTCCAGACTCGCCGCCTGTTCCGTCGAGCCTTCCGCCAGTTGCTGCGAGGACGAGGAGATGTGCGACGCGGCCTGACTGACCTGCTGCGAACTGCCGTCCAGGGCGGTGATGACGCCGCGAAGCTGGCGGATAATCCGGGAGACGGTGACATAGGCAAGTATCATGGCGACGACGATACCCACGGCGCCGATGGCAATCATCAGGGTGGTCATGGTCGCCGCCAGGGTGGAAGCGTAAGTAATGGCGTTTTCGGTAACGACGTTCGAGTCGTGAATGGCGCCGTCGATGAAATCGACGAGGCGGAGGCGGACCTCCAGGCCTGTCGTGTGCATGAGTTCGTTGGCCCGGCGATTCGAGTTTTTCCTGACAAGTTCCATTGTCTGGACGAAAATTCCGGTGCCGGTCGACGTCAGTTTATCGGCTACCTGCTTCGCCATGGCGCCGCCGAGTTCCGGCTCGAGGCCGGAGACGATCTCGGCCATGCCGGTGTCGACATCCTTCATCTGGGCAAGAATGGCGTTTTCCAGTTCCTGGATTCGGGCCGGTTCCGTTTCCGGTATGAACTGGAGGGTCAGGGCGCGGAACAGCATCAATTTGACCCTGGTTTCCTGAACCAGGGTGGAATACTTTTCGGAGACGGCCTCGGCGTTGTTCGCATTGACAAACTCCGCCAAATCCCGCAGGTTGCCGTCGATTTCATTCCAGAACGGCAGGCTGTTTTGGAACAGGACCGACGCGCGGTAATTGGAATTTTCCAGAGACAGTGTGGCTATCTGGTTGGTGACCTCGACGTATTCGTTCCAAATTTTCCTGAGGGTGGTGGCGATTTCCGTCTGGCGCGGGGTCGGCGGGGTGTCGCACTGGGCCTCGAAGTCGGCCATCTGCGCGGTGAAATCCTGTTCAAGCTGCTTGAAATCCTTGCCCATAATGGACCGCATGGCGGATTCGTCGAGTGTGTCAATAATGGAGACGGTGGCGATGCGCCGCTACAGGGTGATGGTTTCGATACTGTTTAGGCTGGCGTTACGATTGGCTGTTCGGCCGAGAAAGCCGATGCTGGTGGAGAGGTTCCGCATTGCGTACACACCTACTCCGAGTATCACGAGAGCAACAATAAACAGGAGGATGATTATCGAGTAAATTTTACCAGACATCGACATTTTCATGCTCTCTCCCTTCGTAGTCATGGCGGAGATGTCGTGATGAAATTATTTCACCATCGACAAGATACTCCCAAATGAAGTATCTTTTTATCTAAATTTTATGTTTTTTCAGTAAAATTTACTCACTCCGTTTTGAGGTAGATTGTAAATTACACTTACAAATAGATCAAGTAAAAACGTAAAAAAATACCATTATACTATCCATAACGTATCTGAGCGTAAGCCAAAAATATACTCCTTAGCACTACCCACAATATATGGAAAAACGGTGTGATCGCATCAAGGCTGGCGCGGTGAAAGTCGACCTTATCGATGGATTTTTGGTTAGAGGTTGGTTCGGTTGAGTTCAACGGCAGTCAATACCGGCGGGAAACGGGCAAGCGGAGAGGACGCAGTCCTCTCCGCTTGGCGTAATGGGAATTGAATAGTTTACTCAGTTATTTTCCGCCCCGAGTTCGGAACGGATGTACCTGGCCCGGACGACGTCCCGGTCGCCGGATTCGAGTTCGCGGCCTTCCAGCCGCTGCAAATGGGCCGGCTGGGTGTTCAGGAAAAGCTTCTGCACCTCCTGGAGGTCGACGCTGTTGAAGACGCCCATCACCACGCCGAGGCGGAGCGACGACAGGTGCCGCATCGCCTCTTCGGAACTCATCATTCGCGCGTTCCGGAGGAGGCCCCAACTGCGCCATACCCGGTCCTCGAGCTGGCTCCGTTCAGACGTCGCCAGTTCGTTCCTGACCTTTTCCTCATACTGGATAATGGCGGCGATGACCGCCTCCATGTCGTCGATGATGTCCTGTTCCGAACGGCCGCAGGTTATCTGGTTCGATATCTGGTACAGTTCGCCGTAGGCCTCGGTGCCTTCGCCGTAAAAACCCCGGACCGCCATGCGCATTTCATAGACGGCGCGGAATACCTTTTCGATATGCCTGGTCATGACAAGGGCCGGCAGATGCAGCATGACGGACACCCGGAGGCCGGTGCCGACGTTCGTCGGGCAACTGGTCAGGTAGCCGTAGTGATCGTCGAAGGCGAAAGCGAGGCGCTCCGACAACTGGTCGTCCAGACGGTTGACGCGGAGAAAGGCTTCCTGCACGTTCAGGCCGGAGAGGAGGCACTGCATGCGGAGGTGATCTTCTTCGTTGACCATGACGGCGATGGAGGCCGGCGCATTGACGGCGACGGCGCGCGGCCCCTGACCCTCCACCAGCTCGCGGCTGATAAGGTGCCGCTCCATGAGGATTCGCCGGTCGAGAGGGCCTTCGTCCTCCAGCTCGTGCCAGACGTACTGGTCGCCGTCCGGCAGACTCCGGATGGCGGCGCGGATGGCGTCCATCGTTTCGCCGCGTTCGGACTGATCCGGATGGGTCGGGAAACGCCGGTCCGCCAGGTTGCGGGCCAGGCGGACGCGGGTGGTGACGGCTATCCCGGAATGGGGACCGTCGCCGGCCATCCACTGGCCGTTGTCTTCCTGTATGGTATTCGGGGTATTCATTGACTGTCGGTACCTTCTTTCATATGGTCGCCCGTCGCCGGCGTCTGGTTCTCGCCGGCCGGTTCCGGGTTGAAGGCGTCGATTTTGGATTTGAGCATCGCCGCCGCTTCGTAATTTTCCTCGGCCACGGCGGCCCGAAGCTTTTTCCGAAGCATCCTGACGACCTTTTCCTGATCGCCCTTCATGGCGTTGGCGCCCGGGTGTTTGCCGACATGGAAAGGCCCGCCGGCCGGGCGTTCGGCGGCGATCTGGTTTTCGATAAGCGGTTTCAGCTTGGCCGCGAAGGCGGTGTAGTCGTGCGGGCAGCCGAGGCGGCCGCGCTCGCCGAATTGCGACCAGGACATGCCGCAACGGTCGCAGACCAGGTCCTTGTCGATAATTTTCGGCCTGACGACAGCCTTCCCGGGCACGGCGATGCCGCCGCCGGGCGACGGCTTTTTCGCGGCCAGCCCCAGGAGCTGCGGCAGGTTGGCGGCGCCCTGAAGGTTAAAGCCCTTCTCGGCCGCGCAGCTTTCGCAGATATGGACCTCTTTCTTGACATTGTTGTGAATGTCCGTGAGGTGGATGGTTGCCGGGACTTTTTTACATATCTGACATATATACATCAGTGTTTTTCCCATTTCTTCAGGTTGACCACTTCGGCCAGCGATTTGCCGGAAAGGATTTCGGCGCTGAGGCGCTGTTCCATTTCCATGACGTCGAGGGCGCGGTTGGCATATTCCACCGCCTGCTCCTTCGGGAGCACCATGACTCCGTCGTCGTCCCCGAAAATCCAGTCGCCGGGACGCACAGCTTGGCCGTTTATAATAATCTCTGTACCGATTTCGCCAAAACCCTTTGGTTCGCCGGCGTTCGAGCAGACGGAGGAGGAGAATATCGGCAGGCCGATTCGCGTTGAGACGTCGGAATCGCGTATGGCGCCGTGGATGACGACGCCGCCGAGGCCGCGGTTCTTCGCCGAATGCGCCGCCAATTCCCCGAACACCGCCGGCGTCACCCCGCCGCAGTCGACGACGAGGACGCCGCCGGACGGCGTCTGGTCGATGGCCTGGACCACCTTGTTCCAATCGCCCGGGCAGGACCGGACCGTCTGGGCCGGACCGGCCATCCGGAGGCCGGGCGTCCGCGGGTGGATGTTGGCGAGACAGGGCTTGTGGTGCATCGCGTCCGACAGGTTCGAGGACGAGGTGCGGAGGAGAATTTCCTTTATATTGCCGCTTGTCGACCGGTGGCCGATGGCCGACGCCTCCGGGATGCCCGTCGTCATGGCCTGTTTCAGGTTCATCGCCGCGCGCCTGGCGTCGGACGCCTTGTGGAGGGCGCCGCCGACAATAATGATGGACGCCCCGGCCTTCAGCATGTCCGGGGCCGTCTCCGACGTGACGCCGCCGGCCACGGCGAGCGGCAGGTCGGTGGCGCTCCGGGCCGCCTTCAGGCGGGCGAGCGGGTCCTGGCCGCGCATCTGATCGTCAATCGGCATGTGGACGCCGATGAAATCGACGCCGAGGCGGGATATTTCCATCACCCGCTCGGCGAAACGGTAGTCCGGGTAATTGATGGTGTCGCAGTACGTCTTCAGGCCGTACTTGTAGCCGACCTCGACGCACTGGGAAATGGTGGCGTCGGAAGCGGCGGCGAGGACGACGGCGATGGTGGCGCCGGCGTTGGCGGCGGCTTCGAATTCGATGCGGCCGGCATCCATGGTTTTCAGGTCGGCGATGATGACGTGGTGCGGGAAGGCGGAGCGGAGCTTTCGCACCGCTTCGAAACCTTCCGATTTGATGAGCGGCGTTCCCGCCTCTATCCAGTCGGCGCCGCCGGCGACGGCTTCGTGGGCGAGGCGGATGGCCCGTTCAATTTCGATGTAGTCGAGGGCGACCTGGAGAACCGGGAACGGTCCGTCGACGCCGGGTATGACGCGTGACATAAATTTCCTTTGACAGTCATTCCATCGCGAAGACGGCGATGGGCTTTACCCGCCCGGAGGCGACGCCGGAGAGCGTTCTCGGAGTTCCATACCACCGGGGGGAGACGGTGTTGTGTCCATACCATTTTCAGCAACTTTACAACCGCGCATGCATTCGGAACAGTGGATCGGACAGATCCGCCGCTTCCGTATGATTGACGCGGCCGTCCGCCCGGTGCGGTTCCCGGAGGGTGGGCATCGGCCCCGCCCCGCCGCCGGCAGAACCGAACAGTCCGTCGGGCAACGGCGGACCATGGCGATTCGGGTAAAAACGCTTGACTGCCGCCGCGCCCGCCATTTCAATGGCGGAGGTCGGACGGCCCGACCCGCCGGCCTCGCTATCCTCATACGATAATACTTGATACCCGGGGAGTAATTCAAGGAATTGTTCTCGACAAACTCCGACTTCACACCGATTTTTTCCAATCCGGACTTTCACGCCTTCCAAAAACCGCCCGGGATGGAGACCGTCTCCCAGGACGGCGGCCGCGAACTGGTGGCGGCGGCCCGCCTCGCCCTCGGAGAACCGGGCCTCGAGGCGGTCCACCGCCTGGACCGGGACACCTCCGGCGCGCAACTCCTCGGCCGCACCCGGGAAGGGCTGGACGGCCTGACCGCCCTTTTCCGCCGCCGCGAAATCGGGAAAACCTATCTCGCCCTCTGTCTCGGCGCCCCCCGAAACCGCACCGGCACCGTCAACCGGAACCTGTCCGAATGGTCGGGCGGCCGGCGGCCGGTCCGGGTCCTTAAACAGGGCGGCCTCGAGGCGTCGACCTCATACCGGGTTCTCGCCCGGGGAACCGGGCCGGACGGCCTGCCGGTCGGGCTGGTGGCGTTTTCCCCGCATCAGGGCCGGACCCACCAGATCCGCGTGCACGCCGCCGCCCTCGGCACGCCGATTCTCGGCGACGACCAGTACGGCGACCGGCCGGCCAACCGGGTGGCCAGGGACGGCCTCGGCGTCACGCGGCAGATGCTCCATTCATGGCGGTTGGAATTTTCCTGGAAAGGGACGCCGGTCCGTGTCGAGGCGCCGCCGTACCCGGACCTCGGCGCCGCCATTTCACAGATTTTCGGGGCGGACGCCGCCGGTTTGGCCGCGGACGACCGTTGAAAAACTGCATGGTGTGGCGGATTTTTTTTCGCCGCCGAAAAGGTGTCGCCTCCCGTTTATGACTGCGTTTTTTCCCGTCGGGACGAAAGCGCCCGTCCGCTTCACGATTAATGAAGTGTGTAAAAATCCCTTGTGCCACAAGGGAAAATTGCCTATTCCGTCGTTTTGGCGGCGGCGGCGTTTCGGCGAAAAGTCGGTCATCTCGGGAGTTAGCGGGAGGGGAACGGCGGCCGGGGAAGGAATGAAATTTGTTGGCATTTCGTTTTTTTTATCTTGACACTCCGTGATTACGGGCTATATTTCGCCAAAAGTTGATAAATTTTATCGTGTGCCAATTGGACCAATGCAAGAGGCCGCATAACCGGGTACATCCAGGGTGGGAGTTGGAGTGTGGCGGCCAGTTGATTCGTCAACCACATTTGAACGGAGGAAAAGAAAAATGGCTGCCAAAATCGAAGTTCTGCGCAAGCGTCAGCTCGCCCAGGCCCTGGTCGACAAGACCGGCGCCAAGCTGAAATACGCTTCGGCCGTTGTCGATTTCATTTTCGATGAAATCGCCGGGGCCATGTCAAAGGGCATCAAGGTCAACGTGAAGGACTTCGGCATTTTCGTCAAGGCGCAGCGGAAGGCCCGTACCGGCCGCAACCCCGCCACCGGCGAACCGATCAAGATCAAGGCCTCGGTGAAACCGCGATTCACCGCGTCCAAGGCACTGAAGGAAGCGGTGTCGGGCAAGAAGTACGCGCCCCACGCCGACCTGACAGCACTCGCCGCCGCTCCTGCCGCCCCCGCAGCGAAGGCGCCGGCGAAGTCCGCGGCCAAACCCGCGGCCAAACCCGCCGCAAAGGCTGCTGCCAAACCGGCCGCCGCCAAAAAGCCCGCCGCCAA
>JAJQFC010000292.1 GCA_021201355.1 Planctomycetaceae bacterium | reverse complement strand
GTCCTGACGATATCCGAGTCGGGGCAGGGCAAGCGGTCCGACTTCGCCGACTACCGCCTGACCAAACGCGGCGCCAAGGGCGTCATCAACATGAACGTGACGGACAAGACTGGTCCGGTCGTCGCCTGCATGACTGTCCAGGAAGAGGACGAGGTGATGATGATTACGTCGAAAGGGATGGTTGTCCGGACGCCGGTGAACGGCATCCGCGTCATCGGCCGCGCCACCCAGGGCGTCAAGGTCATCCGTCTGAAGGAGGACGACACCGTCGTCGCCGTCGCCCGCCTGGCCGTGAACGACCGGGAGGACGACGCGGAAAAGGCCGAAGGCGACGGCCCGGTCGTCGTCGCGAAACCGGCCGGAGAAACAAACGTCTACATCGAGGTCGACCCGAATGTCGGCGACGACGCGGACGACACCACCGGCGAGTGAGGGAGAGTAAGTCTCGTTCCATCATGCTCTACGCAGCCGTCCATTATAGGGCGGCTGCGTTCTTGGATAGTATCAAATCCTACCTTAAACAACTTCGTCTCTTTCTATTGACCTGCCGTTTTTTTGTGAACCGAGCGAGCTCAGGAAGATCTTTTTCTATTTTCGCGGCAATAATATCTCGAGATTTTTTTATTTGATAATCGGTTACTTGTATATCGGCTCTGGCGGAAATCTTAATCGATCCAGAGAGACTAAGATGCGTAAGTAGACCGTGAATCCAATTCGCGTTCGTTCCTGACTTAAGTAGGACTTCGATAAACTCCTCAAATTCGAGAACGTTATTAGGCGTTATAGGTATGTCAACTGGATTACCAATATCGAGAAATTTTATTCTTTCACGATTTCTTTTTTCCCTGTCTTTCCAACGTTTTACCGCATTACTTACGAGTCTTAAAATATTATCAAAATCGTTCATGCTGTTGGAGTGTATACATTCTAGGAACGAGGTCACGATAGTCGCCCAAGTGTTTTCACGATCGTAGATAGTCGATTTAAATCTAAGTATTCTTAATAGTTCCTGGTGGAATAAAAGTATGAATATAGAATTTTCCGAGTGTGTAATCCGTCCCTGACAGGCTGAGCGGAGTCTAAAAAAAGTACGTGCACGCCATTGTTTGCCTTTTGTTTTAATGTCATTGTAAAATTGCTTGCAATTAGGATACGCTCGAAGAATCCGATGATCATGTTGAAGATTCCGCCAACAACCTTCTGCTTCAATTATAAGCGGATCAAAGGATATTTGAAACTTATTCTCCATGCTCTTACCCTTTCTAATAGGTCCATAAAAAATTCTCAACGGGCCGTATAAGGGTAATAGCACGTTTAGTGGGAAGTTAAACGGGAATGAGTCGTGGATATAATCTAATTTTTAATCACTGTAATTGTAATTATATTTTATTGTTCATTTTAAATAAAGTACAAATACGCTATGGATTTACAAGGGTAATTGTACTTATACTCGAATATGGTCATTCATTCTTTCTTATAATTGATTCTTTAATGTGAGAGACACCAGGAATAGGGGTGGAATGGAGAATCTTGGGTTCAATAAGGTGAGCGCCTAAATCGACGGAAGCTACACACCACTTACCAAAGATCTTGCTCCCTAAATTGATCTCCAATAAATCAGAGTTTCGAGTTTTCAGGTAAAGAGAATATTCGTAAGCATTTCCTTGCCATAATGTCGGAAAATCATAACCATCCATTTTATTTCCGTCACACCTTAATCTCTTTTTTTTTATCTTTACCTCCTTTTAAGCCAAACCATACATCTGCTTCGACGGGGTCTTGATGGTCGTAAATCTTGATTGTGTTTACAATGCGCGTGAATGTTAAATTTATTGTTGCTGAACTATTTAAAGTATAAGTACTCGTATGGGGTTGGCGGAATTGGTCCGAGAATGTAATCTTAGCTGAAATTTGAGTGTTTTCTAAAATCTTTATCCGCCACACTGCGTTAGTAGCGCCTTCAAATACTTTTGCTACGACCACATTTTGCGCTACAAACTTCCATTAATGGTGTTTTGACGTAAAATCATCCGAAAGACGCGTAATCGAGCCATCTGCCCTTTTTGAGATAACATTGACAACAACATTTATGAAGTCAACAGAATAGCCAAATCCCATACCTAAATTTAACCACATAAAAATCAATAAAATCATTTTCATGGTGTCCCTCTGATTTCCTTTCGCAGACGACTTATATGAGTGTATAACCGGGTGGAACGTAATTTAATACTTTACTTTTAAAGAGGATATACGGTCTCTGACCAAGATCATATAGCTTTATAATTATTAAGCACGTTTGAGGCTCATTCTAACAGAATCCGATCCTTTGACCGCGTCAACGGCTTCGTCAAACGTGCAATAATTCGTGGTGTATCAAAGTTTAATGATAGGAGATTGTATGAGCAAACTACCGAAGATTATCCTATTGTTTGTGAGCTTTCTATGCGGGGCCTGTAATCCAGATCAAAAAGAGGAACAAATTCCTTTTAAACCTCCGCAATTTGCCAATGCATACAAGGCTTTGCTGGCCGATGATTTACTGAGTAGCGAGGTTGCAGAAGAAAAGAATGTCATGACTCTAAACATTAAGGATATGCCTTTAAAGGAATTCTTAACCCATGTTAGCGGATTAACCGATGTTTCGATTATTTCAGAACAGTCATTAGATGAGGGTTTGGTTACACTTAACGTGGTAGATTCATCGGTTGAAGAAGTTTTATCAGCTGTCGCTCGGCGTTTTGGAGTCGATATTATTTCACAAGACGGATTGTATTACATAGGAAGTTTGAATAGTACCGACAGAGGATATTTGGTGCGGAAGGTCCGCCGTCTTTACGCCGAAGAAATTGGTGAAATTCTTAAAACTATGAACTCCGACATCGGCAGTTCATTTGTCAACTCTGACGGCTTAATTGTTGTGGCGGATAATTTACGGGTTCTGAAGCAGATTGATAATATGTTAAATGAAATGGAAAAGTTGCCTGCAAACGCGTGGATATTGCAAATGTATTTAATTACAACGACCAACAAGAATACGAACGACTATGGTTTTGATGTTACGGCTGATTTTGATGGCTCAATTCTTACTGAACTGGATACTTCGGCGGCTTTTGCCCGAAGCACATCAAAGTTGGTGGCAGACAGCGAATTTAGAGCGGTACTACGAGCGGCGCGAAATTCTTCGGCGTATAATATTCTGGCTGAACCCATGATGCTATTGGTGGACGGCGGAAAGGCAAGTATACGAGACGGGAAAAGATTCCGATCGCACAAACGACCGTGTCAGATAGTGGAACAGTAACTATAACAGGGTATGATATTATAGAGACAGGTATTTTGGTCTCTGCTGGAATCAGAGAAATGACATCGAGTTCTGCAAGTTGTGATTTAAAAATAGAAATTACTCAGTTGGTAGGATATAATGAAAGTTATCCCATAACCTCCGGACAAACTTTTTCATCGACCACAATCCTTGAATCCGGTGGAACATATTTAATTGGGAGTATTTCCAAAAAATCTTCATCGAAAGAGTCTTCTGGTATTATGGTTAAAACAGCAATTAAACGCGACACGAGTGATGTATCGATGTCAATTTGGCTACGTTGCTACCGTATAAAAGGCGCCTTTGAAATCCAGTCTGACTTTTAAAATAGGCAATTGCCCTGCCAGCAGGGGTTGTCCATCAAGTAAGAATTGCAAAAAAAACGTTAAAATTCGAAAATTAGCTTAATATTTTGCGACGGCGTCCGATTATTCTTGTTGGGTAAAGGCCAAGGATGGTCTTATTCGTTTTGATGAGGTAATAATTCTTCGTTGAGTTTGCGTATAGCGTTGTAAGATTGTCCATCAATTCCAGAAAGGGCTAGCAATGATTACTGACGCTGTAAGAACAGGAGGTTCTACGGCACTACAGATGGTGCAGTCTAATCCACAATCTAGATCCGATAGCGGAGGATCTACGCCAAATCAACGCACTGAAATTAAGGATTCCGTCGAGATCTCCGCTGAAGCCAGGAAGCTTTTGGAAAATACGACCGGTGAGCAGGTCGCTGGTAAACATGAGACCGAAATAGTCGGTCCATTGGAATCAACGAGTGTCCAAAGTTCAAAACGTGAATTGAAAGACGCTGAAGCACAGCGTCTTGACACAATCCTCGCTGATCTTCGGGGCAAATTTGACGAAGAAGAGGTAATGGCGCGCTTTACGGAGATAATGCGGGGGGAAGGTTATGAAATTCAGGAAATATTTACCGATCCTTTTAAGGAAATTTACAATCAAAATAGTACCGTCGGGATGCGAGCCTCGATTAGCTCAGGCGGCAGCCATATTGGTCTGAGAATGGCCGCCTTGGGAATGGGTGAAGTTCCAGAATCCAACGTGGACTCTTATGACCATACCTCGCGCTATTTCACTTATTCCACTATGGTTGGTGTTCAAAGCTCCAATGGCGATACAGGATACGCTCACGGCACATATGCGGTATACAACGCATTCGATTGGGACAATTATACCGAGGCAGTGGATTCAATTATTAACCGTAATATCGATGAGCGGTCTGAAAAGTCTGGCATAGATTTAAAAGCGTATACTCAAAGTCTCTCCTCCGACTTTGCGGACAGATTTTCAGCCCAATCAGTAAATACGGACCTTGCTGAAGTTGTTACGAATATACTACAGCAGTCAGGTCTAACACTGAATCAAGGGCAGGAGATTTCGTTTTCTTTTGTCTACAACGAGCTGGGTAATCCTAGTGGTCTGATTGCGGACTTAAACTTTAAGGATGAAGAATTTCTTGAACAAATTCAAACATCTATCGATAATGCCATCCATAACGATAGCAGTATATTGTCCTCCTTTCTTGCTGAAAGTGATAAAGCAGGAACAATTGGCGTCGAATCACTAGCGGAACATTTTCAGAATTCTGTGCAATCCCTCCAATTCCGGGAATCTAGACGCTTTGTTATTTCTGGCGATAATCAATCCATACTTGTAACCGGATCGGAAATTTATGCTCAGTCGAAAGGATATAGGTACCAGAAGAAAATATCGGATTCATTTGACTATTCAGCTGATGATTTTGTTTTTAAGGCTGATAGAAAAAGCACCGATATGGTATTTGGCCAGGTTGATTTAGATATGGCAAGACTAGGTGCTGAGTCCTTGCAAAAATATACCATGGCTTAATTAAGAAATCCTTTCTTAAATAGCGTGATTAATAGAGGACAAGCACTTGCCTGTCCTCTATATTAAACATGCACGCTTAAATGGTGGCTATTTGGTCTCGGTTTCGATAATTTTCGCGGCGGCAGCGGCTTTCTTAAATTTCATATTCTTGCGAACAGGCTTGTCTTTCACGTTCTTGTTTATCACGGCAATGGTTTTTGCACCAGAATTACGCGTGCTGGCGTTATTAAAGGTTAGTGCAAGGTCCCAGGCACCTGAAGTGTAAACTCCCAACTCGGAGTAGGAATATTCTACCCAGTTGCTGCCTTCCACAAGGTAAATACTCCATTTCTCGGATCCGCCAGTCCAGATTCGTGGCATGAGCCAAGTTTCGTAGCTGCCACTCTTATAACGGGCGCATTCCTTAGAGTTTTCGAATCTGGCAATTTCTGGAAGGCTATTCGCTCCAGAATAACCAACATAAATTTTTTGGGTAATAGTTCCGGTATACGGTGTTCCATCGGGATTAACAGCCGTAATGTTACTATAATACTTATCGAGAGTCGTGTTGTCGACTGTATACTGGCCCGAAACCTGATAGGTTACGCGCCACGGCTGGCAGTATCGATCCTGATAAAGCCAGCTTCGAGTCCCGGCAGGAACATTGTCGAATGAGGCCTTTCGATAACTACTTAATGGGCCGTATAGCGTACCAGCACCGCTCCACTGAGGGCAGGTACCGTAGCTGGAATAACCGGCGGTATCGACAATTCGTTGGCTTGTGTTCCCGTATGCAACGACGAGCCCGTAAGGATCGATCTCGCGAAGGTAAATACTTACCATAGATGCTGCGTGGACAGTCGTGGACACCATTGCCAATAGCATCGCACAAAAAATACCCGAAATAAGCTTTTTAGCCATCGTTAAACCTTTCTACACAATCAAACAATATTCCTGAACTTCCACTTAGCTTTTTTTGGAATTCTCCTCCTTCCTACAAAAATATTGGTTCAGGTCATTTATCGGGACCGGAGCGTCCCTCTTTTTTGAATAGCACGTTTCGTAGAAAGGCTAACGTAAAATGAATTATTTTTTGTTTCACGCATAAACTCTTCTGGTTACCATACATGCATTGCGTTCGGCTCGAGATGGGGATTGGCAGGATATTTACCACTAGGATAAAACCAAAGTGGCAAAGGAAAGAAATGTGGGAGTTCCTGACGAAAGGAGTGCGGGTTCAAGTTGAGATTAAGTTGACATGAAAATCGAACCTTTATGGTTGCTCAGCGTGATGCTATTCTGTTACTTTTCTGGTGTCCGCTCGGTTTTTCCATCCCAAAAATTCCAGCAATTTCCGGTGCCCGGCGGAAAAGGAAAAATCGCCCAGCCGTTCGCGATCAACCCAGACCCCGGCCGCGTCGGCACCGGCCGGAACACCGTTTTCAGGCTTGAGATCGATTCGGTAGCCGTGGAGCGTCACCCGGTTCGTCGTATACCCGTGCTTCACGACGGCGACGGGCCGGATGTCCGCCTCGGCCGGGCCGGGCAGGTCGGGAAATTCCACCCGAAGCAATTTTCCGGCCGCGGCGGACGGCTCCTCGCCGTCCGTTACCGGCCCGTCCGGAAATTCCCATAACCCGGCCCAAAGCCCGCGCGGCGGGCGTTTTCGGATAAACACCCGGTCACCCACCGTAACGATGACGGCGACGCGGACGTGATCCCGGAACACCGGCTTCGCCTTGGGAATCGGCCGTGCGGCGGCGGTGCCGTTTGCCCGGGCCAGGCAGAACCGCGCCACCGGGCAATCGCTGCACCGGGGTGTTTTCGCGCAGACCAGGGCGCCCAGTTCCATTAACGCCTGGTTGACCTCGCGGGGCGGATTGCCGGGGAGGAGCGCGGCGGCGGCGGCGGTCACCTGTTCCCGGACCGCCTTGTCCGTGACCGGTCGGTCCAAGTCGAGAACGCGGCTGAAAATCCGGAGGACATTCGCGTCCACTGCCGGCACGGGCAGGTGGAAGGCGATGGAGGCAATCGCTCCGGCCGTGTAATCGCCGATGCCCGGAAGGGCGCGGATGGCGTCGTAGTCGGCGGGGAACTCGCCGCCATGGTCGTCCAACAATACCCGCGCCGCCCGCATGATGTTCCGCGCCCGGGAGTAGTAACCGAGGCCTTCCCAGGCGGCGAGGACGTCGTCTTCACGGGCGTCCGCCACCGCCCGGATGTCCGGGAACCGCGCCAGCCAGTTGTGGAAATACGCCACCGCCCGTTCCATCTGGGTCTGCTGGAGCATGATTTCGGAAATCCAGATGCTGTACGGCCGGTAGTCTATGCGCCACGGCAG
>JAJQFC010000278.1 GCA_021201355.1 Planctomycetaceae bacterium | reverse complement strand
GTTCGTCGATGATTATCAGGTCGGGAGTAATGGCCATGCCTTTTGACAACACTAATGTATGCTGATTTCCGCCGCTGAGGTTTTTTGCTCTTTGTTCCAATCCGGAGATCTTGATGCGCATTTTTTCGACATACTTCCGGGCAAGTTCGACTTCTTTGGTTTTATTGAGAACGCCCAGTTCGGAGATGTTTTTCAACACGGTAATGGAGATGTTGTTCTTAACCGATTGATCAAGAATCAGTCCTTGCCGTTTGCGATCCTCCGGCACCATCATGATACGGTTTTTCATGGCGTGCTTGGGGCTGCTGACGACGATCTTCTCTCCGTTGAAAATCACCTCGCCGCTTTCCACCTTTTTCGCACCATACAGCAACTCGGCGAATTCGGTGCGTCCCGACCCCACGAGACCGCCGAGGCCGAGAATTTCACCTCGCCTGATTTTGAGGCTGATATCGCGAACGCCATTGCCTGTCAGGCGCTTTGTCTGCAAGATGATGTCGCCGCCGGCGGGAGCGTTCCGTTTCGGATAAATATCCTTCAGGTCGCGGCCGACCATGAGGGAAATCAGGTGGTCCTTATCCGTCTCCCCGATATCCATAGTTTTGACCAATTTGCCGTCGCGCAAGACGCTGACGCGATCCGCCAGACGGAATATCTCATCTATTCTGTGGGATATGTAGATGATGGTGATGCCCGCCTGCCGCAATTGCGTCACGAGCTGGAAGAGGATTTCAACTTCGTGATTGGACAACGGCGCCGTCGGTTCATCCATGATCAGCACTTTGGACTGTTCGACAATGGCCTTGGCGAGTTCAACCATTTGCTGAAACCCGATGGATAGTTTTTTAACCGTGTCGTTCGGGTCAATGTGGATATCCATCTTGCGCAGGACATCCTCGGTTTTTTGTACCATCGTTTGCCGGTCCAGCAGGAAACCTTTTCTCGGCAAATCGCTTAAAAATATGTTTTCCGCCACGGTCAAATGATTGACCAGGCTGAGTTCCTGATAGATGACGCCGATGCCCAGTTCCTTGGCGCCCCGGGGAGTGAAGCCTGTATATTCAACGCCGTTATATATGATGGAGCCCTGGTCCGGCTTGTGCACGCCGGTCAGTGTTTTGATTAAAGTGGATTTTCCCGCGCCGTTCTCCCCCACCAACGCATGCACCTCTCCTTGCCGAAATTCGACGCTCACGTCCTCCAAGGCAATGACGCCGGGAAATCGTTTGCTGATGTTCTGCAACTTCATAATGGCTTCCATACTTTCACCGCCTTCCTCATCGTCGTATTCCGTGCGGAAGCATTGCCTCCGGGCGGTGCGCCCGGAGGCAACGTGGGTTACTGTTACCAGCCGAACTGTTCAATTGTTTCTTTAATGTTGGACGCGTCGACGTAGCTCGGGGTGTAATACACGCACACCGGGTTGGTGGTGAACCCGTCTACCTTGAGCGCTTCCCGAATCGCTCCCAGGTGGACGAGCGCCTTGTCATAGGACGGCGAGCCCCATGAACCCAGAAGCTTGATGTACTTGCCTTCGGCCAACAGGTTGGCGGACATCGGGGTAATGTCCATGGCGGTGACGATGATGTCTTCAGACTTGATGCCAGCGTTCGCGGCGGCCATGCAGAAGCCGTAGGCCTGGTCGCCCGCAATGCTCATGCACACGTCGACATTATACGCCTGCAGCACGCTCTCGCTCATGACATTGGCCTTCGCCGCGTCGGGAGGAGAAATCTTGGCAACAACGTTGACCTTGGCGTTTATCGCCGAATTGGAACCATCCATCAACCCCGCCGCCCGTTCGACGCAGGCCTGTTCAAAGACGAACTCGATCAGGCAAAGGTTGATTTCCTTCTTGTCCGGCCATTTTTCGTTGACCATTTTCGCGGTCCGCAGGCCCAGTTCATAGGCGTCGGCGTGTTCTCTCGCATCCACATATGCCTGGCAATGGAAGTTTGGCCCGTCCACGCTGACGATATGGACCCCGGATTCAATCGCCTTTTTACAAGCTTCCGTAACCGCGTTCAGGTCGGCGGGGGAGACCAGGATAACGTCATAGCCGGCTTCGACGCAGCTCTCCACCTGCTCAACCTGCTTCGCGGCGTTGTTGTCGCAGTCCATCACGGTGACGGCCATGCCGAACTGCGGCGCCAGATCCACCACGCCCTGCGACATCATCTGCCACACTTCGTTCGAGATGGACTTGGTCAGATAGGCTACCTTGATCGGCTCGCCGGAATGGGCCGAACCTCTCGCGAAGGTCATGGTCAACAGCATGGCGAGTGTTAAAGTGAATAATTTCCGCATCGGCAATTCTCCTTTGTTGAGTCCTCTCGGTACTTGCCTGCACTACGGGGTCGCACTCGCGACTCCTGAAAAATCGTGTGTCCGGCGGCTACAAGGATCGCCGCCAGGCTTAAGCCTTGCCGTTGGCGCCCACGGTCCGGATCCAACCCCGCGCCGCCTCGGTTACCGCAGCGACGGCTTCGTCGAACAGGGACAGCGAGTAGTTCTGATCCTCGTACGAGTCGAGCGTTTTCTTCAGGGTGGTGAGATAACTTGTGTAAATGAGCGTGCCCACGTTGATCTTGTTGATGCCATGCCTGATCGCGTCCTTGATTTGATCCTCGGGCAATCCGGTGCCGCCGTGGAGCACGAGCTTGGCGCCGGTGGCGGCCTTGATTTCCGACAGTCGCTCGATATTAAGGTGCGGCGTTTCGGTATAAAACCCGTGGCCGGATCCTATTCCCACAGCGAGGGAATCCACCCCCGTCTGTTTAATAAACTCCACCGCCTCGCGCACATCGGTGAGATAATCGGTGCCGTCGACGAAGACGCCTTCCCAGTTCGCGCCCATGATACGGCCCAGTTCACCCTCGACATGCACGCCGCGCGCATGGGCGTATTCCACCACGGGCCTGACGATGGAGACGTTTTCCTTAAAGGGAAGGTGCGACGCGTCTATCATGACCGAACGCAGGCCGTGATCGATGACATCCATGCAGAGCGCTACGGAATTGGAATGGTCCAGGTGTGGCACCACCGGCACCGTAGACGATTCGGCGGCCGCTTGGGCAATACCGCCGATGAACTTGACCCCGTGGTTATGGACAATGGCGGGCACCGCCGCCACCATGATGGGGGCGCGTTCTTCTTCCGCCGCCCGTATTATGCCCTTCAGATCCCACAGGTCTGAGTAATTGAAGGTTATCACCGCATACTTCCCTTCTTCGGCGCGTTGCAACAGTGTCGCCAGGTTGCTCTGCATTTCATTTCTCCTCTACAATTCCATCTGGTGAACTACCGGCGGTTTTCTGAAAGCTATTCTTGCAACTGCCATCTCGCCGCCGCATACGACGACATTCCGGCAGTTATCGAACAGCTTGTAGAAACCGTTCCAATTCCACAAGGGTCGGGGCGCCCGTCTGCCCTCCGCTCTGCCGCGTTTTAAGCGCTGCGGTCGCGGCCGCGCGCCGGATACATTCCTCGAGCGGAAATTCCTGAATCAGACTCGCTGCATACGCTCCGTGAAAGATGTCGCCGCACCCGTTCGTGTCGACGACCTGCGGCATCGAAAATGCGGGTTGGCGGCGGATTGTATATGGTGCCTCATGGGTGGCGAACCAGCAGCCGTTCACGCCGTCAGTGACGCAGGCTAATTTGCGGCCAGTGGCGGTCATCATCCGCGCGACAAGGTCTTCCGGATCGGTCATTCCCCAATTGCGGCGCGCCATGACAAGGGGTACGATGATGTGATCCGTCACTGCGTCGAGCTGTTTGCCGATCTCGCCCTCGAGCCGCTCGTAATCCCCCACAACGGGAATCCCCGCCTCCCTGGCCGTCCGGGCGATGGCCAACTGGCAGTCGGGAAAATTCTGATCCGTCAAAATGCAGCGAGCGCCGCGAATCACTTCAATATCACTCTCGTCAATGACAGGAGGGACGACCGCGTCGTCGCTCCACAGGATGGACCGTTCACCCGACTCCTGATCGACGATGACGACCGCGTAGGTGGGCGATGCTTCGGGGTGGCGTACGCCTTCGGGATACCCAATCCCTTCGCGGCTCAATACCCCGCGCACAAAATCCGAACGTTCATCTCTCCCCAGGTTGCCGCCGTAGTAACAGGAACAACCAAGCCGCGCGGCGGCGACAAGCGCGGTTTCCGTCTGGCCTCCGCCAAGGCGGCGGGCGCTGATCAACTTGTGTTTTTCGTTCGGAATGAATTTTCCGGTCGTAAAAACATCGTCCACCGCCGCAACGCCAAAGCCCACTAAATCCCATCGTTCTTTCAGAGACACGCGCTCTCTCCAGTCATTTGGATACATAGGGCTACGCACCGCCTCAGGCGCAGGTATAGCCGCCGTCGACGACGACGTTCGAACCGGTCATGAAACTGCCCGCGTCGGATGCCAGGAGCAGCGCCGCGCCGCATATTTCTTCGGGTCGGCCCAACCGTTTCATCACGCTCCGCGCCATCCATATCGGACCCCATACCGGATTTTCCAGGCCCGGTCCGCTCATCGGGCCTTCGAGATAGCCTGGTGATATGCTGTTGACGCGAATGGCATGGCGGGACCAGTCGACGGCCAGGGATTTGGTAAGGTGAATAACCGCCGCTTTGGCGGTGTTGTAGTGCGGCTGTTCCATCGGCACGTTGACGACCAGGCCGGACATGGATGCGATGTTGATGATTGAACCTTTACCCGCCCGTTTGAACGCCGGAAAGGCGGCGCGGCACCCATAATAAACACCGCTGTAATCGATGTCGATCATGCGCTGCCATTGCGCCAGCGACATGTCCTCGCCTTTCGCCGATTCGGCGATGCCCGCATTGTTGACGTAGATATCGAGGCGGCCGAACCGGACCTCCGCCTCGGCGACGGCTCGTTCGTGATCACCGGGAATTGGCACGTCCGCTTTGACGTACGCCGCGCCGTGGCCGTGCGTCCGGGCGATTTCCTCGGCGGAGGCGTTGCCGTCCGCTTCGTTTATATCGGCCACCACGACGTTGGCTCCCATTTCCGCGAAGGTCATGGCTATGGATTTTCCCAATTGTCTGCCGCCACCGGTAACCACGGCTGTTCGTCCCGCAAGAGAAAACAATTCTTTAATCATGACAAACTTTCCTTTTATCGTTCGGAGAGGGATTAGGTAAAATAAGGATAGATCAAGCGTCCTGCATAGTCGCGTCGGCAAAACTCTTTATCGCCCGGCCATATTGATCGGCAGCCAGCAGCGCCGCCAAATGATCCTCCTCGTCGTACCGGATCGGCTCCCAATGCGTGCAATCCTCCGGTTTTTGCATTCGCTTGATCGCAATCATCAAGTGTTCGCGCGACGTGTCGGTAATATCGAGGTCCGCCAAACAGACCGGCAACCGCGTCTCCAAATGGAAGCGGTAAATCCTTTCGATGATTTCCGTCGGCTTCTGCGTCATGAACAACGCCGCCAGGATGCCCATCGCCACCTTTTCGCCATGGGTGAAACGGTGCGTTTCAGGACGCTCTGCCAATCCTTGATGAAAACCGTGCGCGCCAGCCAATCCGCCACTCTCGAAGCCGATGGTGCTCATCAACGTGCAGGCTTCCGCCACGTCCTCTAATTGCGGCGTCACAATCCCCATGTCGCAGTGGCGGACCGCCGCAGCGCCGTCGGCCAGCAGCGTGTCGTAGCAGAGGCGGGCGATTGCGTAGGCTGTTCGTGTCCCGCTGTACCCGGTGAAATTGACGTGACGCGTCACCATGCAGGATTCGGCCTCAAACCACGTGGCCAACGCATCCGCGATACCCGAGGACAGATATCGCGTCGGCGCACGGGCGATGATGGCGGTATCAACCAAAATAATGTCGGGATTGAACAGTCCGTGAATGTCCCTGTCTATGGTGTGGTCCGGATTATAGACCACGGCATTTTTACTGCACGGCGCGTCGGAAGCGCAGATGGTGGGAATAAGTACCAGTCTGGCTGGATGAAAAAATGCCGCGCCCTTCGCTGTGTCAAGGGCCTTGCCTCCGCCAACCCCGACGATAATATCGCAGCCGTTCTTCTTCGCCGTTTCCGCCGCGTTCCGCATTTCCGCTTCCGTCGACTCGCCGCCGAAAATAAGAAACGTCAACGGCACTTTCTCCCCGACCGCGTCGGAGATACGGGGAGTCATGAAAGTGGTTACCCCCGGATCCATCACGACCAGAGCTTTCCCGCCCAAAGGAGGCAGATGATTTGCCAATTCCCGAATTGCTCCAGCCCCCTGGATGTACCTGTGAGGAAATATCGCACCACGGATCATGACGTGCACCTTTTCTAAAAGAAGTTGAACCGGTGACGCTGCCGGAAAGACTGGAACGTTTCTTTTGTGTTGCGAAGCTTCAGTGATTCATGGCCGCATTCGCGCCCGTTCTATTGAAACCGTAACGTCGACAAAGGACGCAAAATCCCCGCGCATGCGGCGATCCGCGCCACATACCCGACGATGACAAAAAAAACGCGGTTTTTTGAAAGTTACTATGCTCTAACGCATGGACACATCGTTCGCTGAAACGCTCTGGAGATTTCGTCTTCGACATCTAAAGGGCAGCATGAAGCGTTCCAACCGGAGACCGCAAAGTCATGCCGGTGGGAACATGCAATATATAAAAGTTGCGGAAAGGTTGCATGGCGCGAAGGCTGGCAGTCGAACGGCGCGCGAAGCCTTACTCGGGACGTGCGAGCGTAAAACTGACATGCAACTTGGATAGTTCACTCTCCATTTCAGGTGAGATGTCGTCTGTAATCAGGCGGTCCACTTCATCTATGGAAGCAACCTTGCACAGGTACGATTTGTCGAATTTGGTATGATCCGCCAAGACCAGGGTCTGCTTCGCTGAATTGCTCATCGCTTTTTTCAGAGCGGCTTCAAAGCCATTGGGCACGGAATAGCCAAACGGCACGCTGATGCCGTTGACCCCAAGAAACGTTTTATCCGCGTGGAGATCCTTGAGGGCGCGCTCGGCGATGGGACCAAGCGTGCCGTTGATGTTGGCCCGAACGCTGCCGCCGAGATGAATTATTTCGTAATCAACCGCTCCTATAAGGTCGGAGACGATGGTGAAAGAAGTGGTGATGATGGTCAGTTTCTTCTTTTGACCGGATTTCAAAAGGGCCGCCAACTCTCTGACCGTGGTGGAGTTGTCCAGGATAAGGGCATCGTTGTCATCGATGAATTCGAAGGCTTTCGCCGCTATAGCCCGCTTTTCCACCTGATTTTCTTGCACAAGTTCCTGGACGCTCAGTTCCGATGCGGCTGGGTAGATTGACAATGCGCCACCGTGGGTACGCCGGATCTTGCGTTCGTTCTGAAGTTCATCCAAATCACGCCGGACAGTCGCCTCGGTAATATTGAGATTCGAACTTAAATCGCTGACGCGAACGGCTTTACGTTCGTTAATGATTTGAAGCATCACACGTTTGCGCTCTTCGGCCAGCATGTGGTCGCCATCCTTTTCTTGTGCCAAACGATACTCTTACTTTAC
>JAJQFC010000347.1 GCA_021201355.1 Planctomycetaceae bacterium | reverse complement strand
AAACGGGCCGGAACGGGAGCGGGCGGCGGCGGTTCCCGGGGATATTTCCGGATACCAGTTGCCGTCCCTTGACCTCCTTGACGCGCCGCCGCCGCCGGTGGTGGAGGACCGGACCCAGGTGGAGAACCGGGCGCGCATTCTCGAACAGACCCTGGCCGAGTTCAAGATTGAAGGCAAAGTCGTTCATATAGAACGCGGTCCCCGGGTGACGATGTATGAAATCAGCCTGGCCCCGGGCATCCGGTTGTCCAAGGTGACGTCCCTTGCCGACAACATCGCGATGCAGCTCAAGGCGGAGTCGGTCCGGATTATTGCGCCGATCCCCGGGAAGAACACCATCGGCATCGAGATTCCGAACCTCACCAAGGAACTCGTGTCCCTCCGGGAAATCGTCGGCGCGGTCAACCGGGAGAAGAAGCGCCAGGCCCTGCCGGTCTGCCTCGGGAAGGACGTGTCCGGGCAGGCCCTGGTCGCCGACCTCGCGCGGATGCCGCACCTCCTTATCGCCGGCGCCACCGGCAGCGGCAAGTCAGTGTGTATTAACTCGATCATCCTGTCCGTCATGATGTGCTGCAAGCCGGACGAGACGCAACTCATCATGGTCGACCCGAAGGTGGTGGAACTGTCGCGGTTCAAGGACATTCCGCATCTTATGAGTCCCGTTATCACGGACATGAAGCGGGCCGTCGCCGTCCTCGACTGGATTTGCCAGAAGATGGACGAGCGGTACGAACAGCTTTCCCAGGTGTCTGTCAACAACATCGCCAAGTTCAACGCCCTCGGGGAAGAAGGCATCCGCGAACGCCTGGACGAATTCGCCAGCCAGGAGGAAATCGAGGCGTTCCCGAAAAAACTGCCGTACATGGTCGTCATCATTGACGAACTGGCCGACCTCATGATGGTGGCGGGAAAGGATGTCGAACATCACATCACCCGCCTCGCGGCGAAAAGCCGGGCGGTCGGCATCCACCTCATTCTCGCCACGCAGCGGCCGTCCGTGGACGTCATCACCGGCCTCATTAAGGCCAATATGCCCTGCCGCATCGCCTTCCAGGTGGCGAGCCGGGTGGACAGCCGGACCATCCTTGACGGGAACGGCGCCGAGACCCTTCTTGGCCAGGGCGACATGCTGTATCTGCCGCCGGGCGTCGGCAAACTGACCCGGGCGCAGGGCGTGTTTGTCTCGGACGAGGAATTGTTCCGGGTGGTGAAGTACACGAAGTCCGAAGCGGCGCCACGGTACCATCCCGACCTTACCGGACCGGTTATCGGGAACAGCGGCGGCGCGGTCGACATCTCGACCTTCGACGAACTGTTCATGCAATCCGGGAAAGCGATTATTGAAAGCCAGCGCGGTTCCGTGTCACTCCTCCAGCGGAAGTTCGGCATCGGTTACGGCCGGGCGTCCCGGATTATCGATCAGCTTGAATCGGTCGGGCTTCTTGGGCCGTTCCGGGACGGCAAGGCCCGGGAAATCCTCCTCACTCTGGAAGAATTCCGATCCAAGTTCGGCGGCTCCGGCCGGAACGACGACTACGACGACGACCAGGACGACGGTTCCCTCGCCGGTCTCCGGGACGATGAACGGGAACGCGACCAATTGCCATGGGATGACGAAGAATGACGACGGAACGGGCCCGCACCCTCATTTTCACCGGCGACGGAAAAGGGAAGACCACGGCGATGATCGGGGTCATTGTCCGGAGCCTCGGCTGCGGAAAAAACGTGCTCCTCGTCCGCTTCGCCAAGGCCCGTCACAGTTGGGAACTGGATGTGTTGTCGACCTTCCCGGGTATCGACATCGTGTCCGGCACTTTCGGCATGACGCCGCCACGGAGCCATCCGGACTTTGAAAAACACGCCGAAGCGGCCCGCGACCTGTTCCGCCAGGCCAGGGAACGGGCGGACAAGTACGACCTCATCTGCCTGGACGAAATCTGCGGCATCGCCGCCCGGCACATGGTGACGGAGGACGAAATCGTCGATTTCATCAAGGGCCTCAGGCCGGACCAGGCGGTGGTGCTGACCGGGCGCGGCGCCGGGGTGAAGCTTATCGCCGTCGCCGATACGGTGAGCGAGGTGAATGTCGTCAAGCACGGGTACATGCGCGGTATCGAGGCGCAGGAAGGGATTGAGTTCTGACGATGCGTCGGCGGACGCGCACAACTAAAGCTCTAAACACTTATGGAAAAACGCCCGGTTGTACGGGCGTTTTTCTTTTCGCACGGCGAGGACGTTACACGGGGAGGACGGCAGTGTCGTTGTCAGCGTCCGCCCCAGAGGCCGTAGCCGAGGCGTTCGGCTTCGGCCTGGAGGTAGAGGTACCGTTTCAGGTAGCGGAAATTCCGTTCGAGATCGACCCGGGCATAGCCGGAGTAGATCAGGGCCTCGTTCAGGTTGATGCCGTCCTCGAGATGGATATAGGCCCAGACCCGGCCTTGCGGGTCGAGGTTGGACCCGTCGTACTCGACCCAGCAGCGTTTGCCTTCGGCAGCCTGCCGGGTGAGGGCCAGGGCGGCGGCGCCGAAGGCGGCGAGGGCCTGTTCCCGGCCGCTTCCGAGGCGGGCGGCTTCCCGGAGGAACTCGTCGGTCCGTTCAATTTCCGGAGCGTCGACGCCGAGAAGTTTGACCCGGTGGCCGTCTATGACGACGACGTCGCCGCTGACGACCTGGCCGATGGTGCGCCAGGGCGCCTCCGCCGGCTTGGCCATGGGCGGCGGCGGGCTGTCCGGCAGGCGCTCGATCTGGTCGCGGGTCAGGTTCAGGGCGGCGAAGAGGGTGAAGAGGCTCGGCCCGGCGTTCGTGTCGGTGCCGCCGCTGAAGCCGGCCGGGTGCCGTATTTCCGGAGCGCCGGCGGGAGCGGCCGGATCGGTGATGTAGGGAATCTCGATGCCCGTGTAGTTCCGGATGGCGTTTCCGAGAGACACAATCCAGGCCGGGCGGAAATACTGCACGGACGAACCGACCATGGCGAGGACGATAAGGGAGACGACGACGGAAGCGCAGCCGCGACGGCGTTTGACGTCGGCATTCCGGCGGCGGAACAGGAGGAAGTTCTTCAGTAGGCGGAACGGATTTACCATGATGCCTCCGAATCGGATTATTTTGACGCGGTACTGACCGGATTTTTACGAGAGCGGTTCCCGTTCCGGGCCGTCGTCAGGGGCGCGGGAAAACCGGCCGGGCGGCCGGATGTCACTGTCCGGCGGCGGAACGAGGTTTTATCGGGACTTGTTCACAGTATATGTATATGGGTATTCGGGGACAACCCGACGGTTGCGGTCTTGCGTCGGCAGGGTGTTTCATTAAAATATCACGATGGATTACGGTTGTTTGATTCGCCGTGTCCGTGTCGTTTACGGCATGTCGAATTATTCCGGTCGGCGGGCGTTTTGCCCGCCTTGTTTGTTGGTTCGCGTACGCGAAATAAGGAGTACTGTCGTCATGGGCGTCTTCAAACCGGTTGACCGGGAAATCAATTTTCCCGCCTCGGAAAAACGCTGGCTCGATTTCTGGCACAACGAGCATATTTTCGAAAAGCAGTTGGCCCAGGGCGAACGCCGCGCGGAAGACGAGGGGAAGTCCACCTACGTCTTCTACGAAGGCCCGCCGACCGCCAACGGCATGCCCCACCCGGGGCACGTCCTCACCCGCGTCGTCAAAGACCTGTTCCCCCGGTACCGGGCCATGCAGGGCTATAACATTCCCCGGAAAGCCGGGTGGGACACCCACGGCCTGCCGGTCGAGATCGAAGTCGAGAAGGAACTCGGCATCGAAGGGAAACAGGGCATCGAGGAATACGGCGTCGAAGCGTTCGTGAAAAAATGCAAGGACTCCGTCTTCCGCTACTCCGACGTCTGGTGGAAATTAACCGAACGCATCGGTTATTGGGTCGACCTGGACGATCCGTACGTCACCTACCACGAGTCGTACATCGACTCGGTGTGGTGGAGCCTGAAACAGTTCTGGGACGAAGACCTCATCTACCACGGCCATAAGATCGTGCCGTGGTGCCCGCACTGCGGGACCGCCTTGTCCAGCCACGAAGTCGGCCAGGGATACAAGGAAGTGGCAGACGCGAGCGCGTACGTCGCGTTCCGGTCGAAGGCAGATCCGAAGACGTTGTTCGTCGCCTGGACGACGACGCCGTGGACGCTCATCTCCAACGTCGGCCTCGCCGTCGGCGCCGACTTCGACTACGACTACGTCAAGGCCGGGGACGAAACGCTTGTCATGGCGTCGGCGCTCCGCGAGAAGGTGATGGGGAAGATTCCCCATGAAGTCCTCCGGACCGTCAAGGGGTCGGACCTTGTCGGCCTCGAGTACGAACAGCTTTTCGCCTTTGCGACGCCGGACCGGGAAGCGTTCCGCGTCATCGCCGGCGACTTTGTCGGCCTCGACGCCGGGTCCGGGATTGTCCATATCGCTCCCGCCTTCGGCGAGGACGACTACCGCGTTTCCCGCGAGAACAACCTGCCGATGCTGAACCCGGTGAGGCCGGACGGCACCTTCGACGAGACCATTCTGCCCTGGGCCGGGATGTTCGTGAAGGATGCGGACCCGCTTATCATCAAGGAACTGAAGGCGCGGAAACAGCTCGTCAAGTCGGAGCAGTACATCCACGATTATCCGTATTGCTGGCGCTGTCCGAGTCCGCTTCTTTATTATCCCCGGCCGGCCTGGTATATCCGCACCACGTCCGTGAAGGACAAGATGCTGGAGAACAACGCGAAAATCCAGTGGTATCCGGAGCACATCCGGGACGGGCGGTTCGGGAACTTCCTCGAGTCGAACGTCGACTGGGCCTTGTCCCGGGAACGCTACTGGGGGACGCCGTTGCCGATTTGGGAATGTTCGTGCGGCGAGCGGACCGCCGTCGGCGGCAAGGCGGAACTGCTCCGGCGGGCGGCGAACCAGGACGAACTGCCGGACAATTTCGAACTCCATAAGCCGTGGGTCGACCAGGTCCGCCTCAAGTGCGACAAGTGCGGCAGTGAAATGTGGCGGGTGCCGGAAGTCATCGACTGCTGGTACGACAGCGGCGCCATGCAGTTTGCCCAATGGGGCTATCCGCACAAGGACGGTTCGGCGGCGAATCTGGCGAAAGCGTTCCCGGCCGATTTCATTTCGGAAGCCATCGACCAGACGCGCGGCTGGTTCTATTCCCTCCTCGCCATCGCCACGCTCCTGAAGGAATGCGCGGCGCGGAAACGCGAACGCGGCGAGGACGTGGGCGAACTGGCGCCGTGGGAACGGGAGTATCCGATACCCTACAAGAGCTGTCTCGTCCTCGGCCTCCTTCTGTCCGGCGAAGGAACCAAGCTTAGTAAAAAACTTCGGAACTACCCGGACCCCTTCGACGTCCTCGACTCCGAAGGCGCCGACGCCATGCGCTGGTTCTTCTGCATCTCGAACCAGCCGTGGACGTCAACGCGGTTTTTCCAGGGTGGCATCCGGGAAGCGCAGAAGGATTTCCTCGTCCGCTTGCGGAACGTCTACTCGTTCTTCGTCATCTATGCGAACATCGACGGGTTTGACCCGCGTGAGGGCCTCAGCGGCGTCGACAACCTGTCGGACGATCCGTTCGGGAAGTCGCCGACCCGGCCGGACCCGGCGAAGCGGAGCCTTCTCGACCGCTGGATGTTGTCGAAATTGGAGACGGCGACGCGGGAAGTGGCGAAGAATCTCGAAGCGATGAACATCCTCCAGGCGGCGCAGGCGTTGAGCGCCCTCGTCGAGCAGTTGTCGAACTGGTATGTCCGCCGGAGCCGCGACCGGTTCTGGTCGTCCGAGAAGGGCGAGGACAAGCTGTCCGCCTACTGGACGCTCTATGAAACGCTCTGCCGCATCGCCGTCATCTCGGCGCCGTTTACGCCGTTCTTCGCGGAAGAACTGTACCAGAACCTGGCCCGCGCCATGTGGCCGGAGACGATGCCGGAATCGGTCCACCTCTGCCACTGGCCGAAGGCGGACGACAAGCGGGTCGACCCGGATGTCGAACGGCGGATGGATCTCGTGCGGGAAATCGCCTCTCTCGGCCTCGCCGCCCGGGCCAGCCAGAAGCTGAAGGTCAGGCAGCCCCTCCGGGAAGCCGTCGTCATCCTCACCCGGCCGGAGGACGAGGCCGGGGTCAGGGAACTCGGGGACGTTGTCCGCGAGGAAATCAACGTCAAGGAACTGGCGTTCGCCAAGGACGCGTCGGAGTACGTCAGCTTCACGGTCAAGCCGAACTTTCAGGAGCTCGGGCCGATACTCGGAAAGTCGATGAAGGCCTGCGCCGCCGCCCTGGCGAAAGAGGACGCCGCCACGGTCATCCGCACCGTCAAGGAAAAGGGCGCCTTCACCCTCGAGTTCGACGGGCGGAAAATCGACCTGACCGGGCAGCAGCTTGACGTCAGGCTGGCCGCGAAGGACGGCTTCGCCGCCGCCGACGGCCGGGGCGCGGTGGTCGTCCTTGACGCCGCCATTACGGACGAACTGGAACGGGAAGGGCTGGCGCGGGAAATCATCAACCGCATCCAGACCATCCGGAAGGAACTCGACCTGCCGTTCGAGGCGCGGATTCGCGTCCGGCTCGGCGCCGGCGGCAAGGCGGCGCGGGCGGCGGTGGAACACGGCGATACGATAGCGGCGGAAATGCTCGCATCCGACTACAAGGTCGAGTGGGAAGACATCGGAAATGTCCGCGAGGTCGACATCGGCGGCGAGCCGGTGCGGATTGCCATCGCCGAAGTGTAATAGGCGGACGTCGGAGGGAACGGCGGATCGTTTGTCCGCTGTCCCCTTTCCGTCTCGCATCGGCCAATACGTAAGTATGAGGTTCGGTAATCGGGGCGGTCACCCGTACCGGGTGGCGGCCCCGATTTTTTCTCGGCGTGACAGTCGGGGAATGGACGGGCTATTCATGGACGGTGCGGCGGCTGGTGACGCTGTATCGGGTGGTGAACGCCCGAATACACGAACCATTTGAGTACGGAATGGTTCGTTCACTACATTATTACCTTCCGGCGCGGTGCGGCCGGGCGCTGTGGATACCGGATTATGCAAAACAATCTCACGAAGAAAAAGCTCATCGGCGAAGGGGTGCTCCTCCTCACCGCCGCGTTGTGGGGCTTCTCGTTTATTTTCCAGCGGCGGGCCATGGAAAACCTGACGCCGTTCGCCTACATGGGTATCCGCTTCGCCCTCGGCGGGGCGGTGCTTCTGCCGTACGCCATTGGGCGGCTCGGGCGGGGAATGGCGGCGGCGCCGGACCGGCGGGTCTATCTTCGGAACAACTTCTCCGGCATGGTCCTCGCCGGACTGTTTCTTTTCGGCGGGAGCATTCTCCAACAATACGGCCTCCTCTGGACGACGGTGGCGAAGGCCGGGTTCATCACCAGCTTGTACGTCGTTCTGGTGCCGGTTATCATGGTGTTCTTCGGGAGACGGGTTGTGTTTGGGGAAGGGCTTGGGGCCGGGCTCGCTCTCCTCGGGCTTTTTTTCCTCAGCGTCAACGAATCCCTGCGCCTTGGGCCGGGTGA
>JAJQFC010000210.1 GCA_021201355.1 Planctomycetaceae bacterium | reverse complement strand
TGCGGCGGGCGCACCCTCCGGGACGCCACGCACCTCGGACTACCTCACGGACGCCCAGGGCATCGACCCGGCCAGCGGTGGCGCGGTGATGATGGCCGCTCCGGCCGCCGGCGGCGGCGAAGCCGCCGATGCCGCCCCGTCCGTCATGGACGTCGTCCTGAAGGGCGTGCCGGACACCACCAAGAAAATCTCCGTCATCAAGGCGGTCCGCGAAATCACCGGCCTCGGCCTGAAGGAAGCCAAGGACCTCGTCGAAAAGGCGCCGAGCCCGATCAAGGAAAAGGCGTCGAAGGACGAAGCCGACAAACTCAAGCAGCAGCTTGAAGAAGCCGGCGGCGAAGTCGAGTTGAAATAAGCGGGAAGTAAAACCCAGGTATGGCGTCCGTCTGCGCGTATTTGCAGGCGGACGCCGTCTGCGGTTTCTGGAATTGGTAATGGTGAGGCATTTTTCGGAGCGGATTTTTACCGGCACGGGTATCACGGAAACTCAGTGGCGGTGAACGGCGCGGAGAAAAATGGTTCGCTTGTAGCGCATTTAATAACACCCAATGAATTATGAATGCCTAGTCCGCGAGGGTTTCAGGACTTTTGCCGCCACCGAAGAATTTTTCCGAGGGATACGGCGCCTGAACAGGATAGGCAAAATGGCACTCCGTGAATTGTCGGGTACTTTGGTCAGAAGCTGTTTCAACACCGGTGCCGGTTGTCGGAAGTTCGGCGGCACGAGACACGGAAAAAACAGCTCAGGCTTCGGGCCCGGCAGGACCATCCGGATAGTCGGCGCACTCGGCGTCCATTATTCATTCTGTTATTGATGATTGATTCGCGCATTTTGAATAAATAACACCGGCCAGGACTGGGGAAATGGAACGCGATCCTCGCCGGTTCCGCCGTTCGGGCGGCATCCGCCGGAGTTGTCGCGGAGGCCACGGTCGGCGGTCCGTTATTTATACAGCTATTATAGCCCGCAGAGGACTCATATGAGCCAGGAAATTCGCTACTACGGAAAAGCTTGCCGCACCTTGCCGCTGCCGGATCTTATGGAGACGCAGCGTCGTTTTTATGCCGACTTCCTCCAGATGGACACCCCTCCGCAGGAACGCAAGAACGACGGCTTCGAGGCGGTGTTCCGGGAAGTGTTCCCCATCGAGTCCTACGACGGGTCTGTCAGCCTTGAATATATCGAATATCAAATCGGCGAGCCCCGGCATACCCCGGACGAATGCCGCGCGCTCCGCCTGACCTATGCCGGACCGCTCAAGATCAAGGTCCGCCTCTCCGGCAAGGTGACGGTGGAGGAATGGGTCTATCTCGGCGAAATCCCCCTCATGATCGGCGGCGGCGAATTTGTCGTCAACGGCGCCGAACGTGTTATCGTCACCCAGCTCCAGCGGTCGCCCGGCTGCGACTTCTCGTCCGAGGTCCACTCCTCCGGCAAGCGGCTCCACTCCTGCCGCATCATCCCGGAACGCGGTTCCTGGATTCAGGTGGAAGTGACGTCGAAGGACCAGCTTAATATCCATATCGACCGGTCGGGTAAAATCGCCGCCACCACCTTCCTCCGCGCCCTCGCGGTGGAGATGGACGAGACGACGAACACCCCTGTCGTTTACGATATCGGCAAGTCCACCTCCGGCGGCGAAGGCCGCCGCATCGAGCAGTGGTCGCCGATTCTCGATTCGGACGACGACATTCTCCGCGCCTTCCACCCGGTGGTGGATTATCCCCTCACCGAAGAGACGCTGGACGTCCTCGACAAGATGGAACGCGAAAACAAGCCGCTGCCGCTGTGCGTCAGCCGCGTTGTCGATTACATCAACTGCCAGGTCATTATCCCGTCCTGCACCCGCCTCACCCGCGCCAGCCTCGAGCGGCGCATCGAAGACGGCCAGACCAAGGGGAACGACCGGCCGATGGTGTTTTCGAAACTCCGCGAAGCCGGGGTCGAATCCCTTGAAGTCATCGGCACTGTCAACGAGGACGGCACCTTCGAAGGCCTCGAGGACGAACTCATCGCCACCACCCTCCTGGACGATCGGGAACGCGTCGAGGAATGGGGGAACGGCGTTATCCGGGACATCCTCCGCGCCTCCGACGCGAACAAAAAACTGAAAGCCCTTCTCGCCGGCACCGACGGCGCCAGCGCCGAAGTCGTCGCCCGCGCGGTCCGGGACGCCATGGCCTCGGCCCGGGACGGCCGCGAATCGAAGCCCTGGAGCGTCGGCGCCTTCTTTATCGAGGAAGTGGACGGCGACCGGGAAACGCTCGACCAAATCGAAGCCAACGTCGGGTCCGGCCTCCTCGCCGACCTCGCCATCCGGGACACCCTCTCGGAAGGTGGCGACGCCAAGAAGCTCGAGGAAAACATCTTTAACCGCATGGCCTGGCGCGTCGCCTGGTCCGGCGGCCTCGACCGGGCCCAGTACATCTGGTCGCTCCTGGAAATCTACAAGCGGCTCCGCCCCGGCACGCCGGCCAGCCGCGACAAGGCGCAGGAACTGTTCTTTGAACGGTTCTTCGACGAAAAGCGCTATTCGTTCGGCAAAATCGGCCGCTTCCGCCTGAACCGGAAGTTCAACATCGAAGGCGACGAGCGGATGACCATGTCCGGCATGGACTTCCTCAATATCTGCCACTACCTCCTGAAGCTCCGCGCCGACGAAGGCAACATCGACGATATCGACCACCTGGAAAACCGCCGCATCCGCACCATCAAGGATCTGGTGATGTCGGAACTGCGGAGCGCCATGGTCAAACTCCGCCGGAGCACTCGGGAACAAATGGTCATCAAGGCGGCCGGCAACGAACTGGCCAGCCTTGGCGAGGTGTTCGGCTACGACGTCCTCGACGCCGGGTCGACGGAACTCGAAAAGGGCGCGGCCCTGTCCGAGGTCGACTACAAGGCGGCGGTGAAGAAATGGGGTTCGTCCGCCTTTGAAGCGAAAAAGCGTCCGCTGAAATTGATGGTCGCCATGAAGCCGGATCCGCAGTTCCGCATTCCGGTCGGCAAGATTGTCACGGAAGCGGAAGCCTTGTGCATGCAGCAGGAAGAGACCAAGGCGGAATTTGTCGAACTGCCGCAGAAGGACTGGCTCATCGTCGACCCGATGGAGACAGACCTTGTTGAAGGCGACATCATTTCCGACGAGGACTACCAGGCCGCCCAGCGGAAAAACGGGATCGGTTCCTTCGCCGCCCTTACCCTCAACCTGAAAAAGGGCGACGGCATCGACGGCGGCCTCTACCGGGCGTACCAGGAAAAGTATGGTCCGATTCCCGGCATGACCTTGCAGAACCTGATCCGTCCGCACCAGCTCCTCAATGCCGTGACGGTGTCGGCGGCGATTGAATACTTCTTTGCCCGGGGCGAACTGTCCCAGGTCGTCGACCAGTCGAACCCGCTGTCGCAGCTCGTCCACGAGCGCCGCCTGTCCGCCCTCGGTCCCGGCGGCCTGAACCGGAAGCGCGCCGGCTTTGAGGTCCGAGACGTCCACACGTCCCACTACGGCCGCATCTGCCCGGTCGAGACGCCGGAAGGCACGAACATCGGCCTTATCGTCTCCCTGGCGAACTACGCGGCGGTGAACGATCTCGGCTTCCTCATCACGCCGTATTACGCGGTGGAGAACGGGCGCATCACCGACGACATCGTCTGGCTCCGCGCCGACGAAGAGGACAACCACTACATCGCCCAGGCCGACGTCGAGGTCGACGAACAGGGGAACATCCTGGTCGAACGGCCCATCTGTCGCCACAACGAAGACTTTATGCATTGTAATCGCGACCAGGTCACCCTGGTCGATGTCAGCCCGAAACAGCTCGTCGGCATTTCGGCATCGCTGATTCCGTTCCTCGAGCACGACGACGCGAACCGGGCGCTCATGGGTTCGAACATGCAGAGGCAGGCGGTGCCGCTGGTTCGCCCGGACATTCCGCTTATCGGCACTGGCATGGAGAAGGAAGTGGTTCGCCACTCCGGCATGGTGGCCCGGGCCCGGGAAGACGGCGAAGTTCTCTACGCCGACTCCCTCCGGATTATCGTCAGTTCGAAAGAACTCACGTCCGGCCGCCGCGTCTACCGTCTCCATAAGTACAAAGGCCTGAACGACGGCACCACCCTGAACCAGACGCCACTGGTGCGCGCCGGCGACTTCGTGAAGAAGGGCGACCCGCTTACCGAAGGCGCCGCCACCAAGGGCGGAGAACTCGCCCTCGGCAAAAACGTCATGGTGGCGTTCATCTCGTTCGAAGGCTGCAACTTCGAAGATGCGATTCTTGTTTCCGAAAAGTTGATTCGTGAAGACGCCTATACATCGGTCCACATCGAGGAACTCTCCTGTGAAATCCGGGAGACCAAGGTCGGCGCCGAAGAAATCACCCGGGATATCCCGGGCGTCAGCGAAGCCGCCCTGGCGAACCTCGACGACACCGGCCTTATCCGCATCGGCACCAAGGTCGAGCCCGGTGACATCCTTGTCGGCAAGATTGCGCCGAAGGCGAAGTCCGAGTTCTCGTCCGAGGAAAAACTGCTCCGCGCCATCTTCGGCCGGGCCGGCGAAGACGTGAAAAACGACTCCCTCATCGTTTCCCCTGGGACCGAGGGGTATGTCATCAATGTGAAGCGCTTCTCCCGCCGTGGCGTCGGCGCCATGTCGTCGGACGTCGATCCGGAAGCCGGTCTTGCCCGCGCCCTCGAGGCTTTGGGTGAAATGGGCGGCGATGTCGAGACGACCTTGCCGGCGGCGGCCCTTGGCGAAGAATCCATCGGCGGCCGGGCGCGCCGGGGCGAGTCGAAGACCAACCAGGAAGCGGCGGTGAAGTCGGCGATCAAGAAGTTGGAAACGGTCACCCGGGAAAAGATCGTCGAGGAAATCAACCTCAAGTTCAAGCGTCTTACCGACGCCCTCGGTGGCGCTCCCGTGAACAAGAAGACCGGCAAGGTGCTGAAGATTCCGCGCCAGGCCGATTATGAACGGATGATGGAACTCCAGGAACAGTGCCAGTTCGGCGACCTGGACACGCCGGAATCGAAGCGTGAACGGGTCAAGTCCATCTGCCTCGAACACGACAGGCGCATCCGCTTCCTGGAAACGCGCTGCGAAGTGGAAGTCGGCCGCCTCCGCCGTGGCGACGAACTGCGCCCGGGCGTTCTCGAACTTGTCAAGGTCTATGTCGCGGTGAAGCGGAAATTGAGTCTCGGCGACAAAATGGCCGGCCGTCACGGGAACAAAGGCGTCGTCGCGCGGATTCTGCCGGAAGAGGACATGCCGTTCCTCGAAGACGGCACGCCGGTCGAGATGGTCCTGAACCCCTTGGGCGTTCCGTCCCGAATGAATGTCGGGCAGATTCTCGAGACGCACCTCGGCTGGGCCGGCGCCACCCTTGGCTTCCGGGTGGTGACGCCGGTGTTCGACGGCGCCACCGAAGAAGAGATTCACGAAGCGCTCCGCGAGGCCGGGCTGCCGGAAGACGGCAAGGCGGTCTTGTACGACGGGCGGACCGGCGAGTCGTTCCACGAAAAGGTCACCGTCGGCAATATGTATATGCTGAAGCTGCACCACCTCGTGGCGGAAAAGATCCACGCCCGCGCCACCGGTCCGTACAGCCTTATCACCCAGCAGCCGCTCGGCGGCAAGGCCCGGAACGGCGGTCAGCGTTTTGGTGAAATGGAAGTCTGGGCGCTCGAAGCCTACGGCGCCGCCAATATCCTTCAGGAGCTTCTCACCTTCAAGTCGGACGACGTGGACGGCCGGACGAAGATCTACGAAGCGATGGTGAAGGGCGAGAGCACGGTCGAACCCGGCATGCCGGTGTCCTTCGACGTTCTCTGCAACGAAATACGCGGTATCGGCTTCAATATCAAGCTGGAACGGTCCAACCACCAGCTCACCCAGGAAGACGAGGAATAAGGCTGTCCGGCGCCGCCCGGCGGCGACGACCGTGTGTTTCGAGTACGTGATTCAAGCAACGCAGGTGAAGCGGTACCGGCGGCGGAAAATGAAAGCGTGGTCCATTTCCGCCGCCCCGGTCGCTTTTTCAAATAGAGGATTCACCCATGCCTGAAATGAGCTATGAGCGTATCAACGACTACGGCTCCATTACCATCTCCCTCGCGAGTCCGAACGACATCCGGTCCTGGTCCTACGGCGAAGTCAAGACGCCGGAGACGATCAACTACCGCACCTACCGTCCGGAAAAGGACGGCCTGTTCTGCGAACGGATCTTCGGCCCGGAACGCGATTGGGAATGTTCCTGCGGCAAGTTCAAGGGCATTAAATACAAAGACATCATCTGCGACCGCTGCGGCGTGAAAATAACCCACTCCAAGGTCCGCCGTACCCGCATGGGCCATATCAACCTCGCCGTGCCGGTGGTGCATATCTGGTTTTTCCGGGTCATGCCGTCCCGCCTCGGGACGCTCCTCGGCATCAAGTCGACGGCCTTGCAGCAGATTATCTACTTCCAGCGGTACGTCGTCACTGATCCGGGCGACACGCCGCTCAAAAAGGCCGAAGTCCTCTCCGAAGACGGCTTCCGCGAAGCGCGGGACAAGTACGGCTCGTCCTTCAAGGCCATGATGGGCGCGGAATCCGTCCGCGAACTCCTGAAAGGTCTTGACCTCATCACCCTCGAGCAGGAACTGAAGGAGCAACTGGCCGTCTGCACCCAGAAGCTGAAAACCGAAACGCTCGTGAAGCGTCTTCGCCTCGTTCAGGCCCTCATCGCCGGCAAAAACGATCCGGCCTGGATGGTCATGGACGTTGTGCCGGTTATTCCCCCGGACCTCCGGCCGCTCGTCCCGCTGGACAGCGGCAATTTCGCCACGTCCGACCTGAACGACCTGTACCGGCGCGTTATTTACCGGAACAACCGTCTCGCGAAACTTCTCGACCTGAACGCGCCGTCCGTCATTGTCCGGAACGAAAAGCGCATGCTCCAGCAGGCCGTCGACGCCCTGTTCGACAATAGCCGCTGCAAGCGTCCGGTCCAGGGCGCGGGCAATCGTCCGTTAAAATCCCTGACCGACATGATCAAGGGGAAACAAGGTCGTTTCCGCGCCAACCTCCTTGGTAAGCGCGTCGACTACTCCGCCCGTTCCGTCATCATTGTCGGCCCGGAACTGAAGCTCGACCAGGTCGGTCTGCCGAAGAAAATCGCCCTCGAACTGTTCCAGCCGTTCATTATCCGGAAGCTGAAGGAAAAAGGCCTCGCCGATACGATCAAGTCGGCGAAAACCATACTTGAGCGGAAGGACGAAGAAATTTGGGACGTCCTCGAAGAAGTTATTGAAGGCCACCCGGTCATGCTGAACCGGGCGCCGACGCTGCACCGAATGGGCATCCAGGCGTTCTATCCCGTCCTCGTTGAAGGCGAAGCTATCCGTATCCACCCGCTTGTCTGTTCCGGCTTCAACGCCGACTTCGACGGCGACCAGATGGCTGTCCACCTCCCCTTGACCGTCGAGTCGCAGGTGGAGGCGTCTCTCCTCATGATTTCGACGGCGAACATCTTCTCGCCCGCCCACGGCAACCCGATCATTACGGCCGACCTGGACATCGTTCTCGGCTGTTATTATCTGACCCTGATCCGGCCCGGCCTGAAGGGCGAAGGCATGGTGTTCAAGGACATCATGGACGCTATCGAAGCGTATGAGGAAAACCTCATCCACCTC
>JAJQFC010000246.1 GCA_021201355.1 Planctomycetaceae bacterium | reverse complement strand
CTCCCAGTCGACCGCCTGATACGGCAAACCGCCCGGGACCGGCGGCGTCGTCAAGACAATCGCGTCAGGGGCGAGTCGTCGCAACTGGTCGCCGACCGCCCGCAAACGCCCGCCCGCGACGCTGCCGCCGGCGAAGCCGATACTGGTGGCAATGCCGGACCGGGGCAGTCCGCGAATGCCGTACAGGCCACCGGAATCGTCGTCAAGCCAGAGCTGGTAGTTTTTCGTCCGGCTTTCGAGTTCCGGAATGGCGAGGGCGTGGAACAGGCTGAACGAGCCCTGGCGGTTGATGTACCGCCGGTTGCTTTCGACCGACTGGATACCGGCGACGGTGCGCCGGGACGAAACAAAACGGAAAAACGGCTGCATGCCGTCAGACGATGTCAGATAGGGACCCAGGACCACCTGCGCCTCGCCGATGGGTTTGTCCTCGCCGGGAGGCGGTTCGACGATGGGCATGTCGGCGCAGCCGGAAAAGAGGCCGGCGGCGGCGGCCAGCGCGAGGCAGAGGGTTCCGAGGCAAATGAGGGCGCGGTATGGACGGAGCGTCATCTATCCGGAATATCCTTATAAGAAGCTTGTACAGTACTGGCGGAAGCGCGCCGCGGGCCGTCCCGGGAGGGGCGGAGCAGTTCACTCAAATAACGGCGCGCGATTGTATGGTTTCGCTTTTTTCGCCGTTCAATGCAAGCCCAAAAAGCCCACAGCCCGTTCACGTCCCGGCATTTCGGCAAAGTTTCGCCGCTCCGTGGCCGATAAACAATACGTGACATATCCTCATGTCATTGTAAAATATTGGCGGACCATCATGATAAGACTCACTCGGCGGAACGGCAACAGCTTCGTGCTGAACGCGGAACTCATCAAGTTTGTTGAAGAGGTTCCGGACACCATCATCACTCTCCGTGACGGCGAGAAGATTCTCGTCACGGAAGACGCCGATACCGTTGTCGACCGGGCGCTGGAGTATGCCAGGCACATTCGTTTTCTGCCGGAAGCATAAATCGTTTCGGGACTTGCAATAAAGTCTTTAGTCCGGCGCGAACAGCGCGTACCGTCTGGCGAAAAGCCGATTGCCGGACGCTTTTCATCCCCCGGTCCGGACCGGACGTGGAAGGCGTCAGAGACAAAACCTTCACCATGGAGAAAGTATGGATCTCGGTACCATTGGCGGCTTTGTCATCGGCACGTTCTGCGTTGTCGGCATCGGCATGCAATGGCAAATCGGACCGTTTATCGACGTCCCGTCCATCGGCATCGTGTTCGGCGGCTGTGCCGCCAACCTGATGATTTCTCTGGCGTTGGACACGCTGAAAACGATGCCGAAGTCCCTTCCGTTGGTGTTTAAGGCCGGGAAGGACAATCCGGTCGAAATTATAAAAAAATTGGTCGAGTTCTCCGAAGTGGCTCGCCGCGACGGCATTCTCGCCCTCGAGAACGTCCTTGACCAGATACCGGACCCTTTTCTCCGCCAGGGCCTGCAACTTGCCGTCGACGGCACCGATCCCGAGCTTATCCAGGATATAATGGAAACAGAGATGGATAACATCGAGGCCCGGCACAACGACGCCAAATCGGCGTGGGACCTGTTCCGAGGCGGCGGCCCGACCTGGGGTGCTCTCGGGACGGTTATTGGTCTTATCCAGATGCTTAAAGGCGGCGTCGAAGACCCGAACGCGCTGACCGCCGGTATGGCGGTGGCGCTTATCACCACGTTTTACGGGTCGCTTATCGCCTCCCTCCTCGTCGGCCCGCTGTGCGACAAACTGGCGGTCAAGAACGGGGAAGAGATGGCGATTAAGACCATTATGCTAAAGGGCGTCATGTCGATTCAGGCCGGCGACAACCCGCGCATCGTCGAGCAGAAGTTGAAAATCTTCCTGCCCCGACCCAGCGCGGCTTTGGCAAGGATGTCGAGGAATAGCCGATGGCACGCAAGAAAAAGGAATCCGGCGGCGGCGGCCCGTCCATTGCCGAGTTTTTCGCCCTTACGTCGTTCTCCGACATGATGACCCTCATGTTGACGTTCTTCGTGCTTCTCTTTACCATGTCGGAACCGAAAAAACCGCGAATCCAGGCGACCATGCAGGCCTTTATGCGTCAGGTCGGCGTTCTTCCGCATAACGCCAGCCCGATGCGGCCGACGATGACGCCGCAGCGGACCAGCCAGGAGGAGGCGAACGTCCTCCGCCGCGGCCCGCCGGGGAAGCGTTCGGAAGTAATGACCATGGTCGAGGACGACCGGCAAAAAATCATCATCGGCGGCGAGGATCTGTTCCGCCCCGGATCGGCCGAACTGTCCGCGAAGGGAAAACGCCTCCTCCAGAACGACGTTGCGCCGGATCTGAAGGGCTTCCGGAACCGCGTCGAGGTCAAGGGGAACACCGCCCAGGCGACGAACGAATCGCAGGATCTGTGGGCTCTCGGCTATGCCCGGGCCTATTCGGTGATGCGTTACCTGGTGGACGACTGCGGCATCGAGGAAAAACGTTTCCGTCTAATATCGTCCGCCGACAACGAACCCCGGGACCCCGGTAATCCGGCCCTGAACCGACGGGTGGAAATCATTATGACGGAGGCGCTGGTCGATTAGGGATCCGCGACTTTCGCCCCGGCGGCGGCGAACCGTCCGGCGTGGCGGCGATCCGGCCGCGCCGTTTATTCGAAGCAGGTTTTACCGCGAGGTTCCGTGATGTCCGCCACCGACGACTTCGATTTTGAGGACGACGAAGAAAACCAGTCCGGCGAGGAAGGGTTTACCGGCGGTGTGGAACCGGTCAACGCCGACGACGAGGACGACGAGAATTCCGTCGGCCTGTCCATGGCAAAAATCCGTAACTGGCTCAATGCCAAACGGGGCTGGCTCATTATCATCGGGCTGGCCATTTCCCAGGCCGTGTTCGCGAGCATTGTCATTTTCTTCCGGTCGGAAGCGCGGCCGATGGCGGAAATGCAGACCCGGGCCATCCTTGACCTCACCACCGAACTCCTCGGCCACGAGGTCAAAATAAATCAGATTTACCAGCTTCTCCCCGGCAGCGGCGGCACCCGGATGACGGTGGGGATGGACGTCGTCCTCATCCTCGGACAGCTCCCGGAGGAGCGGGTCGAAGGGGCGCCCCGGCCGACGCCGCAGGAGATGGAAACGTTCATGACCGTCATTTACGACATGGAACCGCGCATCCGGAGCCAGGTCAACATCCTCCTCCAGCAGATACCGGCGGAGGACTACGGCACGGTCGAGGTTTACAAGACCATCAAGGAAGCGGTGCGAACATACGTAAACGACACCCTGGACGGCCTCGATTTCGGCAAATCGGTCCGTCCGGGCATCGGTAAGCGACGGGTCACGGACGTGCTTATTCCCATGTTTATCAGGCAAAAGTACTGACGTGACATTGTTTCAAAAACCGGTCTCGCCGCGGTACCGGCGGGTATCCGGAAATAACGTCCATCAACAGGTTCGACAATGACAGGACAAAGGCATGGCTGACGAAAACCCGGAAGCGGCACCGGAAGAGGCGCCGAAGAAAAACGGCGGCCTCCTTGGCGGCATCAAGGGCTGGATAATAGTCATCGGCATAACCCTCCTCCAGGCGGCGTTTTGGATATTCATGATGGTTATCCGGGAACCGGGTTCCGCCCCCGATCAGGCGGAACAGGCCCGGGTGTTCCTGGAGGACCCGGCCATCCTCCAGAGCCAGGTGCGGATGGACAATTTCGTCGCCACCGTCCCGGGGCCGGGCGGCGATCTCCGGCCGATCAATTTCAACCTCGTCCTGGAAATGCATTACCTTCCGGAAGAAAAGCGCGCCGGCGCCACCCGTCCAACCACGGCGCAGATCGAGATTTTCCGGACCGTCGTCGTCCAGCTCGAATCGAAAATCCGCGACCACATGAATACCTTCCTGACCGGTCAGTCCTTCACCAATCTCCTGAGCGATCGCGGCCCGGAACTGGTCAAGGCCGAGGTGATGCGGTTCGTCAACAACGAATTGGAAAAATACGATTTCGAATCGTTGAAAATCCCGGAAGAGATTTCCCGTCGCCGCGTCACGAACGTCCTTCTCCCGAGCTGGACCCTGACCTGACGAAGACCCGGGCGCCCGGGCCGACCGGACCGCGTCCGGAGAATTAACTCCATATTTTCCCGCTGGCCGCCGATAGTATGTGTAAGGAGAATCCTTCATGGCCGATGAAATGACCCAGGAAGACATCGACGCCCTCCTCTCCGGAGGCGGTCTCGGCGCCGAGACGGAAGCGCGGCTCGGCCCGGCCCAGCCGGTGGCGCTGGCCGCCCTCGCCGCCGACGCGCCGCCGGCGGATCCGGCCAGCATCAATATGCTGTACGATGTCGAACTCGAGGTTAAAATCGAACTGGGCCGCACCATGCTTTCCGTCGAAGACATCCTCCGTCTCCGGGAAGGGTCGATAATCCAATTAGACAAGGACGCCGGCGCGCCGGTGGACATTCTACATCAACAACCGCCTGGTGGCGGAGGGCGAAGTTCTCGTTCTAAACGACTACTTCTGCGTCCGCGTCACCAACATTCTGTCGAACAAGGACCGCGCCATCAACAAGGCTTCGAGCTGAGTTTTAGTTCGGCAAGGCCATTCATAAGAAAACGACCTCCTTTCGGGGGTCGTTTTCTTATGGAGCGGTATATTATTGCCCAACCATCTATTACTTGTTTGAGAGAGAACGGTTTTCGGAACGGATCAATCACTTGTCCCCAAACCCGTCCAATTCCCATACCGTCTCACCGTCTTCGACCTTTTTGACAATGCCGAATACCGGCACGTCGCCGCTGGCCCACCATTCGGTGGAGGACCGGTCTTCCTCGGCGGCGTTTTTCAGCACTTCCACTATGGTAACCGGAACCGTCCGCCCGTTGACGGCGGCGGTATCGTGACGGATAGCCACCAGAACGCCGGGCGTCGCCGACGTCTCCGGCGAGGTCATCGGTTCGCCCGCTTCGTGGGAAATCCGTTTGGCTTCGATAACTTCGCCGTCATAGATGTTTTCGACCAGGACGTCGACCATCGCCTCCGGCCCGTCGCCGGACCGATCCACCACGGTCAATTTCTGAATATATCCGCTCGGCAGTTTATAACTGGCCCATTCGCCGACCTTGGCGTAGGACAGGCGGTTCGGTACGGTATCGGCCGCCGTTGCCACCGACGCGGCGGCGAGAACGGCGAACACCATCATCAGGGAGATACGTTTCATGGTTGTTCCTTTCGTACAAGACGTTCGCACCGCCTATTTCTTGCTGCCGAAGCTAAAAGTGAAGCCCCATCCGTCGTTTTTGTGGTTCGGGCGCCGGTCTTGGGACGGGCGCGGCGGCGGTCCCGGACGGTGGTTGCCCGGACGCCCGCCGCCAATAATTACCGGCGGGCGGTTGATTATGACCGGCGGCGGCGCCGGTACCGGGCGCGGCCGTTCAACAACGACCGTCGGCGGCTGCTCGATAATGACCGGAGCCTGATACCCGTCGATGATCATCTCGTTCCTCACCCCGTCGCCGTCATTGACGACGGCCTGGAGCCCGGTCTGGCCGACGTATCCGATCGGCTCGAGGGATATGGTCGTCGTCCGGCCTTCCCTGACCTTGGCATTGACCTTTTCGCCATTGGTTCCGTACACCTTATACGTATCCTTCTCCACGGCCAGCGTCACGGTCGAACCGGACGGAACCGTCACCTCGCCGTAACCGCCGGTATAGCCATACTGACGGTAGCCGCCGCCCGGCGTGACAAAAACCCGTTCCTTTTCAACCCGGACCGTGTAATCCTGCCAGTCACGGTTGGAAATCGTGAGCCAGCCTTCCTTCCTTCCAAGGCTCGGCGGCGCCATCGACCGGCCCAGCGGCGCCAGCCGCACCTCCGCATGCCCGGCCGCCACCGGTTCGGCCAGAGCCAGACTAAGGCAACACGCCAGAAATCCCAGAAGATAGAGTCCATTTTTCATGATTTTCTCCTCATAGAGGTTGTTCGGTGTCCTGGCCAAATCAAACCGCGCGTTTGGCTTCGCCTAACGGAAGTACAATCCCTTTTGGTCTTGAGAGAAGACGCACCGTGCGGATCGTCCACTTTACAATCACGACCATCCCATCCAATAGGATTGTAGCGAAACCCAATAAATGTTACACCCGCCTTTTACTGAAATACCGGGTCTAAATTCCTGATTATCAGACATCAACCATGACCGGAAAGAGCGAAAACCGGCCACGCCCGTCCTTGACTAACCGCAACGGCGACTCTAAACTATGGTCTACCGCCGACAGCGGAATTATGAAAAACGCGATACTTGTCTGATCGCGTGGTGGAGATGTGTATGAGCAAAATGTATACGGGATCGGGACGCGTCTTTCAAGAAGTCTCTTCCCTTCCCGTTGACGAAGAGGGACTACAGGATATCAAAAGGCGGGTAAAAATCCAGCCGCATTTCCTCGGGGAGCCGTTGGTTGTGGTGGCCGAGGCGGAGGACTTTCCGACCGTTTGCCAGCCCGGCGACGAGACGATGGTGGCGATTGATTCGATTGGCCGTTGTGCCGCCGTCACCATCGCCATGGGCGTCGCCGACATCGACCAGCAGATAGCCACGCTCCAATTGGCCGCCCACCTGGCGCAGGTATCAAATGAAGACATTGGCCGGCTGGCCCGGAATTTTATCGACCGTCCGGCCAATGAACAGCTTCGCCGCCTGTGGGAGGACATGGACGTCGAAATGTCCGAGGATTCGGTGGAAATAGCCAGCCTGCTCGCCGCCGCCTTCGAACGCGACGCCGAGGACTTCTTTTCCCTCGTGAACAATTCGCAGCGCATCATCATCGCTGCCGAAGGCTTCAGTTCCCGCCTGGTCGGCGTTATCGAATGGATGAACCATCACGGCGTCAACGCCATCGGCCTCCGGTACCGGAAGTTCATCGTCGGCGGCCAGGACGTGTTTTTCGCGGAACAGGTCGTTCCCAAAACAGACCCGGCGGTGGACGGGTCCGAGCAGCACAAGCCGACGGAACAGATCGAACCCTGGCGCATCAAGGGCCGCGCCTACCACGCGGAACGCCTCAACCCGAGGCTCGTCGCCATCATGGACGACATCCTGAAGGCGACCAAGGATTCGACATTTACGGTGAACTGGAACAACAAGTATTACTTCTGGATCCGCGGCCCCCGGCGGAACCTCCGCGTCCGCACCTACAGCCGCGACCACCTGGAAATCGGCTTCTATAATGCCGCTCCGGCGGCTGTGGCGGAATTCCTCGAACCGTATGATCTGAGCGGCCTCGAGGTTGTCTCTGTCGGCGGCTATTCGGATTCGCCGTTTGTCACCATCGGCCCCGACATGCGCCTTGACGAGCGCTGGGCCGCCCTCCTGAACGACTGGCTGTCCGGCGCGAACCCTGGAAAGACGCGGGTATCGCTCCGGAAACACTGATGCCATACTCCGCTTACGGCCACCAGGGCGGCCGGCCGGCCATATCGGCCGGGTTCGAACGGTGCGAATGAATTCACCTGCCCGCCGCCGCCGTCATCACCTCCCGGACCGCATGACTTCGGCCGCAGTCAATTCACGAAGCGTATCAGTACGTCATTCGCCCCGGGCGTCGCGCCCGGGGCGATTTTTTTGACAGGCGCGGAATTTTCGGTACAATAGACCGAGACAACCCCTCTTTTTGAAAGGATATACC
>JAJQFC010000252.1 GCA_021201355.1 Planctomycetaceae bacterium | reverse complement strand
GCCGCTCATTCTGGACGACGTTCTCGGCTACAGCGATCCGGACCGCCTAAAAATGATGAACTCGGTCCTCGCCCACGCCGCCCGCGGTTGCCAGATTCTTGTCTTCACCTGCGATCCGGAACGGTACGCGTTTGTCGGCCGGGCGAAGGTGATTGACCTGTCGTAACCGGTATCCGGAGGGCGGTGCCGCTTTCCCGCGTCCGCCCGCTCGGCGTCGCATCGTTTTGTTAACACGCTCGTGGAAAGGTCTCACATGGACTATGCCGCTATTCAGGCCAATTTCGAAAAACACGGTTTCACCACCCGCCTCTTTTCCTCCGCCGACGAGGCGAGGAACTTCTTCGTCGAGACCCTCGACAAGCAGACCATCGGTTTCGGCGGCAGCATCACCCTGAAGGAACTTGGATTGTTCGAGGCCTTGAGTGAACGAAACGCCGTCGTCTGGCACAACCGGACTGGCCACGCTTTCGATGTCAGGCGCCTGGCGAACTGCGCCCGCGTCTATATCACGAGCGCCAACGCGGTCAGCGAAACCGGCGAAATCGTCAATATTGACGGCACCGGCAACCGCGTTGCCATGACCGCGTTCGGTCCGGATACGTGTTACTATGTGGTCGGCCGGAACAAGATCACACCGGATCTGGCAAGCGCCCTCGACCGGTCGCGGAACATCGCCGCCCCGCTGAACGCGAAACGCCTCGGCGCCAAAACGCCCTGCGCCGCCCGGGGCGACAGGTGCTACAACTGCGACAGTCCCGGCCGCATCTGCCGCATCACCACCATTATCGACCGGGCGCCGTTCAGCATGAAGAGTGAGATTGTCTTTGTCGATGCCGCTTTGGGGCTGTAAACAGAGTAAAACTACGCTCCAGAACAAAAAACCGGACGCCGCAACGGACGTCCGGTTTTTGTCTGAGTCTGTAAATCTCAACGTATATGTCGGTTCATGACAGATAATCGCCGAACCGTTTTGCGCCATCCATCAGTTGTTCGCGGCGGCGCCGGTCGCCGGACGGGTCGCCGTCCCGCCGCTGTCACGGTTCATTATGAGCTGGAAGTTGTCGGCGTTGCGGCTCGGGTTCGAGGCGTCGAAGCCGTACGTCCCTTCCGGGTTGTACTGGAAGACGAGAATCGATCCCGGATTCCGCACGCTGGCGGCAGGCTTGCCGGCGTCATCCATGGCGCCGCCGCCGGTGTCGGTGCAGATGAAGATGCGGCTGCCGGACGGATCGATGGCGGCGGCCCGGTAGCGGTTCCGCGACCGGAACAGCTTGTCGTAATCCCCCTGGATTTCTTCGGAATCGCCGCTCAGGCGGATCTTGAACAGGGCGCCCGTCTTCAGGGTGGTCATGAGAAGCGAGTTCCGGAAGCCCGGAATGGCGCCGTCGGCCGGATAATGAATGATGGAACTCGGCGCCACCGTCGGCCAGCACAGGTAGGCGTGGTCGGGTCCGCAGCGGGAGTCGGAGAAGTTGTGGTCGTTCCTGACCGTGTAGAACGTCTTTACCGGCGGCTTGAAGTCGGGGTCGAACCATTCAAGTTCGTGCTGGGTCGGAACGCCCTCCGGAATGACGTTGGCGTCGTATTTCAGGCTTTGGCAGTTCGGCGCCGCCGAATAGTTCGCGTAGACATAGCCCATGCCGTCCCGGAAGCCGGCGACGTGGGGCCAGCCGTAATTGCCGCCCGGTTCGAGGACGTTCAGTTCGTCATCCGAGGACGGGCCCTGTTCACACGAGTAAAGGGTGTTCCCGACAAACGCCAGACCCTGCGGGTTCCGGTGGCCATAGGTGAAAACGTGGCTCCTGACGCCCCGGATGTACGGATTGTCGGCCGGGATGGATCCGTCCGGGTTGATGCGAAGGGATTTTCCGCGGTAACTGTCCCAATCCTTCCGGTCGAGTTCATCATAGGTCGGGAGGCGCTGGGCTTCGATGGGAAGGCAGAAGTTGCCGCCCTGATTGTGGCCCTGCTCGCCAATCGTCAGGTAGATTTTCCCGTCCGGGCCGACGCGGACGCGGCCGGCGTTGTGGTCGTCTCCGGCCGGCAGGCGGTCCAGAATGACGGTGGCGGTGCCGAGGTTCTCGGACGATCGGTTATACGGGAATTTCACCAGCCGGCCCCAGCGGTTGTCGCCGTTCTTCATGGTGTAATAGACATAGAGGACGTCGTCGCCGCCGGAGGTGAGGAAGCCGGGGCCGAACGCCATCCCGAGAATGCCCTCGTGCTGCGGGCCGGGATAGGCTTCCGGAATGGTGCCGACGACCTTCCTTTCCCCGGTGTTCGGATTGACCCGGGTGATGCGGAGGCCGTGCCGCTCGGTGACCCACAGGTGGTTGTCCGGTCCCCACAGCATCTCCCACGGCATGTCGAGGCCGGTGGTGAGAACGTAGCCGATAAACGGTTCGGCGGTGGGAATGTACTCGCGGTTCGCGAGTGGGTCTTGTCCGGCCCGGACCGACCCGGCGGCCAGGCACAGGGCCAGCGCCAGGCCCAACAATGAAATGCGTCGCATCGAAGCTCCTCCCAAAGAGGTGTGCCCTCACCCGCGTTGGCAAGAAGCCGTCCCTTTTCCCGGTATCGCCGGCCTGCTGGTCAAACCGGCCGTCGTCTCCGTTTTCGCCCGATGGCAGGCGTTTTCGTGAAAAGTCTCGGCCGGTCGTACAAGTATGCCGCGACAGTATCGGCAAAAGGACTGCTTTATTAACGTTTACTTCATAACAGGTCGGGAAGTTCTTTGCAAGCGTATTCGTCCGGGGTCGCCGTTTCTTTTCCACCCGTTTCCCTGGCGAAAGCCACGTGGCAGTCTTTCACTGCGTCAGGCATGAAAAATGGCCCTCTCGCGATTATTCGCTCCGGTATTCGGGAGCGGCTATTCCGCGGGAGGGCCATTGTCGTGCCGTTGGCCCGGAGTCGCGGCCGAACGGTAAGTTCGTTTATTTACAACCGCTTAATTCTCCGGCGTATACGGCAGGAGGCCGGCGTTCCGGGTGGACCCGGCCAGTTCCCGGCGCTCGCCGGACCGGGAGCCGCCGCCGTTGCCGCTTCGGCCGAACGACCGGCCCTAAACCAGCCGGTAGAGGCTTTCCGTCGCGACCATGAGGTTGGTGGATTCGTTTTCGATGTCGGTGCAACTGGTCCGGACGCGTTCCGCGTTGGCGGCGTTCTGCTGGGTCGCCTGGTCTATGGCGGCGACGGCGCTCGAGACCTGATTGACGCCCTCGGCCTGCTCGTTGATGGCGGTGGTGATTTCCCCGACAAGGGAACCGACTTTCTGGGCGCTCTTTTCGATCTGGGCAAACACCTCGCCAAGGCGGCGGCTTATTTCCCCGCCCCTGGCGACCCGCTCCACCGTGCCGCTTATGAGGGTGGTGGTCTCCTGTGCCGCCTGGGCGGAACGCATGGCCAGGTTCCGGACCTCGTCCGCCACGACGGCGAAGCCTTTCCCGGCCTCGCCGGCCCGGGCCGCCTCGACCGCGGCATTGAGGGCGAGAAGATTGGTCTGGAAGGCGATTTCCTCGATGGTCTTGATTATCTGGCTGATCTTTTCGGCCGAGTCGTCGATTTCCGCCATGGCTTTTCCCATGTCGCCGACCGCGACGGCGCCGTCGGCGATGTCCCGGACGACATTGGCCGTCTCCTCGTTCGTACTATGGATATTGTCGGCGTTCTGGCGGGCGACGGACGACACCTCCTCGAGGGCGGACGACGTCTGCTCGATACTGGAAGCCTGGCTCGACGCCAGTTCCGCCAGGGTGCCGCTGGCGGTGGTTATGGCGGTGACTTCCTGTTCCAGCTTCTGCCCGGTGCTGCTCAACTGGTCGGTCACGTTTTCAATGGCGCGGGAAATCCCCCGGACAATCATCAGGGAGACGAGGGCGCCAAGAACAAGGACAAGGACCGACGACACAACCGCCATCATGAGGACCCGGTCGGCCTCGGTCACCGATTCGTTCACCGCCACTTCAATCCCCTGCTCGCCGACGCCGGACAGTTCGGCGGCCTGGTTCAGGACGTTGTTGAACGCGACCAGCCGATCGGCGCCGAGGCGGGCCATTTCGGTATTGGCGCGGGCGATGATGCGCACCTGTTCGGCCAGGCTCTTGGTGCTTTCGGCGAAACGCTTCGCGGCATCCATGTTCTTTTCCTGGCGGGTGTCCTGGCGGACCGCCTCGGCCATGGTGGCGACGGCGTCCATCCGCTCCGCCAGGGTGTTCAGGTTCGATAGGTCGGAACGGAGCTGATCATGCCAAAGGTTCCGCATGGTGTCGCTGGCCAGTTTCAGGATGGTGTCGATTTCCCGAAAACGGGTGAGGCGGCGAATGGCCTGGTCGGCCGTGGCCCGGGTGACACGGGCCTGGTAGGCGGCATTTTCCTTGACCCAATCCTCCTCGAAGTTCCTCACGAGGACGGCGGCGGCGTTTTGGAGGCTTTCATGGTGGTGGATGATGTCGGCGCGGGCGCGAGCGCTGTCCTGGGCCTGGACGTTTATCCGTTGGCATAAATCCTCGTACGTCCGGATATTCGGGCCGATTTGCTGGACATACCCGTCGAGGCGGTTGAGGTTCTGCTGGACGCGGTTGAGATCCTGCAGCCGCGAGAAATGGACGTCCAGGTTGGCCAGCCGTTCGTTCCCTGCATTGTAGTCGTTTTCATTAAGCGAGGTGAAATAGGCCCGCATATAGTACCCAGCCATGGAAATTTCATAACGGATGTTATTGGCGAGTATGACTTCCGGCGTGTATTCACGGGCAAGGAGGGTAATGCTCCGCCTGAGCGTCCGGATGGAGGTGGCACCGACGGTGGCCTGGACAATAGCCAATACTATTATAAAACCGAATCCCAGATACATTTTTCGTGATAATCGCATGATGACCCCTTTCTTCAGACCGAGATCTGCAACGGTTATAGCGTTTTAATTGAATGTGAACCTTCCTCTGCGCTTATCGGTTTATTCCGGGAATTACCGTAAAACGGAGTAAGAAGCCAATCACTATTTAAAACGGCTACAATTTTGTCCGAAATCGCCTGTGAGTCAAACACTCTTTTGCTACATGGCCGATATTATTTTCAATGCATTATGGATACACAATTAATACTGCCATTAAAAAAAAGGACGGACCGCCGCCGGTCCGTCCCGTATCCCACATTATTATGTATATGGCGCTCATGTCCGTCGGATACATCTTCGCCGGTGTTACGGACGTCGCAGCGGCGAACGGCGCGCTCCGCCGCCAAGCCGGCGTTCAATCGACCGGCGTTGTTACATCAGGCGGTACCTTCCTCTTCGCGCCAGGTCTTATGCTGGCCGAGGAGGATGAATTCTTCAACATTCAGGTTGAAGATAATGCCGCCTCCCGGCTGTGACAGGGTCGGGACGGTGGCGATGGCTTCGACGATATTCGGAACCGTTTCCTTCCGGGCGATGATGATGAGCATTTCCTTTTCCGGGACGAGGGCGATGCCGAAGAACTTGGCGTCCTCCTCCTTGCCGGTGCCGCGGGCGTTGATGATGGTGCCGCCGCTGGCGCCGGCCTTACGGGCTTCGGCCATGACGTCGTCGGCGAAACCGGAGTTGACGATGACATTGATCATTTTATAACCGGATTGCATGGGCTTTTCCCCCTGATCGACTGGGCTGGTGAGTTGAATGCGGGCGCTGCCGCCGCCGTGGCGGAAGAAACGCTGGCTGTCCCGGGTGCGGACGATGAGTTCCGGAACCGCCAGCCGCACCGCCATGCCGGACAGGCGCCGGGGATCGGCGGCGGCCGCGTCCCGGACGGCCTGGATGACCGCCGGCGCTTCGTCCCCCATGACCAGGTAGACGATATCCTGCTGGATATCCCCGAGGGAGAGGGCCTGGAGGATGCGGGAGTTCCCGAGACTCTGGCCGAGGGCGAGGGTGCCGCCCCGGGCGCCGGCTTCCTTGGCCGCTTCGACGAGGCGTTCGCCCCGGTGGCGTCCGAGAAAGCAGATAAGCATTTTCGCCGGGTTGGCTACGAAGTTTTGCATTGTCTTCCTTCCATGTGTTTATAGACAAGTCCCAGGACTTGAATGGTGATAAGGGGCGCCATGGCGATCATCGCCACCATGCCGAAGGCGTCGGTAGCCGGGTTGCCGCCGCCGGCGATGGCGGCGCCGACGGTGAGGGAAAGGACGAAGGTCGTCGACATCGGCCCGGAGGCGACGCCCCCGGAGTCGAAAGCGATGGCGGTGAACATCGGCGGGCACCAGCGGGTCATGGCGAGGGCGAGGACGTAGCCGGGGATGAGCATGTACCAGATACTGACGCCGGTAATGACCCGGAGCATGCCGAGGCCGACCGCCAGGGCGATACTGATGGACAGGGCGACGAGCATGACGCCGCGGCGAATCGAACCGCCGGACACGCTCTCGACCTGCTCCGTCAAAACCCAGACCGCCGGTTCCGCGATAACCACGACGGCCCCGAGGATCAGCCCGACCGGAAGCAGCGCCCAGCCGCCGGCCATGACGCCGAGTTCCATCCCGAGGGAGCGGCCGACCGGGGTGAAGCCGCCGTTGACGCCGGTCATGAAGATGACAAGGCCAATCCAGGCGTAGAGGAAGCCCATGATCATACGCTTGACCTGCTGCCCGGGAAGCTTCAGGAGGGTGAATTGGAACACGAGGAAGATGACCAGAGCGGCAACAGGGCCATGGTGATTTCCTGGCTAATGTGCGGCACCTGGTGGAGGAACGGCCCGAGGAGGGACGTATCCCGGACGGCGACCACCTCGGCGGCGACGGCGGAGGTGTCCATCGGATTCATGAGCCCGAGGAGGGCGACGGCGGCGATGGGACCGATGGAGGCGAGGCCGACAAAGCCGAAGGAATTGTCCGAGCCGTCCGACCGTTTTACCGACGCCGCCACGCCTATCCCCATGGCCATGATGAACGGCACGGTAATCGGGCCGGTGGTGGCGCCGCCCGAGTCGAAGGCGATGCAGACATAGGCGGTGTCGGCGAACGAACTGGCGAAGAAGACGATGCCGTAAAAGATGATGAGGAGGAGCGGCAGAGAAATCTGCATCACCACTCTGACCATGGCGACGACGAGGAACAGGCCGACGCCGACGGCGATCATCATGAGGAGGGTCGACTTGTTGACGCTCGGGGCGATACTGGCCACCTGGTTCGCCAGCACCTGGACGTCCGGTTCGGCGATGGTGATGGCGAAGCCGATGACGAAGGAGGCGATGAGGATGAGAGGCAGGTTGCGCTGGTGCGTCAGGGCGGCGCCGACGCGCTGTCCGAACGGCACCATGCCGAGGTCGGCGCCGATGAGGAAGACACTCAGGCCGACGATGAGGAGGGCCCCGCCAATGATGAACTGGCTCAGTTGCCCCGCCGGCAACGGCGCGATGGTCAGGTGCAGCAACACGACAATCGCCATGACCGGTATGACGGACACGGCGGATTCCTTGAGTTTTGCGGTCAAGCGGTCCTCCTCGTGAAAACGGACGCGCACGACAGGTGCGGGCGGCGTCCGGCCAAAATTGTTAAATTTTTTATTATAAATAAAGCCGGACCGCTGTGCAAGGGCGGCGGACGAATCGCCGACGTCGCCGGGTCGGGCGGACAGGCGGGCGGGTATTTCCCGAAACCGCTTGCCGGGTGCGGGGAAAGTGGTACCGGTGATACATGGTCGCAACACCCCCGGTTCACCCCGGCGCAACAGGGATATTCGCGCCACGCCAACGGCTCCCGGGAAAG
>JAJQFC010000280.1:410-7774 GCA_021201355.1 Planctomycetaceae bacterium | reverse complement strand
TGCGTCACGCCGTGCCAGGACATCGACGCCGGACGGGCTTTCCTGAGCGGCCGCCAAGGCGGGCTGGTCTGCGTGAGCTGCCTGTCTAAGGCGGCGGGCGGGCTGGTCACCGTCAGCGGCGCCGCCCTCCAGTCGCTTCGCGAACGCGGCAAGGGCGGGGAACGTCATGAACTGCGGCTCCGTTCGGGCGAGCGGCGTCGGCTTTTGAAGTTTCTCGTCGACTACTGCCAAATTGCCCTCGAACGGCCCCTGAAGGGCAGGAAGGTGTTGTTTCAGTTGCTCGATTAGGTTTATTGTGGATAGTCTGCGACTCCGCGCCAGCGGCCGGGAGCGGCGTTGCCTGCCGCATGATGAGCAAAGCCTTACTCTCCAGACGCGTTTTCCGCCTTCTTATTCCTGAGCCATTCCAGCGTTTCTTCGGCCGGTTCATATTCGTTTTCGATGGCCTGGATCAGTAAACGCTCGGCCAATTCCCAATCCTTTTCAACGCCGTTCGCTTCCATGTAACAGAATGCCAGGAGGTAGAAACCGCGGCCTTCTCCCTGCTTCGCCGCCTCCCGGTACCAGTAGATCGCTTCTTCAAAATCCGGCTCCACGCCGATGCCGGTTTCGTAGCAGTACCCGACGCTCGTTTGGGCGGGCGCGTGCCCTTGGCGGGCGGAGGCGAGGTAGTAGTGAAAGGCCTTGACCTCGTCCTTTTCGACAAAGCTGCCGGATTCGTAGAGCCAGCCCGCCGACACCTGACCGCGCATGTCGCCGCCGTCGGCACCTTTAATGATCCACGGGGCGCCGGCTTCGCCGTCCTCTTCTCCGCCGTGCAAGCCGTACATGAGAATCTTCCCGATGGCGGTCATGGCCTCGGGAATGCCGGAGGCGGCCGCCTTGTGGTAGAGGTCCCACGCCTCCGGTTTTCGGCCCAGACGTTCGTTCAACACCGCCTGTCCGAGAATGGCTGCAGTATTGCCGCGTTCGGCCGACAGGGTGTCCCAGGCCAGGGCTTTTTCGTAATCCTGGGGAACGCCCAAACCCCATTCGTAGAGAAACGCGATTTTCCGCATGGCGGTGGCGAAGCCCTGGTCGGCGGACAGGGTGTACCAGCGGAGGGCTTCCTCATAATCCGGTTCGTCGTCGCCGCCCACTTCGCCGTCGCGGTAATAGTCGCCGACGACCACCTGGGCGAAGGGGTCGCCCGCTTCGGCCGCCCGCCGGGCATCTTCGTAACTGAGTTCGAACGTGGCATGGCAGCGGGGGCACGAGCAGACGCCGGCATCGGAGCATTCCAGTTCCCGGCAGCCGCATTCCTGGCATTGGGTCAGCATCATGGCGATCACCCTTTCAGACGATGTGGAGTGCGTGGACACTACCGCACGGCGTCAGCCGTGCAGCATGACGTAGGCGTTATAGAGGACGAACAGGCAAAGGAGAAACGCGCCCTTTCCCCGGGAGATGACGGCATTCCCCGATTTCCGGGGCAGGCAGAACAGGACAAGGATCAGGGTGGCGAAACCGACGACCGGAAGGTCACGGTAGAGGACCTCGGGCGGCACCGCCATCGGTTTGATGATTCCGGCGAGGCCAACCACCATCAGGGTGTTGAACAGGTTCGAACCTATGACATTGCCGACGGCGATGTCGTGGTGGTTTTTCCGCGCCGCCGCCAGGGACGAGGCCAGTTCCGGGAGAGACGTTCCGACCGCGACGATGGTGAGGCCGATGGTCAGTTCACTGATGTCGAGGGCCCGGGCGATTTCCACCGCGCCCCAGACCAGGGCCCGCGAACTGGCGAGGAGGAAGAGGAGCCCGGCGACGACCCAGAAAATCGCCCGGCCGAGCGGGGCGCCGACGCCGGGGAGGTCGTCGTCCGCTTCCGGGGCGATACCGGCGCCGGCGTCGCCGTTCCCCGGTTTACCGTCCCGGCGCATGGACATGCCCATGAGGATGGCGAAGACGGCGAGGTGGAGGACGGCGTCCAGCCTGGTGACGGAGAGGCCGTGGGCGATGAGGGCGGCGGCGAAAAGGGTGGCGAAGACGAGGGCGGCCAGTTCTTTCCCGATGTTCCGGCCCCTGACCGGGATCGGGTTGACGAGGGCGGTAACGCCAAGGATGAGGGTAATGTTCGCCGTGTTCGATCCGTAGGCGTTTCCAAGGGCGATTCCGGGCGCCCCCTGCCAGGCCGAAAGGGCGGAGACGAGCATTTCCGGGAGGGACGTCCCGAAGCCGACAATCACCATGCCGATAAGGAGATGCGACATGCCGAGGCGTTCCGCGACGGCGGCGGCGCCTTCGACAAACTTGTCGGCGCTCCACAGGAGGACGGCGATGCCGACGATGACCGCGATAACGGGGTAGAGCACGGGTAAAATCCTTTATAAAAAGGCATTGTTAAAAGTTGTCAAAGTCGTCCGGCAGCATTGGTTGTAAAGAAACCGGAACGCGGCGCGTTCCGGTTTCGTGTTACGTCGTATGCAGTATACCGTTTTTCCTACAAGGCTGCCCGGTAAATCCGTTCCACCACCTCCGGCGTCGCTTCAATGGGCGCGAGGCCGAGAAGGCCTTTCAGGCTCGGCGTCTCGAACGCCAGCTTGACCAGCCGTTCAACATCCTTTTCGGCAAAGCCTTCGTCCTTCAAACTGCCCGGGATGCCCATGTCTTTCAGCCAGGTCCGGACGCCGTCCGCCGCCTTCCCGGCGTCTGCGTGGTCTTCCGTCAGGCCGGGGACAATCGGGGCCAGGACGTCCGCCAGCACGGACGCGCGGCAGGCGTAGATTTCCTTGATAATCCCCGGAAGAATGATGCCGAGGCCGCTCCCGTGGGCCAGTTCCGGCTTGACGCCGCTCAGCGGGTGTTCGAGGGCGTGGGTGAAGTGGAGGAGGCCGTTGTCGAAGCAGATGCCGGCGAGCATCGAGGCGTACAGGAGGTAGTACCGGGCCTCGAGGTTGGACGCGTCCTTTTTCGCGATCGGCAGGTAGCGGGCGACGAGGCGGACCACTTCCTTCGCGAGCATTATCGTGTACGGGCTGGCGACGAGGGTGGTGCAGGCTTCGATAACGTGGTTAACGGCATTCACCGAGACGTAGACGGTCTGGTGCTCCGGAAGCTTTGTCATCAGGGCCGGGTCGTCGATGGCGTAGAGGGGGTAGATGCAGTCGTAGGCGATGGCCGGCTTGAATTCGTTTTCGGTAATCGTGACGACGGCGAAGCGGTTCACCTCGGTGCCGGTGCCGTGGGTGAGGTTGATGGCGACGATGGGGACGGCCTTTTCCGGCTTGAAGGCGAAGGTGTAGACGTCGCGGGCGGTTTTCCCGGGGTTCGCGAGGAGGATGGCCGCGGACTTCCCGGCGTCAATCGGGCTGCCGCCGCCGATGGCGATGACGACCTTGGCCTTACCGTCCATGCCGGCCTTGACCGCTTCGTCGACCTGGTCGACGGTCGGGTTCGGCGTCACCTTGTCGTAGAGGGTGTAGGCGATGCCGTTCTTGCCGAGGGCGGCCTTAACCTTTTCCCAGGCGCCGGTCTTGATGTGGGACCCCTTGCCGGTGGTGACGAGGACGCTGTCGATGCCGCGCTTCTTCAGGTCGACGGCGATGTCCTCAATCTTGTCGATGGCGCCGACGCCGAGGTAGCACAGGCTCCGTGTCCGGATTTCCGCTATTTGCTCGATATTGATGTACTTTTCCCACATGGCGCTGTCTCCTTTAAAAAATATTCTGGACGCCCCTGCCGTCCGTACTGGCTGGCGTTTGTCAATCCAGAATCCGAATATGGATTAAAAGCAGTGGAAAGTAAAGAATAATTTCTCTAAATAGCGGATTTTCCGAAAAAATCATGTGGGAACGGAGCTTTAAACGGGGCCGCGCCTTGCCGGCCGTCCGGAATTGGGCGCCGGCCTCCCGGAGGTCGGCGACTGTCCGGGACAGGGCGGGATGGCTTCCCGGGTCGGTGAACGCGTCTCCGGGGCAATTCCCGCTTGTGCTCGGGCCGGTCCGCCATTATAATCCAACGGTTTGGGGCGGAAGGCGGTCCGACACCGTCATTTCCGTGAAACACCGTGGCGACAGCCGTGGACGAGTGACCGACCGCGATTCCCGCGCGGTCCGTTTTCGTTGTGGCGTCAGAGTTTCGGGTATCCGATTGGTGACTTTTTGATTTGGGATCGTTATGACTACCAGTATTGAAAAAATCAGCGCCTTATTGGCCATGATGAAGGACAACGACATTGTCGAGCTCGAGCTCGAGGAAGGCGAATTCTCCGTCGCCCTCCGAAAGCAGGGGGCGTTCGCCCCGACCGCAATGCCCGGGATGACCATGGCCGCGCCCATGCCGGTGGCGGCTCCGGCTCCGGCGGCTGGCGCACCGGCGCCGGCGGAGAATCCGGCCGACGACCCGGGGCTTATCCAGATAAAGAGCCCCATCGTCGGGACGTTCTACCGGACGCCGTCGCCGGAAGCGCCGCCCTTCGTCCAGGAAGGCGACGCGGTAAAGAAGGACTCCATCGTCTGCATTATCGAAGCGATGAAAATCATGAATGAAATCCGGGCCGAGGCGGACGGGAAAATCGAACGCGTCCTTGTCGAGTCAGGAGAACCGGTGGAATACGGCCAGCCGCTGTTCCTTATCAGGAAGGGCTGAGGCCGTCGCGAAATTCCGTGATGTTCCGAGTTCGGCGCTGGTAGGGCGGAGAATTTTTTTCCCGGCGGTACGGAAAAACATTCGTCGGCGACCGCATGCGACCAACTCGGAATTATCACAAAAATTTCATACGCTTCGGGCCCGGACGTCGCGTGAGGCTCAGGCGGCGTCCTGAACAATCCAATTCCAGAAATCCCGCGCGGGACCGGTTCCATCCGGCCGGCCCGTCCAAACGAGCGAGTGCCCGTCCTTATGTTTAAACGCGTCCTCATTGCCAACCGTGGCGAGATCGCCTGCCGGATTATCCGCGCCTGCAAGAAACTGGGCGTCGAATCCGTCGCGGTCTACTCCGAGGCGGACCGGGAATCCCTCCACGTCCGCATGGCCAATGTCTCCATCTGTATCGGTCCGGCCGAATCGGCCCGGTCCTACCTCCATATCCCCTCCATCGTGTCGGCGGCGGAAATATCCAACGTCGACGCCATCCACCCGGGTTACGGCTTCCTGTCCGAGAACGGCCATTTCGCCGACATCTGCCGCAGCCTCGACATCACCTTCATCGGGCCGTCCTCGGAGGCGATGGCGAAAATGTCGGACAAGGCCGGGGCCCGCGAACTGGCGAAGTCGTGCGGCGTGCCGGTCCTTCCCGGGTCCGAAGGCATTGTCCCGGACGACGAGGCCGGGTTGAAGATTGCCCGGCAGATCGGCTATCCGGTCATTGTCAAGGCCTCCGCCGGCGGCGGCGGCCGGGGCATCCGCGTCGCCCATAACGACGCCGCCCTCCGCATCGCCATGTCGTCGGCCCGGGCCGAGGCGGAAGCGGCCTTCGGCGACGGCAGCCTCTATATCGAGAAGTTCCTTACCCACCCGCGCCACGTCGAGGTCCAGGTCCTCTGCGACGAGCACGGGAACTGCATCCACCTCGGCGAACGCGACTGCACCACCCAACGCCGGCACCAGAAGCTTATCGAGGAATCGCCGTCGCCGGTGGTGGACCGGTCCACCCGGAAGGCGATGGGCGACGCCGCCGTCAAACTCTGCAAGGCGGCCGGATACACGAACGCCGGCACCATCGAGTTCCTCTACGAAAACGGGCAGTTCTTCTTTATGGAGATGAACACCCGCATCCAGGTCGAACACCCGGTGACGGAAATGGTCACCGGCCTCGACCTCATAGAGGAACAGCTCCGCATCGCCTCCGGGGAGCAACTCCGCTGGCGGCAGAAGGACATCCGCCAGAGCGGCCACGCCATCGAGTTCCGCATCAACGCGGAAGACCCGGACATGAAGTTCGCGCCGCGCCCGGGAAAGGTCAGCCTTTTTGTCTACCCGGAGGAACCGGGGGTGCGGACGGATTCGTTTATCTATTCCGGATACGTCGTGACGCCGTATTACGACTCGATGATCGCCAAACTCATCGTCCATGCGGAAAACCGCGACGCCTGCATCGAGAAGTCGAAAAAGGCGCTCAGGGAGTTTATCCTTGAAGGGGTTCCGACGACGATCCCGTTCCACCTGGCGATGCTCGAGAACATCGCCTTCGTGAATTCCGATTTCGACATCAATTTCGTCGACAAGCTCATTACCTGACCGCTTCAGGGATGGGCACCATACCGGCTCCCGGGGGTGTGGCGCCGGACTCTTTTTCCGTGGAGGAAAAATTCATGCGCAGATTCGTGGATTTCGCCAATGTCACCGTCACCGTCCTCATAGGCGCCTACCTGGTTCTTCTGACCCTGTTCGCGACGGACGGGCTGAAATTGATGCCGGAAGGGCTTGTGGATTCGTGGGGCCCGAGGTTCCTGTTCTTCCTCATAGGCGCCGCCCTCGTCGGCGTCAACCTGAACGTCCTTGTGAAGGAATGGAAAACCGGCGGGCTTCGGAGCAACCTCCGGATTACCACGGAACAGGGCGCCGCCGAGTTTTCCGTCCCGGCCATGGAAATGCTCGTCCTCCGGGATCTCAAGGCCGAACCGGACATCCTCGACCCAGTCGTCACCCTTCGTCCCCGGGGCGAAGGAAAGCCGATGCGCTGCGAGGTCGAGTTGAAGCTTCGCCGTCAGGAAGACGTGATTAAACGCATCGACGGCATCAAGAAAAAGGTCAGGGACATTATCGACCGCCTTATCCCCGGCGGCCTCACCGTCGAAGTCCTGGTCGAGGTCAGGGACATCGTCAACGGCAAGGCCGCGAGCCCGGCCGCGCCCGGCGAAACCGTCCTTCCGGCCAAGGAATTCAACGGTCCCGTCTACACCGACGGCGGAGGTTCGGAAGGGGTGTAGCGGTGCGGCACGATGTCGACGGTTTGTTGTCCTCCTACCAGTTTGTCCTGCCGCCGGAGCTGATCGCCCAGACGCCGGCGGACCGCCGCGACCGGTCCCGGCTCATGGTCCTCCCGGCGGACGGCGCGGTGACGGAAGGACTTTTCCGGGACCTTCCCTCCCACCTTCGGCCGGGCGATCTCCTTGTCCGGAACAACGCCCGGGTCCTTCCGGCCCGCCTCATCGGGCTGCGCCGGGGCGGCGGCAGGGCGGAACTCCTTCTCGTGCGGCGGGACGACGACTTCTCCGGTGAACGCTGGTTGTGCATGGCCCGTCCGGCCAATCGTTTCAAGCCGGGACGGGTCTTTTCGTTTGGCCCGGACGGGCCCTGCCCCACACGGGGTCCCCGGAGACGTCGGCTTCCGGCCGCCCGGGAAGGAGTTCCGCCCTGCCGCCGCCCCGGCGCCGCCCGAG
>JAJQFC010000280.1:0-400 GCA_021201355.1 Planctomycetaceae bacterium | reverse complement strand
CTTTTGGTTTGCCCTTGCCGGGGGCCTGGGCGCCGCCGCGGGGGGGCGGGCCGACGACGGCATGGTCTGGGTCGAATTCGCCTGGAGCGGCGGCGAGTTCATGGACGCCTTGTCCCGCTACGGCCGGGTGCCGCTGCCGCCGTATATCGAGCGGCCGGACGGCGTGCCGACCGACCGTGACGCCGAACGCTACCAGACAATATACGCGAGCCGCCCGGGCGCGGTGGCGGCGCCGACGGCCGGGCTCCACTTCACGCCGGAACTGGACGCGGAACTCCGGGACATGGGGGTCGAACTGGCTGAATTGACCCTGAACGTCGGCCCGGGGACGTTCCGGCCGATAGCGGAGGAACATATCGAAAACCACCGCATGCACGCCGAGTGGTATGACATTCCGGCG
>JAJQFC010000190.1 GCA_021201355.1 Planctomycetaceae bacterium | reverse complement strand
CCTGAACATCGTCAAGTCCCAGTCCGGTGACTTCACCCGCGCCAAGGGCAAGGAAGTCATGGAAGCCTTTATCAAGTCGCCCGAATGGGGCCGCGCCTCCCGGAAGATCATTTTCGGCCACAACGACGACATGGTCCTCGGCGCCATCCAGGCCCTCGAGGAAGCCGGCATCAACCCCGGGAAGGAATGCATCCTCATCGGCGTTGACGGCATCGCCGACGCCTTCGAAGCCATCGCCCAGGGCAAGATGCACTGCACCGTCGAATGCAACCCGCTCATCGGTCCCCAATTCTACGACATGGTGGAAGCCCTCGTCGCCGGCAAGGAAATTCCGAAGATCGTCTACTCTATCGAAGGCACCTACGATTACTACTGCGCCGAAGCGCTTCTCCCGTGGCGCCGCACGCTGTACTAAGTTACCCGCGTCACCGCGTTACCAAATGGCGTAAGCGAACCGTGCCCGTCCCCGGGCGGGCACGGATTGTACTCTCCCGTCGCCAAGGGTACCTCTTTCACTCTGTGCAGCTTTTCTCAGTGCAGCACCTGCCGGAGGCTATTATGTCCCAGGAAATTCTCCTTACCATGCGCGGAATCGACAAGTATTTCCCCGGCGTCAAGGCGCTGTCGAATGTCGATTTCACCCTCCGCTCCCACCAGATCCACGCCCTTATGGGCGAAAACGGGGCGGGGAAGTCCACCCTTATCAAAGTCCTGACCGGCGTCTATCCGAAGGACGGCGGCACCATACAGATGAATGACAAGGCCATTTCGCCGACCTCGCCGCGGGACGCGGAACGGTATCACATATCCACCGTGTACCAGGAAGTGAACCTTATCCCCCACCTCACGGTGGCGGAAAACATCTGTCTCGGCCGGGAAGACCGGTCGTTCGGGCTTATCCGCTGGCGCCAGGTGCGGGACAGGGCCAGGCAGGCCCTCGCCAGGCTCGACCTTAAAATAGCCATCGACGTCGACAAGCAGTTGTCCGACTATTCCATCGCCATCCAGCAGATGGTCGCCATCGCCCGCGCCCTCGACGTCGACGCCCAGGTTCTCATCCTCGACGAACCGACGTCCAGCCTTGACGAAGCCGAGGCGGACGAACTGTTCCGCATCATGCGGAACCTTAGGGAAAAAGGGATGGGCATCATCTTCGTCACCCACTTCCTTGACCAGGTCTACCGGGTGTCCGACACCATCACCGTTCTCCGGAACGGGGAACTGGTCGGGGAATTCCCGGCGGCGGAACTGCCGCGGCTGAACCTCGTCGCGAAGATGATGGGGAAGGAACTGGACGAAGTGAAGGAACTGGAGAAACGCGCCGTCGGGACGACGGAATCAGGGCGGAAGACGGTCGTGTCGGCCCGCCGGCTCGGGCGGAAGGGTTCCCTCAATCCAATCGACTTCGACATGAACGAAGGGGAAGTCCTCGGCCTCGCCGGGCTTCTCGGGTCAGGGCGGTCGGAGACGGCGAACCTCCTCTTCGGCGTCGACGCGGCCGACAGCGGCACGCTGACGGTGGACGGGCAAGAGGTCCGGCTTGATTCGCCGGCGAAGGCGATGCGGCTCGGCTTCGGGATGCTGACGGAAGACCGGAAATACTCCGGCATCATACCGAACCTGTCCATCAAGGAAAACATCATCCTCGCCATGCAGGCGAAGCTTGGGCCGCTCCGGAAAATCCCGCCGTGGAAGGCGAACGAGATTGCCGACTCCTTCATCAAGGCCCTCAATATCAAGACGCCGTCCCGGGATCAACTGGTGAAAAACCTGTCCGGCGGCAACCAGCAGAAGGTGATTATCGCCCGCTGGCTGGCGGTGCATCCCCGCCTCCTTATCCTTGACGAACCGACGCGCGGCATCGACGTCGGCGCCCGGGCGGAAATCGAGGAACTTATCCAGAAGCTGCGCGGCGAAGGCATGGCCATCCTCCTCATCAGTTCGGAACTGGACGAGGTGGTCCGGAACAGCCAGCGGATTGTCGTTCTCCGGGACCGGGAAAAAATCGGCGAACTCACCGGCGAGGACGTGTCGGAACAGAAGATTCTCCGCGTCATCGCCCAGCAGTCCAAGGAGGGGAAGGAACAATGAGAATAGCCATTATCGCCTTGTTCTGGCTGGTCATGCTCGGGCTCCTGTACCACACCCGGAAGACGCGGAACGTCGTGTTCTGGCCGCTCCTCGCCCTCGCGTGCCTTCTCTTTTTCAATCTTCTTTTCACACCGCAGTTCTACCAACTGGACTGGTGGGAAGGCCACCTCTACGGCGTGCCGATTGACATCCTGAACCACTCGTCCAAGGTCGCCATCCTCTCCCTCGGGATGACCCTCGTGATCGCCTGCGGCGGCATCGACCTCTCGGTCGGCGCGGTGATGGCCATCGCCGGGGCGATGATGGCGATGATGTCGAAGGAAATGGGCTACTCGCCCTGGGCCTGCATCGCCGCCGCCCTCGCCCTTGGCATCATCGCCGGCATGTGGAACGGTTTTCTTGTGGCGATAATGGGTATTCCGCCGATGGTGGCGACGCTTATCCTCATGGTGGCGGGACGCGGCGTGGCGCAGCTTATCACGAACGGGCAAATCATTATCTTCAATGATCCGATCCTCACCTTTATCGGGAACGGCTTCATCGCCATCCCGTTCCCGTTCATCCTCATGCTCATCATGTTCGCCCTGACGTACAGCTTTACCCGGGGGACGGCGGTCGGGTACATGGTCGAATCGGTCGGCGACAACGAAGTGGCGGCGCGCCGGGCCGGCCTTAATTCCCGGCTCATCAAGTACCTCGTCTACGTCTTCGCCGGATTCTGCGCCGCCGTCGCCGGGCTTGTCATGACGTCGAACATCCGCTCGGCGGACGCCAATAACATCGGCCTCAACCTCGAACTCGACGCCATCATGTCCGTCGTCATCGGCGGCACCGCGATGACGGGCGGCCGGTTCTACCTGGCGAGTTCCGTGGTCGGCGCCATCCTCATCCAGACCCTGACGACGACGATGTACGCGAAGGACGTGTCGCCGGTGGTGGCGCCGGTGCCGAAGGCCCTCGTCATCCTGGCCGTGTGCCTCCTGCAGTCGGACCGGGTGAAACGCTATCTCGCCAGCCGCCAGGAAGCGGCGTAATCGTGGAGGACAGTTCAGCATGAACCGACGCTATATGACGCTCCTCATCACCGCCCTTGTCCTTATCGCCCTCTACGCCTGCGGCGGGATCTACTTCAATAACTTCATGCGCCTCCGGGTCCTCGTAAACCTGTTCGGCGACAACGCCTTTACCGGCATCACGGCGGTCGGGATGACCTTCGTCATCATCTCCGGCGGCATCGACCTTTCCGTCGCGTCCGTCATCGCCTTTACGACAATATTCATCGCCCAGAACGTGCAGAACGGCTGGCACCCGATTCCGGCCATGCTGGTGGCGCTCGTTCTCGGCGCCCTCTTCGGGGCGGTGCAGGGCTGGATAATTTCCTTCTTCCAGTTGCCGCCGTTTCTCGTCACCCTGGCCGGAATGTTCTTCGCCCGGGGGATGGGATTTATCATTAACGACGTCTCCATCGCCATCAAACACACGTTCTATTCGGAGACCATCCGCAATCTCGCCATACCGCTTCAGGGGAAAGTGAGGCTGCCGTTCACGGCGACGTGCCTTATCGTCTTCGTCATCCTCGGGACAATCCTCGCCCGCTACACCCGGTTCGGCCGCTATGTTTACGCCATCGGCTCGAACGAGGCGTCGGCCCGGCTGATGGGCGTGCCGGTGGACCGGATGAAGGTGGCCATCTACGCCCTGTCCGGGTTCTGCGCGGCGTCGGCGGGGATTGTCGTCACGTTCTATATGCAGTCGGGGAATTCCAGTTCCTTCACCGGCCTCGAAATGGACGCCATCGCGGCGGCGGTCATCGGCGGGACGCTCCTGACGGGCGGCGTCGGCGGCGTGCCGGGGACGCTCATGGGGGTGCTGATTCTCGGGTTGATTCAGACCCTTATCACCTTTCAGGGAAGCCTCAACAACTGGTGGGCGAAAATCTTCATCGGCGCGCTTCTCTTCCTCTTCATCAGCGTCCAGCAAATCCTCAGCCGGAGGCTGGCGACGCGGAGCTGACCCGGGAAACGGGACGGGCCGCTGGACAAGGGGCATCCCGGTCCGTAGGCTGGAGTGCGGCAACCCGGTGAAGTGCAGTGGCACGACACGATTTTTAGACCTGTAACTGTAACGGTTATATGGTGAACCACGCTCTCAAGGAGAATCACAACCATGGCAAACATCACCAATGTTCCCGAAGTGAAGCTTGGCGTCGTCGGCGTATCCCGCGATTGTTTCCCGGCCAGTCTGACCAAGAAACGCCTGGACGCCCTCGAACCATTCCTCAAGAAGGACGGCGTTCCCTACCACCGCTGCCCGGTGGTTATCGAGAACGAGAAAGACACGCTGGCCGCCCTCGACGATCTGAAGAAGGCCGGCGCCAATGCCCTTCTCGTCTACCTCGGGAACTTCGGCCCGGAAGGCCCGACAACCATGCTGATGGAACGCTTCGGCGGACCGGCGATGGTGGCGGCGGCGGCGGAGGAGGACGTCGGCGTGCTTCAGGCCGACCGGGGTGACGCCCTCTGCGGCCTCCTGAACAACTCGTACAACCAGAAGCTCCGGGGCATCCGGTCGTATATTCCGCAGTATCCCGTCGGGCTGCCGGAACAGATTTCCGCGCAGGCGGCGGATTTCATCAATATCGCCCGGGTCATCATCGGCATCAAGCGGCTGAAGATTTTCTCGTTCGGGCCGCGCCCGTACGACTTCCTCGCCTGCAACGCGCCCATCAAGCCGTTCTACGACCTCGGCATCGAAGTGCAGGAAAATTCGGAACTCGACCTCCTCCTCGCCTTCAAGGAGGCGGAGAAGGAGCAGTCCCGCATCAAGGAAATCGCCGCCGACATGGAAAAGGAGCTGGCCGGGAACAACCCGTATCCGGATCTCCTGCCGAAGCTGGCCCAGTTCGAAGTCGCGCTCCTCAACTGGAAGGACGCGAACCTCGGCGGCTGCGACTACGCCGTCTTCGCGGACAAGTGCTGGCCGGCCTTCGAACCGGCGTTCGGCTTCGTGCCGTGCTACGTCAATTCGCGCCTGACCGGGCGGGGCATTCCGGTGGCGTGCGAAGTCGACATGTACGGGGCCGTGTCCGAATACATCATCACCTGCGCGACGATGAAGCCGGCCACCCTTCTCGACATCAACAACTCCGTGCCGGCCGACGTCATTCCGGCCGGGACCAGCCTCGAACAGGCCGATCAGAAAGACCTGTTTATGGGCTTCCACTGCGGAAACACCTGCTGCGAATGCCTTGAGGACTGCAGCCTCAAGTACCAGCTCATCATGAACCGGGGCCTCGAAAAGGGCGGCGAGCCGCTCCTCACCCGGGGCACGCTGGAAGGGCAGTTGAAGCACGGGCCGATCACCTTCTTCCGCCTCCAGGGGAACCCGGAAGGGAAGCTGTCCAGCTACATCGCCGAAGGCACCATCCTGAACGTCGATCCGCAGACCTTCGGCGGCACCGGCGTCTTCGCCATCCCCGGCTTCGCCAGGTTCTACCGGCACATCCTGGTCGGGAAGGGCTATCCGCACCACGGCGCGGTGGCGTTCGCGAAGACAGGGAAGATTCTCTTCGAGGCGGTCAAGCTCCTCGGCGTCGACGACATCGGCGTGCCGCTGCCGGACAGCCTGCCGTACCCGGGCGAAAACCTGTTCGAACTGTTCGGCAAGTAGGACGGCGGTACGGTCTTCGGCCAGAACGACAAGACCAGGACGGAGGGTGCGTTCCCCGGACGGACCGGGACCGGTAGGGCCTCACCGTGAGGCGGGCCGTTGTTACAATTGCATCGGAGTCGGCGGACGACCCGTGGCGAGCGGTCGGGGCGGGAGGGAGTGCGGTTCCCGTTCCGGGTCGCGGGTCGTTCGGCCGGGAGGTCGGCGACGGCTGGCCAAGGAAGTTTAGTTTACGGGAAAATACGCGTTATTTTTTCATTTTGACGATGGATTGTTCTTTACTGGAGACGGGAGGATGGATATAGTGAGATCAGTCCCGTGAGGGGACGCCACTATATCTCTACTCCGTTCACAAAAAAGCTTCACTATATCTTCAAAGTGATCGTCTTTCGGTAACCTCGTGGAGGGACACTGTACCGATTCAGCCTTACCACACGAAACATGTTTCCGGCACCGGCCGGGTTACTTCCTTCGTCATGATGCAAAGGAGAACGCATGTTCGCACTTCGGATGAAAGTACTCGCCCTCGTTTTCTGCCTCGCCGGCCTCGCCGGCGCGGTACAGGCGGGGTAGGTGAAAATCGGATTCCTCGTCAAGCAGCCCGAAGAACCGTGGTTCCAGCTTGAATGGAAGTTCGCCGATCAGGCCGCGCGTGAACTCGGTTTCGAAGTGATGAAAATCGGCACGCCGGACGGCGAAAAAGTTCTTACCGCCATCGACAACCTGGCTGCTTCCGGCGCGCAGGGCTTCGTCATCTGCACGCCGGACGTCCTCCTCGGACCCGCCATCGTCGCCAAGGCCCGCGCCAACAACCTGAAGGTCCTGGCGGTGGACGACCGCTTTGTCGGCCCGGACGGCAAGGATATGGAACAGATCCACTACCTTGGCATTTCGGCCAGGAAAATCGGCAATGCCGTTGGTGAAACGCTCATGAACCAGATAAAGGAACGCGGCTGGAACATGGCGGAGGTCGGCTTCATGGTCATGACCTTCGACGAACTGCCGACCATCCAGGACCGCACCGAAGGCGCTATCGAAAAGGCCGTTGAAATGGGCTTCCCGGAAGGCCAGGTTTACCGGGCGCCCCTCCAGCAGCGCATCGAAGTGCCGACCGCCCTCGACGCCGCCAACACCCTTCTCACCCGCCACGGCAACGTGAAGAAGTGGATAATCGCCGGCGGCAACGACAGTTCCGTCCTCGGCGCCGTCCGCGCCCTCGAAGGCCGGGGCTTCAACGCCGAGACCGCCATCGGCGTCGGCATCAACGGCACCGATTGCATTCCGGAACTGGAAAAGGCCAACCCGACGCCGTTCTACGGCTCGTTCCTCCTGTCCGCCCGCGAACACGGCTACCTCACCGCCAAGATGATGTACGAGTGAATCAAGGACGGCAAGGAACCGCCTCTCGACACCCGCACCGTCGGCACCCTGATAACCCGGGACACGTTCCGGCGGATCCTGAAGGAAGAAGGCATCACCGAATAAGTGCGGTCATGTTGTGGTATCAGAAAATATGATGGCAGTCATTTCCGTTTCTTGGTCATACGCGAAGCACAGGTATATATTCTATGGTATTCACGCGGCATCCCTTCAGTAGGACACCTGCAGAAATCGTCCCGGACGAGGGACGGGAGAAGTCCGGCCCGAACCGCGTCCGGGACAATCGATACGAACTGTACGTGGTGGATGTAATTCCTTGAAGTTTTCAAGGAAGCGGGCGAGTGTTGTCATTTATCAAGCCATTACCGGCCGCGAGATAGTGTGGGGGACAGGATGGGCGAGGGGAGCGAGGAGTCGGTAAACGCGTTTCGGCCGGCGCGGGGCGGGCGAACGGTCCGGGAATGGCTGGTGCGGCTCGTCATTCTTCTTCTCGGACTGACTGTCGCGCACCTTGGCGTCACGCTCTTTATCCTGCCGGCCCTCGGGTCGGACCCGTTCACCATCTTCGTTCAGGGCTGGGCCAGGGTGTTCTCGGTGAGCGTCGGCACCGCCCACGTCGCCCTGACGATTCTTCTCATGGTGGCGATGCTCCTGACGACGAAGGGGTATGTGCTCCCGGGGAC
>JAJQFC010000147.1:5220-7889 GCA_021201355.1 Planctomycetaceae bacterium | reverse complement strand
CGTCCGCCGGGCGCAGCTCCATTACGAAATCCGTTTGCGGAAATAGTCTTCGACGTCTACGACAAATTACAGAGGTCCACCCGGGGCTACGGCACCATGGACTACGAATTCGTCGGCTACCGCGCCGCCGATCTCGTCAAGGTCGACATCCTCATCCACGGCCAGCCGGTGGACGCCCTGTCCATCATTTGCCTCCGGGACAAGGCGGACCTCCGGGGGCGGAAAATCCTGGCCCGGCTCAGGAAGGAAATCCCGAAACACATGTTCCAGGTGGCGTTGCAGGCGGCGGTGGGCGCCCGGATTGTCGCCCGGGAAAACATCAGTCCCTATCGGAAAAACGTCCTGGCCAAATGCTACGGCGGCGACGTCACGCGGAAGCGGAAGCTTCTCGAGAAACAGAAGGAAGGCAAGAAGCGGATGCGCGCCATCGGCAACGTCACCGTGCCGCAGAAGGCGTTCCTGGCCGTTCTCGAGGCGCGGGAAGACGAATAGCGCCACGCCGGACGGGTTCCCCGGAAGGGCCGCCGCGCCGTTATGGTATTCTGAACGATGCCTGAAAATGAATCGGTTTAAGATTGATGCAAAAGGCACGGCCAGGGCGGCCGTGCCTTTTTAACGTGCGTCGCATGTTGAATGAGGCGTCGCCGGACGGCGTGCCGTTTACCCGTTGTTCACGGCGTCCCCCACCACCTTGAGGAACTGGTCGGGGACATAGAGGAGGTTCCAGCCGAGGACGATCCCCTCGGCATCCCGGGCCGCCTCGACAGAACCGCGGACAACCTCTTCCGTGAGGCCGGACTCGTAATCGGGATGGAGGGAACATTCGATGCTCGGATGCATGGGGGCGTCCGAGGCGGCGACGGCGGCGACGATTTGGTCCCGGGCCGCCTGGTCCGGGAGGAACTGCGGCGTCAGGTTGTGGAGGTTTTCCGGCATGGTCAGGCCGATGGAGCGGCCGATGAACTGCAGGATAGCCGGCATGGTCAGGCGCCTCGCCCATTTCTTCAGGTCCATGGCGGCGCAGTAATACTCGAGGGGGATGCTGGACGGGCCGTGAACCCGGCAGTAGATGCGCGGTTTCAGCCAGGTGGCGTGTTTTCCAAGGGCCTGGTAATCGTGGCCGCCCCAGCCGGCGAGGGCGGGAGCGAGGATGTCGACGCCAAGGGGAATGCCGCGTTCCCGCGCCGCGTCGGCATAGTTGCCGACCAGGTTCGAGACAAGGCCGGTCCGGAACCTGGCCCAGTCCATGAGGCCGATTGATTCGATAATGCCGTCAAAAGTGCCCCATTTCTTCAGATCGGAATCGGTGCAGGACACCATCATTTCACGAAGATCGAGAATGGACCGGCGCCAGTCGGCGACGCGCGGGTCGGCGGCCTGGCAGCTCGGGCAGAAACAACTGAAAAGGGCTTCGAAGCCGAGGATGGCGAGGGGGTACCCGAAGAAATCGACGAACAGGCCGTCGTAGCCGGCCAGGGACTGGCGGCAGCGGTTCAGGACGAGCTGGTTGTATTTGGTGTTTGCCGGGCAGGAGAAGAGGTAGACTTCTTCCCCGTTAAAGATGTGGTTCCACAGACCCGATTCGCCGACGCCGCGCTTGCCCCAGGCGTCCTCGACCACTTCGTTGTTTTCGGGGACGATGTCGTTGTCGCTGAGAACCTTGTACCAGAAGTAGACTTCGATGCCGTTTTCGCTGCAATAGTCGCGGATGCTGTCGTTGACGGCCTGGTCGTGGGACGGCAGGAACAGGAGCCGGGAAAGTCCGGCCAACTGGCGGGCGGCGCCGATTTTCGCCAAAATCTCGTTGAGGCGGTACGACGGTATGTCACCGTCACCGACCCGAAGCTGCGCACTGACAACCTTGGAACCTTTGGCGACCACAACCCACCCTTTCACTAAACCAAATCGACGCGGTGAAGATTGTTTTCCACCGCTCCGTTATCACGACGGCCGAAACAGTTCCGCGCGTGGCCGATCCTTACTACTCTCGGAGCCGCACCCGGCGGAAAATTATCCGCACGCGCGGCATCTTTCAGCCGGCCGGAATACTTATATCGTTAGGACTCACTTATTACTGTTGCCGCCACCGACCGCGCCTCCGGCTGATTGTCGAATTACTGCGTTGGGCCGGACCGCGCCGTCAGGGCACGATCTGACTGGAAAGGGCGTCAACGGTAGCGGGAGAGTACTTTTCCGATAGATGGACACGAGAAAAATTTGGTTAAAATCATAATCCGGTATTTTTGTTTGCCGTCAAGACTTTTTCTTGCAATTATGGTATAACCGGTTCCGATCCGGTGAATAGTCCGGCCCGGCGCCACCCGACAGGTGACGGAATAACAGGGATACTTTACCCTGTATATCCGACTAAATGAATCGGAAATGCGGGCGGACAATGAGGTTGCACGCGGTGTGCAGGGTGTTTGGCGTGGCGGGCGGGCAGGGGCCTGCCACCGCGCCGGGGCAGGAAGGAGAATGATTCCGGCGCGACAAAAAAAGGCGGACCCGAAGCGGGTCCGCCCATACAGCGATACACAGTGACAGCGGCAAAACTCAGCGGCTGTAGAATTCGACGAGGAGCTGCTCGTTGACCGGCAGGCGGACGTCTTCCCGCACCGGGAGGCGGACGACCTTGGCGGTGAGGCTCTTCGGATCGACGGCGATCCAGT
>JAJQFC010000147.1:0-5210 GCA_021201355.1 Planctomycetaceae bacterium | reverse complement strand
ATCCAGTCGGGCGCGACATAGCCGGACTTCTTTTCGAGGACGTCGGTGATGAGCTTCCGGACGCCGGCGCGGTCGCTGACGGTGATGGTGTCGCCGGTGTTTACCAGGTAGCTGGCGATGTCGACGCGGTGGCCGTTGACGCGGATGTTGCCGTGGCAGATGACCTGGCGGGCCTGGGCCCGGGAGGCGGCAAAGCCGGCGGAGTAGACGACGTTGTCAAGGCGGCGTTCGCAGGCGATGAGGAACGCTTTCGAGGTGTTCCCCTTGGTGCGGCGGGCGAGGTTGAAGAGCTTCCGCATCTGGCTCTCGCGCATGCCGTAGTAAAACATGACCTTCTGCTTTTCGAGGAGGCGGCGGCCGTATTCCGACTGTTTCCGGCGGAACGGTTCCTGCTCCCGCTTCATGAAGGCTTTTTCAACATTGGTATTGTCGTATATCATAAAGCCGAGACGGCGGCAAACTTTGGTTCTGGGTCCGAGGTAGCGGCCCATAGGCGTATCCTTTCATTTCGGGTTCGTGGTATTTCGTCAGTCGGTATAAAAACATAAAATTCCAATGGCGTTGGCCATGCTTCTATAATGAAAAAAACCGGTTTCGCCCTCTTCGGGTGGGCATTGGAAGCGGCTTTTAGAGGTCACTCCGTATACAACCGAAACACCACCGGAGCGCAAAGCGCCACGGCGGTGAACATGTCTTTGTACGGGTACCGGCCATCCGCGTCAAGAAAAAAACGCATCAGGTTTACTCTTTTCAAAAAGGACGGTACAGGGTATGATATCGTCGGAACCGGATGCCGGCCGGCCGGCCGGGCGCATCGTCCCGCTCGTCAGACGATCGTCCGGACGCGCACCGGCACAGAACCCGACGCCGCGTTCGGACGAATGCGGCGATAGCGCGTACGGCGCGGCCGGACCGGCCGACGGTTTTTTTCTTGCCTCGGGCTGAATGAAGAACGATAACGGCTTTAATCAAATAGCCGGTATTCCGGTAACGCCGTCGGTGCCGGACGGGAAAAAGTGCGGTCTGCCGCTGAAAATCGAAAAACGCGTTGAAAGATCCCGCCGTCTCGAGGGAAAGTATGGGATGGCGGCACGGAAGCGTTGGAAGGATGCGCCACAAAAGGTTGGAGCCGGGGAGGAAGTGACAGCATGGCCGCCACACCGCAGAACAACCGGTCGAAAAAACCGGAAGCGGATTCCATAGACGATGACGGCGAACGGACCGAACTGTGGGCCAAGACCCGCGCCGGCGACAGGGATGCCTACGAGGCCCTGGTCGACAGTTATCTGCCGCTTGTGAAAATTACCGTCTCCCGGATGGCCATCAACCTGCCCTCGTTCATTTCGCGGGATGAACTGTACTCGGCCGGCTGCGTCGGCCTCGTCTCGGCGGTGGAACGGTACGACCCGTCCCGGGACGCCCGGTTCACCACCTACGCCATTACGAGGATTCGCGGCGCCGTCCTTGACGAACTCCGCTCCCACGACATTCTTGGCCGAGTTGTCCGCGACCGGGTCAACCGGATTGAACGGGTCGAGGCGGAACTGTACAGCAGTAACACCGTCGTCACTCCGGAAGAGGTCGCCGCCGCCGCCGGCCTGACGATGGAAGAATACTGGGACGCGGAAATGGGCGCCCAGGCCGCCAAGCGGGTGAGCCTCTCGGACACGTCCTCCGGCGGGTCCGGACGGCGGTCCCTCGAGGACCTCCTCCAGAGCGGCCGGGACGACAGCCCGGGAGCCCGTCTTGAAGCCGAAGAAATCCTGGAGACTGTCATGGGAATGCTGACGGACAAGGAACGGCAGCTCGTGGTTATGTATTACGAAGAAGAGTTGACGCTGAAGGAAATCGGGGAAATCCTGAAGATTACGGAAAGCCGGGTGTGCCAGATTCACGGCGCCATGATCCAGAAGATCCGAAAAAAGTTGGAAAAAATGGGCATTCCGGTTTAGGTTGTACTTATAAGTTCTTGTTCTATCTAGTGTTCCTAAAACTTTAGGCAAAATTCGCCCATGCGCGAAAAAACGGCTAAATTTATTGAATACGGCCGCCAGCGCGTGTATACTTACATGTACGTCCGTATCCGGACCGGAGTTAGGGAGTACCCGAAGGGTTGCAGGTCGGGGGAGCGTTTGTTCCGGGTTTATTCCGCCGCGACATCACGTACACTGAATGGCCGTGTCCCGACGGAATCAACCGCGAGGACTGGGAGAGAGAAGATTATGGTTGAAAACATCAATGGTTTGACAGGTTTGGGCGGGGTGCAGCCGGCACGCCGGATGAAAGCCGCCTACCGCATGTCAGAAGTGCCGTCGCCGGCCGATACGGTCGAGATCACGTCGGATGTCATGCGCCTTCGCGGTGTCGAAGGGGTGCGTCTCGATCGGGTCATGGCGGTCAAGTCCGAAATCGCCGCCGGCAACTACTTTACGGCGGAAAAGCTGGACATCGCCCTCGACCGGGCGCTGGACCAGCTGTTCGGCGGATGATTTTCCCCGAACCACGACACAGACAATCAAGCGTTTTCCTAGACGCGCCCGCCTCACAGCGGGCGCGCTCTTCGTTGTCCTACGTCGTCCGGCCGACAGCCGCCCCGCCGGACCGGGCACGCTCTGTCCGGTTATAACCGTTTTTCATGTAACTGGTACTATTGCTGGAAAAAACTCTGGTCATACCCTGTTTGTTCGGGTATACTGTCAGTGCAGTCCCCGGACGTATCAGGGCGGTTGTGCCGACCGAATCATTCCACCACTCCGAGAGGAACGGACAGATGACCAAGGTATACGATTACAGCGAACAGCGCAATCTGAAGCGGCATTACCTGATTTATTATCTCAGAGTGTTTAACCGCTCCTCCGGCGAAGTGCTTGGCCATTTGGTCGACATTACCACTAAGGGTATCATGATCCTGCGGGATTCACCCATAGAGGTGGGCGTCAATTATTCGTTGCGGATTCGCTGGCGGAATAATGACGGCCGTCTGCAACTGGCCGATTTCGACGGTATCTGCCGCTGGTGCCGCCCGGACGTCAATCCGGATTTCTACGGCGCCGGTTTTGCCATCACGACGGCGAACCAGGAACATATCGACGCGATTCAGCAGTTAATCACCGATCTCGCCATGCCCGATTCAAGCATCGAAGGAATCGAGTAGGGGACTGACAATATGAAATGATTTTTCTTGACAAGGCAGGGGAAAAGGCGATTATTGCGGGTGTGAAGGGTTGACGGACTCTTCGTGAGGTCCTGCCCGATACTGAATTATGTATCGATGTGGGAGCGGGCTTGGCCCGCTCTTTCTTTTTTGGATAACGCCGACACCGTGCGGCCCTATTCAACAAAAACCGGATTGATCCGGACATGGTTGGACCGGCTGGTACAACGTCACAGGCGCGCCCGTAATCGGCCGGGTTTTGCCCGGTCTCTGCTGGAAATAACGAGGCGGCGCACTGTTTACCCAAGCGGTAGAGCGACAGGTTTTATTGGTCAAACCGCGTTTTTTTGACGCGGTTCGCCGGGAACGGATCTGTTAAAAATTGCCGCGAACGAGTTAGGATTGTTTTTACGATGAATATGAATGAAGAGTTTCTTCGCCACATCGACAGCCTTCACCGCGAAAAAGGCATCGACCGCGACCAGTTGATCGAGAGCATCGAAACGGCACTGGTATCGGCCATCCGGAAACGCTACCCGAACATCGAGGAGCTTCGCGTTCGCATCGACCGGAACGCCGGCGCCATCCGCCTCATGGACGGCGACATCCCGTTCGACGAGATGGACCCCGCCGCCTTCGGCCGCATCGCCGCCCAGACGGCCCGCCAGGTCATGATCCAGCGCATCCGTGAAGCCGAATCGGACGTCGTCTACGAAGAGTTCATCGCCCGCGTCGGCACCATCGTGAACGGCGTCATCCAACGGGTCGAACGCGGCACCGTTATCTGTAATATCGGCAAGTCGGACGGCATTCTGCCCCGCCAGGAACAGATTCCTTCCGAAAACTACCGGCCGAACGAGCGCATCCGCGCCTACGTCACCCAGGTCAGGAAGAAGGGGAACAAGGTTATCATCATCCTGTCCCGGACGCACCCGGACCTTGTCCGCGAACTGTTCGAGCTGGAAGTGTCGGAAATATACGAACACATCGTCGAAATCAAGGGGCTTGTCCGCGAGCCCGGCTACCGGACGAAAATCGCCGTCACCTCTTCGGACAGCCGCGTCGACGCCGTCGGCGCCTGCGTCGGCGTCAGGGGCAGCCGCATCCGGAATATTGTCGAGGAACTGGGCGGCGAAAAGATCGATATCGTCCGTTGGAACGAATCGCCGGAACTGTTTATCCGGAACGCCCTGTCTCCATCGGAAATCGACCATATCGAATTCGACCGGAACAACCAGCGCGCCCGGGTCATCGTCCCGGACGATCAGCTTTCCCTCGCCATCGGCCGGAAAGGGCAGAACGTCCGCCTTTCGAGCCGCCTCACCGGCTGGAACCTGGACATCATGACGGTGAACCAGCACAGCCAGTGGCGGGAAAAGGGCAGGCAGGAAATCGCCTCCCTGCCGGGCGTCGGAGAAGCGACCATCAACAATATGTTCATCGCCGGCTTCGAATCGTTCCGGGATATTATGGAACTGGGTATCGAGCGGCTTATGGAAATCAAGGGCATCGGCGAGAAGAAGGCGCAGGAGATCTACAACTTCGCCGTCGCCGGCTACTCGAAGCGTATCGAAGCCGATACTCGTGAACTTATCGAATCGAAGGACAAGCCGAAATCGCCGGTCGAGGCCGGGGTCGGCGGCTTGCCGGACAACCACTAGTGTCCGGGACCATCCGGGATGCCGGATGGTTCTCCCCCGCGGTACCGCAAGACGTTTGACGCTCGAGTGGGAATGGCGTTCTACCACGCCCACGACGGCTTCAGGAACGAAAAAAACGGCTTTGCCGCACCGCCACTACGCGATTTCGCCCCAGTAACCCATCAAGGCTGAAGAATCAGCCGCGCGGTGGTCGGCACGAGGGCGAACTGGGGTTATCAGGTAATTCGGAACGCGGGCGTCATACGTTAGGAAGAGTACATGCGGTTACACGAACTGGCGAAAAAACACGGCTACAATCAGCAGGATCTTCTCACGGCAGTGCAGAAGCAGGGCTTCGATGTCAAGGACACGCTGACCGTGGTCGACGCCGAACTGGAACATTGGGTGGCAGGCAA
>JAJQFC010000035.1 GCA_021201355.1 Planctomycetaceae bacterium | reverse complement strand
TCAGCGGACTCGTCCATGCACTTCCGCGAACCCTGGATGCTGACCTGCTTGCCGGAGACGGTAATGTCGAGGGCCTCGATTTTGACGCCGGGGAGTTCCGACGTGAGGACGGCGCCGTCATCATCGGCCCAGAGGTTGAACGACGGGAAAACGTGCTGCATGCTGTTGGCGCCGATAAATCGGTTGAACAGGTCGAGCGGGCTATCCATTGTATCAAAGTGCGGGAGTTGACGTATGCGGGTGCGATACATGGTTGACTCCTTTCATATATCCTTAATCAGATGAAAACACCATTTGGAATAAAATCGAATTTCGTGAGTTTCAAAAGCAATGCATTTGCCAAAATTTATATACTGGACGCTTGTTATTTTCTAAATCTATATATTGTAATAATTTAGTGATGGTTTTATGACGATGGCAGCACAGCGCTCTTTCCTCACGAATGGTTTGTATTGGTCAATTTGACAGACTGCCTGGTCATTGTGTCATTTTAACACGAGATGTTTTGTGTATCATCTTTAGGTGTTTTAAATGTTTTTGGTGACCACCCATGACCGGCACGGAGGAATCGAGAGCGGATTGTGTGGCGATGCAGTTTTCCTTTACGTGAAAATCCTTTCAGCCCCGCGATATGACTGTCGATACGCCGTGTCGTTTCAAGCCTTGTTTTTGCCTATTCCGGTTGAAATTGCGGAGTGTCGGCCGGAATTATTCCGATAGATGGTATGGTGTGCCTTGCCCACTGGGTGAGATTAACGATAAAACTTCTTATTTTTTCCGAAAGGGACCGTTCCTGTCCGGAAAGTGAAGAATACATCGTGGTTATGGAATGATCGGAATAACGCCGGTGAAATTCGGTACAGGCCGGTTCGAACGCGAGGAACGTACGCTAAATGGATGGTGACACCACGTTGGAAATGAGTCGGCGGGACTTCCTGTCCTGGCTGGCCGCCGCTGCCGCGCTCCTGGTATTGCCTGGCTGCGAATCGGGTTCCCCCTATGCCGCGGCGCCATCGCGGCCGCGCCGGTATCCGTTAGGGTCGGGAGCGTATGCGTCTGTCTCAGGCGGATACGCATTCCCGGATCCGCCGCCGCCCATTGTCTACCGCGGCGCTACAGTCAATGTGACGCCCGAATTTGTCCAAAGTCGTCAGCCGGTTATTGTCCAGACGACCTATACGCCGGCCCCGGCGCCGGTTCGTCACGGCCGTGCCCCGGTTCAGCCGGCGCCGGTGGCGGTCCGCGGCGGCAAGGTGAGTGCCATTTCCCGGAACACCTGGGCCACCGAGGCGGCGAACACGCAAAAAATGAAGGCGATGAACGGCGTATCCCGGGTGACGATCCACCACGAAGGGAGCGCCAAGCCGAACAACGACACGACGCCGGCGCAGGTGGCGGCGACGCTTCGCCTCATACACAGCCAGCACAAGAAACGCATGGGCGCCGGCGACATCGGCTACCATTTCATCATCGACCGAACCGGCATGATCTGGCAGGGCCGCGACTGGAAATACCAGGGCGCCCACACGAGCGGCGCCAACTCGAACAACCTTGGCGTCATGCTACTCGGCAATTTTGAGATACAACAGCCGACCCAGGCGCAGCTGTCGTCATTGAACGGCCTGGTCGCCTCCCTGGTCCGGAAGTGCGGCCTGAACCCCGCGAAGGACATCTACGGCCACGCCGATTTCTGCAACACCGCCTGTCCCGGCAAGAACCTGAAGCCTCAGGTCGCGGTGCTGAGGCGGCTCAGGGTTTAGGGCCGTGGGGCAGTGGAAGAATTTTCCCAGACCATTTTTTCCATTGACAAACAAGTCCAAATCCATAGTATTCTATGCTTCGCGTAGAGGCATTTTTGCGCGTAAACCGGCGCGGTTCGCCGCCCGTTATCCTTTTGGGGAGATGCCCGAGCGGCCAAAGGGAACAGACTGTAAATCTGTCGTGTTCGCACTACGATGGTTCGAATCCATCTCTCCCCACCATTTACCAAGACGCCCCTGTCTCCATGCGAGACAGGGGCTTTTTAGTTCATCCACTCCCTTGGAATGATGGTGGTTGGGCTTGTGAACTACTTGTCACACGGTAAACTGCACCAACGGCAACGTATGGGGGAACCGCCCGCGCCGGATGAATCCCGGGGCACGGAGAAAAGTTACTGGCAATAATTAGAAATGCCCGCCCCCTTTCCCGTTGCCGTTGCCATTTCCCTTCCCATGCCCATTGCCATTCATGGCCTTCCCCATGTCGTCGGCCAATTGCACTATCTGTCCGACCGCTTCTTCCAGTTGCCCGAAGGTGCCGGTCATGCCGGCGGCGCTGTCCACCCCTTTCCGGACGCTGGCGAGCGTCCCTTCCACCATCGTCCGGGTCTCCCGGGCGGCTCCGGCCGAACGTTGGGACAGGTTGCGGACCTCGTCCGCCACCACGGCGAAGCCTTTCCCCGTCTCTCCCGCCCGCGCCGCCTCGACGGCGGCGTTGAGGGCGAGGAGATTCGTCTGGAAGGCAATGTCCTCGATGGTTTTCAGGACCATGCCGATTTTCCCCGCAAACTGATTGATTTCGTGCATGGACGACGACATGTCCTGCATGGCGGTGGCGCTGGCGGTGGCGGCGCCGTTCGCGTTGACGGCGGCATCCTGGATCTTCCCGATGTTGGCCTTGCCTTCCCGGGCCTTGTCCAGGAGGTAATAATGGCAGTTCGTCGGACGGTTATAGCCCATGTGGATGGCCTGGATCATTTTTTCGCAGGAGTTATAGCCGCAGGCGGAGCAATTGTAGAGATTGTCGACGCCGGTCTTTCCAAGGTCAGCCAGGATCTTCTGCCGGTCGCGGTCGCTTAACGGCACGAGGCGGGCGTTCATGGAATGGTCGAGGTAGGACCGGTCGTACAGTCCGGGCTGCCAATGGTCGTTTATGTACTTGTCGAGTTGTTTCCGGCCGCGTTTTTTGGCGGCGGCGGCGGAGCGGTACCACTTTTTTCCCGACTGCCGGTACCGTTCCTGCATGGCCTGATTCCGGGATTCGATGTCCCCCTCGAGAACGTCGATGGGAACGCCCTTGGCCGGCGCGCCGGTGCCGCCGTTGCAGCCCGCTTCGCAATTCAGGCAGTCGACAATAAGGGGGGCGCGGCCGGTCCGGATCATTTCTGGCAGTTCGTCGAGGTAGTGGTAGACAATATCCGGCCCTTCGATTTTCCGTATTTTCTTGTTGATGCCCGGAATGAAGCGCTCAGCCGTCTGCATGAGGCCGCCCGGGGTGGAGAAGAGGACCGCCCGTTCGGCCGGCGGGTTGTCGTAGTCGACGGCGGGATACGATTCGAGGCGGATGCCGTTTTCCCGGAAGAAATCCTTCAGGCTGTTGAAAGTGACGTTGTAATCGCCGAGGCCGGTTTCGTCGAACTCGCGGCGCTTCGCGAGGCAGGGGGAGATGACGGCGATGCGGCAGCCCGAGTATTCGGGGATGTATCGTTTGATCATCCGCATGAGGTGGAGCATCGGACTGTCGGCAGGTGCAAGGTGTGGCAGGAGTTCCGGACGATAAATCTGGCAATAGCTGACGATGGCCGGGCAGGGCTGGGCAATGACGCAGGCCGGGTTGTTCCGCTTGACGTGCTCGAGGTAACTCTTGACCGTCAGTTCGGCGCCGAAGCTGACGTCGAAGACGGCGGCGATACCGAGGGAGCGGAGCCAGCCGTTCAGGTTCATGTAGGTGGCGGGGAAATTGGAGGCAATGGCCGGGGCGACGATGGCTATCATTCGGACGCCTTTGTGCAGATCGGCAAGGAAGAGGTCGAAGTCGTCTACGCCGACGCGGGCCTTGTGCTCGCAGGCATAAACGCACTGGCCGCAGCCGATGCAGCGATCGTGGTTGATTTTGACCGCGTCGTCATGGGCTTCGTTGGCGAATTTCACCGGGCACACCGATATGCAGCGGTGGCAGGAAACGCATTTTTCCGGAATGGTGCGGATGACCCGTGCGAGTGAACCCATGACCTAAACCCTCCTCCCTGGCAGTATCCGAAATGTGTGGAAAAAGCAGTCACCCATAATGTAGTACGTATACTATAAGTAATTCATTGCTAAATTGTGATGTTTTTTATGTATTTAATTACGTTTGTTGTCAAAATAATTAAGATGAATTTATGGCATCGTCAAGTATCAAAAAGATCTGCCTGGTGATTTGGAAGTTTAACGTCCTGCCGAAAACCGTCTTTCGCCGCCGCCGCGCCCTCCCGCTCAATCGGCGTGGAATGGGCGGCCGTCCCAAATCAACGTTGAAAAAAAACCTTCCCTTCATGATGAATATGAATTATAATCTTTTTAAATCATCACCACCTGCTATCTGGCGACCCGACGCGCTTCGGGTGTGCAGAACCAACATCTTCGCGTTCCAAGCCTCAGAATATTGCCCCAGTTCGGGGTCGTCCGTACCATTGCCGGAACGCGCCGACATGAGAAGGGTGCATTGTGATCAAGTTCGAACATGTCAATAAAAGTTATAAAAACACCAAAGTCCTTGACGACTTGAGCTTCGAAATCAACCCGGGTGAATTTACCGTCCTTGTCGGACCGAGCGGCTGCGGCAAGACGACCACCTTAAAAATGATCAACCGCCTCATCGAACCGGACAGCGGCGCCATCTACGTCAACGGAAGAAATATTCAGGACGTCGACCGCATCGAACTCCGCCGTTCCATCGGCTACGTCATCCAGCAAATCGGCCTCTTCCCCAACATGACGGTTGCCCAGAATATCGCTGTCGTGCCGAAACTCCTCAAATACCCGAAAGCCAAAATCGACGAGGTCGTCCACAACCTCCTCGATATGGTCAATATGCCCTATGCCAATTTCGCCGCGAAACACCCGCACCAGCTGTCCGGTGGTCAGCAACAGCGCATCGGCGTGCTCCGGGCCCTGGCGGCGTCGCCGCCGATAATCCTCATGGACGAGCCGTTCGGCGCTCTCGACCCGATGACGCGCGCCTCACTCCAGGACGAGGTGAAGAACCTGCAGCAGCAATTGAACAAGACCTTCGTCTTCGTCACCCACGACATGGACGAAGCCCTCGACCTCGCCGACAAGATTATTTTTATGGACAAGGGTAGCATCGTCCAAATCGATACGCCCGAAGACATGCTGGAAAATCCGGCGTCGAACCTTATCAGGAGCTTTATGAAGAAACGCCTGTCCGGCCCGGATCAGCCGCCGTCCCTCGTCCGGGACTTCATGCGCACCGATGTCCACAAGGTGTCACGAAATCGCGGCGTCCGCGAATGCATCGAACTCATGGCCCGCGTCGACATCGATTCCCTCATTGTCGTCAACTCGGACAAAACCTACGCCGGCACCATCTCCATCAAGGATCTCAAGGCCGACGGCAAAACCGGCGTTATTAAAAAGGCCGAGGACGGCAAGTCGTACCGATCCATCGAGCCGTTCATTAAGACAGAGACCCCGACCTTCCGGCTGGACGACGACGCCCGAGCCTGTTTCGATTTCCTCCTCGAATCGGATTCCCGCTATATCGTCGTGCTGACGCCCGACGACCGGGTCGCCGGCGTCGTTACAAATACTTCGGTTGCCAAGGCGCTGGCCGACGCTTTCTGGAGTTCGTGATTATGACAAGATTCTTTGAACTGTACGGCGACAAGTTCGTGGAGTGTGTCTACACGCACCTCTACTACGTCGTGGTTTCCGTCGGCATCGCCTTCGTTATCGCCCTTGCCGTCGGCATCGCCCTGTCCCGCATTCCCCGCGTCTCCCGGTACATTCTCCCGGTTATTTCCGTGTCGCAGACAATTCCCGGCATCGTCTTCGTCGGCATCCTGCTTCTTTATTTCGGTATGACAAGCACCACCGTCATCGCCGCCCTCACGGTGTACGCCATCTTCCCCATCCTGAAAAACACCTATGTGGGCATTCTCGAAGTGGAGCCGCAGTACAAGGAAGCGGCCCGCGGCTGCGGCATGTCCAGTTTGCAGGCCCTCCGGCTGGTGGAAGTCCCGCTCGCCGCGCCGGCGATCTTCGCCGGGCTGAAGATGTCCTGCGTCTACACGGTAAGCTGGGCCGTCCTCGCCGCCCTTATCGGCAGGGGAAGTCTCGGCGAATTCATTTACATCGGCGTCGCCACCAACGACAACACCCTCATTTTCGCCGGCGCCATCCCCTCCGCCATCATGGCGGTGACGCTTGGCTACCTTATCGATCTCGCCCGGAAGCGCGTCGTCAACTGGCCCAAAGGGAGGGCAGCGAAATGAACCCGTCCCTCATCCTCGAGCACCTCCTTATCGTTTTTCTCACGGTCGTCGCCACCATCCTCTTCGGCCTGCCCCTGGGCGTCCTCGCCTACCTGTCTCCGTCGGCCCGCCGGCCTATCCTGTGGGCCGTGGAAATTCTCCAAACCATCCCCGCCCTCGCCCTTCTCGGCCTCATCATGGTGGTGGCGGGTGCGGGCAAGGCGACGGTGGTGGCCGGACTGACCCTGTATTCCATGCTCCCGGTCGTGCATAACACCTATCTCGGCCTGTCCGAAGTCAGTCCGGCCATCAAGGAGGCGGCGGTCGGGATGGGCATGTCCAGCTTCCACCGCCTCGTCAATGTGGAACTGCCCATCGCCTTCCCGGTGATTTTCACCGGCATCCGCATCGCCACCGTCACCGCCATCGGCGTCGCCGTCTTCGCGAACGCGGTCGGCGGCGGCGGTCTCGGTTCGGTGATCGCCCGGGGCATCCACACCCAGAACATGCGCCTCATTCTTTACGGCACCCTGTCCCTCATGCTTATGGCCATCTTGTTCGATTCCGTGATGGCCTACATCGAGATCCGCCTCCACCGACACAGAAGGAGCTAGACCATGAACCGATTCCGTCTCATCGCCGCCACCGTTCTCGCCGCCGTCGCCGTCGCCTTTGCCGGCTGCGGCGACAAAAAGAAGGACACCATCATCATCCACGACGGCCAGTTCGCCGAAATGCGCCTTATCCACCAGATGGTCAAGGCGCTGGTGGAGGAACACACCAAGGCGAAGGTGGACATTCGGGATGAAATGTCCCCGGTCAATTCCTTCACCACCCTCGTCAAGGGCGACTGCGACCTGATGAACAGCTACGACGGCACCGTCCTCGCCACCTTCCTGAAACTCGACCCGACGGACGTTCCGGAAGGGACGACGCTGTACGACTTCGTCAACAAGACCGCGATGGAAAAGCACAAGGTCCGCCTCCTCGACAAGCTTGGCCTGAACAACACTTACGCCATCGCCCTGCCGCAGCACCTCGCCGACAGGTACAACCTCGAAACCGTCAGCGAGCTTGTCCCGGTGGCGGGCGAACTCGTTTTCGGCGCCGAGCATGAATTTTTCAGCCAGGAAGGCAGCATGCGCTTCCGCCCGTTCAGCGCCTTCTACGGTCTCAAGTTCAAGGACACGAAACCTATCGACATCGGCCTGAAGTATTTCGCCATCGAAAGCGGCAACATCGACGTCACCGTCGCCTACGCGACGGACGGCCTCAACAAAAAGGCCGCGTTAAAGATCCTCCGGGATGATCGCGGCTTCTTCCCCGAATACAACGGCGCCATTCTCGTCAGGGACGACCTGTTTGCGCGGATGAAGGACGTCGCCCCCAATCTTGAGGAAGTCCTTAACATGCTGGGCGGCCTGTTCACGGACGAGATCATGACCGACCTCAGCTATGCCGTCGATGTGGACGAAAAAACGCCCGCCGAGGTGGCGCGCGCCTTTTTGCGGGAAAAGGGACTTATCAAGTAACGCGCCCGCGCGGAAATGCTTTACGGACGCCAGTCCGGCGGAGAATATCGTTTCCCCAATCAGTAAAGGTGGCCAATCATGTCCGTTCACGCCTCCGACCCGACCCTCCCCGCCCTTCCCATCCCCGCC
>JAJQFC010000366.1 GCA_021201355.1 Planctomycetaceae bacterium | reverse complement strand
GGTTCCTGACGAGCGTCCTTCATATGCGCGAGGATGAGGCCGGCTCAGCCGCCGGAACAATCGGCCATGTCCTGACTGCCGATCTTGTTTCGCGCCTTGATGCTTTGGCAACGGCCTCCACATCTCAGCGCTTAACGACTTGTCCTCCGTGTCAATGGCTCTGCTCAGCCAATTTACACGACGGTGCATAGACATCTCACCAAAATTGACGTATTCAGGCTGAGAAGTGGAATTCCTTTATGAGACGGTCTAGTGGCTCTTAGTATGGGATTATGGGAAATGTGGCGCACGGATAGACACTATTGTTTGGGACCGGACAAAGGAACTCCCCGGAATGCTGGCTGGCAAGTGTGTCGACGCGGCGGAGCCGCTTTCGCCACTCACCGCCGACCGGGTGCGCCTTCGGCGCGTGATGAGGATACGCCAGCATTAACAGAAACGTTTTTGGCGGAAAATACGTGAGCAGGAGAAGATTTTTGGAGAGGTATGCGAGGAGAATTTATGCCCCAGATCGTTCCTTCCTGGTCGCAGACAACCATATTAAAATGCAGGTATTTTTGCAGGTATTTATACTACAAAGTATTTGTATTTCTATTATTTACATATTGATAAATATGAATGCGAATCCCTGTCTCTCCGCCAATTTAACTCTTTATTTAACTCATAACGCTGTAAGTTTATTTATACTACCAGTTGCGAAAACACTCCAAATCTTCAAAAATTCATATATTTATCGGTCAAGCATTTGCATTTTGTAAGCTTAATTGTAAGTATGGCTCGCGAAATCGTAGGGCCATACTTACTCTTAATTATATAACTTGTTGTATCTTATGTGTATGTAAAAAATAGACTTAAATTTGCAGCTAGGGTTCGACTCCTGTATGGGGATTCGAAAAGCCGAGCTTATCCTGCTGTCTGATAGGTCTTTGTACGAAATCCTAATCAATTACGATAACTCCTTAAAGTACGCCACCTGCTATGCCGCGAAATAGCAAACATGAGAATTTGGATAGATTTTATCCAAATGTTCAATGTGGATGAGCCCTATCATTTAAAATTGACACATACGTATCTACATGTAATAATTAGACCTTTAAAGGCATTAATTCACACTTACGAAAAACTTGGGAAATCATGCTTCCTTCAGAACTCAACATCGAAGCAAAAGATTCGTTAGATTATGATGCCGTATCTTTTCTCAGAGAGAAGCATCCGGCGTGGAAACTGCTTCAAGCCCAATTGGCCCCGCTCATTATTTATTTTGTCCAGAAGGCTTTTATTAACCCAAACGTTCGTTCGCTACCTCAATCGGAAGCGGTAGAACGTTTGGAGGATTGCCTATATCCATTGCGCTTACGGTTTGATCAGCCCGATAAGCCCTTTTTCCCGCGTAAGGCATTGGATTATCTGAATTATTGGGCCGATTCCAATCAAGGATGGTTGCGAAAATTTTATGACACAGAGACGGATGAACCTCGCTTTGAACCTACCTCCGCCACAGAGAAAGCGATTCGATGGGTAACGACGCTAACGGAACGGACCTTTATCGGGACCGAATCGAGACTCCTAACCGCATTCGAACTGCTCCGTTAAATCATGGAAGGTAGCGAAACTGATCCTGATGCCCGGTTAGCGGATTTACGTAAGCGTCGCGACGAGATAGATGAAGAGATGACGCGCATTCATGCCGGGAATGCCCCATTATTAACCGAAACAGCGATTAAAGAGCGTTTCCAGCAGTTCGGCCATATCGCCCGTGAGCTGCTTTCCGATTTCCGTGAGGTGGAACAAAACTTCAGGCGGCTTGATCGAATTGTACGCGAACGAATAGCCGGGTGGGACGGTTCCAAAGGCGCTCTGGTCGGAGAGGTGCTTGGGGAACGCGATGACATAACAGACTCTGACCAAGGCCGCAGTTTTCGCGCTTTCTGCGCTTTTCTTCAGTCGGAGAGTCGGCAGGAAGAATGGGATCGCCGCCTTGCGAAAGTTCTGTGCCTGCCTTCGGTCAATGAGTTGCGTCCGGACCCGCGGCTGCGGCGGATCCATTATGATTGGCTTGACGCGGGTGAAACGACCCAGCGCACCGTTGCCCAGCTTTCCCAGCAATTACGGCGCTTTCTTGATGACCAGGCCTGGATGGAAAATAAACGTATCATGGAAATTCTTCATGATATCGAGGCTTTAGCGCTAGCGGTACGAGCCAAGCCGCCGGATGAAAATGACTTCATGCTGTTGTCAGGATGCGATACCGTTTCCTTGCCGCTGGAAAGGCCGTTATACACCCCCACCTCCCGTGTTCGTCTGACGGAACCGGATCTTAAAGGCGAAAATGATGAAGATGTCGATTTGCGCACCCTGCTCGATCTGGTCGTCGTTAACCGGGATGAATTGGCCGGATTCATCCGTCAAGCATTGCAAACACGTGCGCAAATAACTATCCGTGAACTGGTGGCGCTGCATCCGTTGCGGCATGGCTTGGCCGAATTGGTAGGCTATCTGCAATTGGCTGGAAGCGCGGAAGAAAAACGGGAGGCGGTGGTGGATGAATCGAGAAGTGAAGTTGTTGAATGGCCTGCCGGAAACGGGCGCGTCCGCCGGGCGCGCATGCCTGTCGTCACTTTCTTGAGGCATGGTCTATGACCGGGGCCGGAGACTTGGAAACTATACAACTAAGTCAGGCCGTAGTGCCGCTTCTTAAGGGCGTGGTGTATCGTGACGATATGCCCGAATTCTGGCGTGCCATTTTGGCGGTCCAGGCGCGTGCTGCGGATTATGTCGCAGTGCTTGGCCTGCGACTCATCGTGAACGAAGCCGAGGGTTATGCCTTTCTTCAGGGCGCAGACCTTGCGAAAGAGGAAGATGGCGAGGATGGATCGGTCAAGAGGCCGCGCCTGGTGGTACGGAGACCTTTGACCTTTCCGGTCAGCTTACTGCTTGCACTTCTCAGAAAGCGTCTTGCCGAAAGTGACCGCGGAGGCGGCGATACGCGACTGGTGCTAACCTCCGAAGAAATCACCGAAATGATGCGCCTCTTTTTGATACGCCCAGACAATGAATTCGTTTCCGATACGAGTTACGATGCCAAAATACTCGGGCAAGTCCAGACGTTGATCGGTAAAGTCGTGGAACTCGGATTTCTTCGGGAACTCAAAGGCCAGGACAACCACTATGAAGTACGGCGCGTGCTGAAAGATTTCATCGACGCGCAGTGGTTAGGGCTGTTCGAAGATCGCCTTGCCGCCTACCAAAAACATTTGGAGGCTTCGACCGAACAATGAACGATGTACCGTTCGTCGAATACGAACTTGATACCGCAGCGTCCGGTTTATCCGGTTTTCGGCTTGACCGTATAGAGGTCCTCAACTGGGGTACATTCGACAAGAAAGTCTGTGTTTTACCCTTGCATGGTCAAAACGGTTTGCTGACCGGTGAGATAGGATCGGGGAAGTCGACGCTGGTGGATGCGGTGACCGCCTTGCTCGTTCCTGCCCAGAAAGCCAATTTCAATAAGGCGGCAGGCGCTTCAGCCAAGGAACGGACATTACGGTCCTATGTATTAGGTTACTATAAATCCGAGCGTGGAGACGGTACTGTCGCACGGCCGGTTGCTATTCGGACTAATAACGACTATTCCGTTATTCTCGGCGTTTTCCGGAATGCGGTCCGAGGGCAATGCGTCACCCTGGCGCAGGTGTTTTGGATTAAGGATGCCACCGGCCAGCCTGAGCGGATGTTCACTGCGGGCGAGGCCGATCTCTCGATTCAAACCGATTTTATTGGATTCGACGCAGATGTAAAAAAGCTGCGTAAACGACTGCGGCAAATTCACAAGATGGAAGTTTTCGACAGCTACCCTCCTTATGGCGCATGGTTTAGAAGGCGATTGGGGCTTAGTGAACAAGCGCTCGAGCTCTTCCATCAGGCCGTCTCCATGAAAACCGTGGAAAACCTGACTGATTTCATACGGTCGCATATGCTCGAGCCGTTTGAAATCGATCAGCGTATAAAAGCCCTGCTTACCCATGTTGAAGATCTTGACCGTGCCCACGAAAACGTCTTGGATGCCCAACGGCGCCAGAGAATGCTCGAGCCTTTGATTGACAACTGTGACAGATACGATGAGGTGGTAGGGCGCATTGCCGGAAATACCGAGCTTCGCGAAGCTTTACGCCCGTATTTCGCGTCGCGTAAATGCGAATTACTGGAGGCACGCATTAAGGCTCGCATTGAGGAGCATGGCCGTAAAGAAGCTCTTGTGGCCAGATTAAAAAGTGAGCGCAATGACCTGCGTATTCAAGAGCGGCAATTGGAGCGGGATATCGCCAACAACGGCGGCGACCGAATCGAGGAACTGTCGAAGGAGATAAAGCGGCTCGAAAAGGAACGAATTTCCCGTGCACGTCGTTGTAAAGAATATGATAAAACCGCAGGCGCGGTGAATTTGCGTCCCGCGGAAACGTTTGACGTTTTCATGGCGCAGAAGGAAGCGCTGCCGGAGCTTTCGGAGCAATCCGCCGCCCGGCAAGCGGCATTGCAGAACAGGGAAATCGAACTTGAGGTTGAGCTCGTTTCACACCGCACGGAGCACGCGCAAATAGAAAGCGAACTCCGCAGCCTGCGCGCAAGAAAGAGTAATATTGATCGGTTTCAGATTGAAATTCGCGAACGGTTGTGCAGCGAATTCCATATTGATGAAACAGATTTACCCTTTGCGGGCGAACTGATTCGGGTCAACGAGGCGGAGACGGAGTGGGAGGCTGCCATCGAGCGGCAAATGCGAGGATTCGGTCTGTCTCTCCTGGTGGTGGATAGATTCTACGCCCAGGTGGAGGAGTGGGTCGACAAAACCAATCTGCGTGGGCGCCTGGTGTACATGCACGTGCGGGATGCGGGTAGGCGTGTCCCTGCCGCAATCCGGGAAGGCTCATTGGCAACCAAGATCGACTTGTTACCGGATTCCATTTTCTACCCCTGGCTGGAATCGGAAGTCGCACGGCGGTATGGAGATGTCATTTGCTGCATAACGCAGGAGCAATTCCGCCGTGAACGGCGCGCCATTACTCGCGCAGGCCAGATCAGGAGCGGTGAGCGCCACGACAAAGACGATCGATACTCGCTGAGCGATCGGAGCCGTTACGTTCTAGGCTGGACCAATATTGAAAAAATCCTGGTGTTGGATTCACAGCGTCTCGACATGGAAGAAAAGATTCGAGGTGTGGCGACCGAAATATCGGGTGTTCAAAGCGAGAAAAAAGTGGAAAGCGAGAAGGTCGCGAATTTCCGTAATCTCATGATTTTCACCGAATTCCATGACATTGACTGGCGATCGCTGGTTGTGGACATTGAAACCTTAGCCCGTGAAAAAAGGGAGCTTGAAGCAAGCTCTGATAAGCTGGCCAAATTGCAGCAGCAATATGAGGAAGTCCAACGCAAATTTAAGGAAAAAGACAGTGAGGTCGACAAAGAAAGCGGTGAATTGGTCCGTCTTGATGAAAAACGAAAGACGGCACAGGAAGATCTCGACGCTACTCTCGAGCTTTGCGACTCTGCTCGGACCCAAGCAAACCAAGACGCTTTGGTTCCCATCATCTCGGATGTATTGGGCCAGCGCTTTGACCGGTTGACCGTCGAGATGTGTGGGAGGGCGGAACAGGACGTCCGGGAAGAGCTTCAGCGGCTGATCGACAACGACAGCAAGCTTCAAGGGCGGATAAATGATAAGATAGTCGCCTCGATAAAGGAATACCGCAGCACCTTTCCGCTTGACGCGCGCGAAGCCGATGACTCGGTCAGGTCGGCGAACGAGTTCCGTGATATACTGAAAAAACTTATTGAAGACGATCTTCCCCGCTATGAGCGCAAGTTTAAGGAATTGCTCAATGAACAAACCCTTGCGGAGGTGGCCCATTTTAACGGGCACTTAAAGCGGGAAAGGGAAACGATCAAAGAACGGATTGAGGAAATCAATCAGTCTCTTCGGACCATCGATTATAATCCCGGCCGTTATATTCGGTTGGAGGCTCAACCGACAGACAATCGGGATGTTCGCGATTTTCAACAAGAATTGCGCGCTTGTACCAACGACAGCCTGACCGATTCGAACGATGATCCGTTTTCCGAGGCCCGATTTCTTCAAGTTAAGGGTATTGTCAGCCGCTTTCGCGGGCGGGAAGGTCATACCGAAGAAGATCGCAAATGGACGGCACTGGTGACAGATGTGCGTAACTGGTTTACCTTTGCCGCGTGCGAACACTCGCGTGAGACAGATGAAGAACTCGACATTCTGCCAGACACCGACGGTAAATCCGGCGGGCAAAAAGAAAAACTGGCTTACACCATTCTTGCCGCCAGTTTGGCCTATCAATTGGGGTTGCGCGGCGGCGAGCGCAAAGGCCATGCATTTCGCTTTATTGCCATTGATGAAGCTTTTGGTCGTGGTTCAGACGAGTCGGCGCAATACGGTTTGGAATTGTTCAGTCGGCTTGGCCTACAGCTTTTAATCGCCACCCCTCTTCAAAAAATACATATCATTGAGCCGTACGTTGCCACACTTGGTTTTGTCAATAATGAAAATGGCAAATATTCGCGTCTGCGCGTTCTTCCCATAGAAGAATACCAAGAGAAAAAGGCAAAGGGTTTGTAATGAGCTGGACAACTCCTGCCGACCTTCGACGACAGGTCGAGCGCCTTTGGACACGTGGTTTGATCCTCAAAGCAATCGTGACGGAAGACCCCTTCTTTCCCCGACGCCTTATAATCAAGGTTCCAGCGTCGAATGAAATGGACGCCCGGTACAATGAGGTCCGGGCCTGGCTTACCGAGCTTCGAGGTTGTCCGCATATCCGGCTTATCGAGCGTCGAATCCGTTTCCATAGCGTTGGGCAAAACGATTTCCCCACTGAAGTATGGGTTGATACTGAGGACGATGCGACAACATGGCTAGGTAAAAAACGGGAAGCCGAAGTGTTTCGTGCCTTGGTGGACGAGACCCGGCAACGCCATCCGGTTCTTTTGGAATGGCTGTCAAATCATCCGTTTCCCGCCTTGACCTTGGCGGAATCCTGGAGCCGGCTGCTTGATGTCGTCGATTGGTGCATTGCACATCCACTTTCCAATATGTACATTCGCCAGGTCGATATTCCGGGCATCGACACCAAATTTATCGAGGGCCATAAAGGCGTACTCTATGATTGCCTCAATCTCGCACTGCCACCCGACTCCATAAACGGAAGTGCCACCGGCGCAAAATCCTTTAATCTCCGTTTTGGATTTCGCAACAAACCGCTCCGCGTCCGTCTTCGCATTTTGGACCAGGCCTGCTCCCCACTCGCCTACTTGCCTCTCGAAGAACAGGATTTTCAAATAACCGGTCATGCTTTATCTCGTTTGCATCCTATTCCTGAGCGGGTTTTTGTCACTGAGAATGAGATTAATTTTTTGGTCTTCCCCTCCTTTCCAAGATCATGGATTATTTTCGGCGCCGGTTATGGTTTCGAGGCTCTTAAGAAGGTGATGTGGTTAAAGAAGTGCCGTATTTATTACTGGGGTGACATCGATACGCACGGCTTCGCCGCCCTCGATCAGTTTCGTGCTGATTTTCCGGATGCCCAATCGTTCTTAATGGATGACGCAACGCTGCAACGACACTCCGCGCATTGGGTAGTAGAAAAAGAGCAGACTTTAAGAAGTCTCCCACGACTCAACGTGGAGGAGAAGCAGGTTTATGATGATCTATGCGTAGGAGTGCATGGAAATAACATCCGCCTAGAACAAGAACGAATTTCGATGCAATGGCTTAACCAATCCTTAGGCTCCTTTTGGTAGGTCAGGCACGGTTAATTAATACTTACCTGCTAAGCGATTGACGGACACGCGGCGAGTGTAAAGAATGGCCGTCTGAGCAG
>JAJQFC010000224.1 GCA_021201355.1 Planctomycetaceae bacterium | reverse complement strand
AATGCCGTTCTTCCCCCGGGCCATCCGACTCGTGATGGTGCAGTATGTCGACCAGAAAAACGCTCCGGCCAGGGCCATGACGTAGCTGGCCGGGTTCGACTGGATATTTTCCCACATCAGGCCGAAGTTGAGGCCTTCGTCGCCGCCGACGACGAGGCAGACGCCGATAAAGGCGAGCGCCATTCCCGGCACGACCAGCCAGTTGGCTTTCTGGCCGTTAAAGACGATGGCCATGGTGATGGTGATGCTCGGCCAGAGATAGTTGACCATCCCCACTTCCATTGTTTGCCTGGCGGTGGCGGCGAGGCCGAGTGACAGGGAAAAACAGAGTTCGTACACGCAGAAGAGGAGGCTGGCGAAAATGAGGTAGGTCCGGGGGATTTCGGACAGCTTCGGGAACCCGAACGACAGGTACAGAAGGACTGCGCTGACCGAGTGCATCAGGGCCAGCCCGCCCACCGGTCCGAGGGCCTCGGTGACCAGACGGATGCAGCCGATGTTGGCGCTCCAGAGGAGGACGGAAATAAGGCCGATAAGCGTGGCTTTTTTTGAATTCATAGTTACCTTCCCCCTCGTCTCGCCAAACGGGCCACGCAGGCCACGAATGAAAAAGCCCCGACAGCACCTGCACCCGCTTTCCGGGCCCACCTGCTGTCGGGGCTGAATGGGATCAGCGGACAGGCCTGTCCGCGATCCGGCCTCGTGGCCGTATTATTGATCTTCCGTAACGGAAATCAATGAAGGAATTCGGGAATGATTCAGGTTATCTCCGCCGCATCCCATCCCTGTTATGATTCTTGCTATTTCAACTGTTGTTTAATGGTAAAAAAGTCCGCCCATGGATCTTTTCGGCGCAGGCGGGCGATGGCGTCCGCCATGCCGAAGCCGTTCGGGGTGACCGTGTTCAGTTCCCGCCAGCTAATCGGCACCGACACCGGCGCGCCTTCCCGGGCGCGGACCGAATAAGGGGCGATACTGGTGGCGCCGCGGCCGTTCCGCATCCAGTCGATGAAGATGCGGTTGTTCCGCTGGTTCTTCCGGACATTACTGGTGTAACGGTCCGGCCACATTGCTTCCATGGTTTTTGCCGTGTTCTGGGCAAAGGTGTGAAAGTTGTCCCAGGTGGTTTTGGCCCGGAACGGGATGACGACGTGATAGCCCTTGCCGCCGCTCGTCTTCAGGAACGACGTGATGGACAGTTGGTCGAGGATGGATTTCAGGTCGCGGACGCCCTGGCGGATCCGGTCGAGATCCATGCCGACGTCGGGGTCGAGGTCGAAGACCATCATGTCCGACTTCTCGAGGGACTCGACCCGGCTGCCCCAGGCATGAAACTCGAGGGTGTTCATCTGCACTTCGGTCATGAGGCCGCGGACGTCCTCGATGTAAAAATATTCCTCGGTCTTGCCGTCGCCGGGAACGGGGATCTTGACAACGCCGGGGCTGTCGTTGGCCGGGTGTTTTTTATAGAAACAGGCGCGTTCGATGCCGGACGGGCAGCGGACGGCGCTCAGGATGCGCTTTTCCATATACGGGAGCATCCGCTCGGCAACGGCCTGATAGTAGCGGGCGACGTCTCCCTTGGTGACGCCGGAATCCTTGTACAGCACCTTGCCGGGATTGGTGATGGTCACGCCTTCGAGGACGAGGGGGCCGTTACCGGTCGGGCCGGCGGCCTTGGCCGGTGTCTGTTTGGCCGGAGACGCCGCCTTTTTCGCCGCCGGTTTTTTGGCGGTCTTCTTCGGTGACCCTGTTTCGGCGGCGGCAGTTTTTGACGACGGTTTTTTCGCGGACGAAGACATCGCGTCTTCCGGCTCGTCGTTGCCGCTTTCGCCAATCTCTTCCATGGTCCGGCCGCTTCGGCTGCTGGTGGTCCACTGGCCGATGTCGAAAGCGTTTTCGAATTCGTCCCGTTCCTTGATGAGAAGCCAGTTGACGGTTTTGTCGGCCGGCTTCGGCGCCATGCGGACAAGGGCCCAGGCGCCCTTCAGGCGGTTACCGTCGAGGACGAATTTGAGAGACCCGTTTTTCAGGCCGTCTTCCGCGTCGACGGTGGGTGACCAGTAGCCCTCGTCCCAGATCATGACGGTGCCGCCGCCGTATTCCCCTTTCGGAATGGTGCCTTCGAAATCGCGGTAGTCGTAGGGATGGTCCTCCACCTGGACGGCGAGGCGCTTGTCACGGCTGCTGTACGACGGACCTTTCGGCACGGCCCAGCTCTTGAGGACGCCGTCCCATTCAAGGCGGAAGTCGAAATGGTCGCGGCGGGCGACGTGATGCTGGACGACGAACCGGAGCTTTTTCGTGCGTTTTCTGGCTTTTTTCCCGCGCGGCTCGGCGGTCTTGTCGAAGTGGCGTTTCTGGTTGTAGGCTTGTACGGTAGTCACTGTGGCTGTCCCGGAAAAAGTGTCCGCCCCACCGAGTGCCCATGGTAACGCATTTCGGGAGGCGGATCAACCGGGATGCGGCCTACCCGTCCGCCACCGCCCTGTCGCGGCTTGATTCGGATCGGGAGCGGCCGGGACGGCTGGAATGAATTCGATCGGCCAGACCTTTCGGGTCGGGGTGGTGGAAATACGACCGGCCCATGACGACCTTTCCCGCCCCGTCTTCGATGCAGGCGAAAGCGAGACGGTCGTCAAGGCCGCCGTCGACGGACAGCGTCACCGCCGGGTAGGCGTCGGCGAGAAGGCGACGGACGGCCCGAATGTGGTTTCGCGCTTCCGGAAGAAACACCGATCCGGGCCGGCCCGGATGCGTTGTCATGACGAGGATTTCATCGACGGCGGACAGGTACGGAACGAGCGAGGCCGGGTCGGCGTCCGGCGACAAGGCGAGGCCGCCACGGATGCCGTGGCCGCGCAACTGGCCAAGAAGGCCGCGGACCGCGTCCGGCGACGACGATTCGGCGTGGAACACGACGGTGGCCGGTTTGTAGCGTTCGAACCGGGCGGCGAACCGCTCCGGCGCATAGGTCATGAAATGAACGTCGATCGGCAGCGTTATCCGGGGCCGCATGGACTCGAGCCAGTTGTCGCCCAGCCCGGTCAGGGTAACGAAATGGCCGTCCATGACGTCGACATGGATGCTGTCCGCCCCGGCGGCGTGGACCAGGTCGACGTCCCGGGCGGTATGGCCGGCGTCGGCGGCATAGGCGGAAATCGACAGGGAGGCCACGGTCAGGCCTTTGCGTCGGCGGCGTCCGGACTCGGGTATATGTACTCCGGAGCGTGGCGGCCCTTGGGCCGTTCGATAAATTCGAAGGTGATGCCGACCAGGTCTTCAGTGTCCAGGTAGGCGTAGGCGCCGTCGCCGTCGAGGCCGAAACCGGAGCCGTCCATCGTCACGGAAAAACCGGCCCGCTCGGCGGCGGCGACGGAGTCTTTCATGGACTGAGTGAGGACGCCGAGGTGCTGGACGCCGTAGCCGTGCTTTTCGATAAACTCGCTGTAGACGGTATCACCCTCTAGGGGCTGGATTAGTTCGATGCGGAGATCGCCGATGTTGGCCAGGCCGATGCGGCTGGCGTAACGGGTCGGCTGGCCGCGGCGGTTTTGATTCGGGACGAATTTTTTGTCGTAGGTGTAGACGGACCAGGGTCCGACGCCGAACCGTTCCCAGAAGTTTTTCATAGCCGCGTCGAGATCGGGGACGAGGATGGCGACCTGAGCCACATTGGTTATCGGGAGGACGGGACGGGATTCTTCACTGGGCATTCTGGTATTCCTTCATAAGGTAAGGGACGCGACGCGTCTCCGTCGGGCGACGGCGGACGGTCTCGGGTTTTTCAAAAAACGGCTCAGATACCGTACAGCCTGCGGCGGAGCGTGTCGTATTTTTCGTACAGGCCGGCGTAGAACCGCGCTCGCTCCGGGTCCGGCCTGACGCGTTTTCGGTCGTCGAAGAGAATGTAGCGGCGGCTCAGTTCGGCGGCGGTGGTCGGGCGGCCGTGGCGGTTTTCGTACATGAGCATGGCGATAAGGGCGCCGCCGAAGGCGCCGCCCTCGTCGTGGACCAGGCAGACCGCTTCGCAGTCGAAAACGTCGGCGACGATGCGCCGCCAGTCCGGATTGGCGGTGCCGCCGCCGGTAAGGCGGAGCAGGTTCGGCTTCGGGAGCGTGCGCATTTGCCGGTCGAAGCCCCATTTCAAGCCGAGGACGACCGCTTCGGCGGCGGCGCGGATCAGGTTTTCCCGGGTCAGGTTGCCGGTGGCCATGCCGCTCAGGGTGCCGGTGGCGTTGGGGAGCGGCGGCATGCGTTCGCCGCTGAAGAACGGGTGGAGAAGCAGGCCGCCGGCGCCCGGAGGGGCGGCGCCGATGGCCTGGCTGAAATCGTCCAGCGACATGCCGAACAACTTCTGGACGGACGTTGTCGCCGACGTCGCGTTCACGGTGCACGTCGTGACGAGCCAGCCGCCGGCGGCGCCGGCGAAGACCTGCATGACCGGATCGAAGTCGCTGATGGGCTGTTCCGAAAAGATATTCAGTACGCCGGAGGTGCCGAGGCCAAGCGTGGCCGCCCCGGCTTCGACGCCGCCGGTGCCGAAGGCGCCCATGACGTTGTCGCCGCTGCCGCCGGCGACGAGGGTGTCCGTTGTCAGGCCGAGCCGGGCGGCCGCTTCCGGCCGGAGCGGTCCGACACAGTCGGACGAACCGATGAGGTCCGGGAGGGCGGTCTCGAGGACTCCTGTCGGATCGATTAGGTTCGCCATGTCCCGGTCCCAACGTTTTTCAACAACCTGGAAGTAGCCGGTGCCGCTCGCCTCACCGGGTTCCATCACCGCCCGGCCGGTGAGCCAGTAGTTCAGGTAGTCGTGGGGGAGAAGGACGTGGCGGGTCTTTCGGTAGAGGTCGGGTTCGTGCCGGAGCATCCAGCGGATTTTCGAGGCGGTGTAGCCGACCGGGACCGAAGTGCCGAGGCGTTGCGCCATGGCTTCGACGCCGCCCACTTCCCGGTGGATCTCCTCGTTTTCCGGGGCGGTTTCCATGTCGTTCCACAGTTTGGCTTCGCGGAGGACGGCGCCGTCCCTGTCCAGCATGACAAGGCCGTGCTGCTGGCCGGAGCAGCCGATGGCCTTGACGGCTTCCGGACGGCAACCGCTTTTTTCCATCGCGGCGCGGACCGCCTTCACCATCGCCTCAATCCACCAGGACGGGTGTTGTTCGCGTCGGCCGTTGTCGTTCGCGATGATGTCGTGCGGGGCATGGCCGATGGCGACCACCTTGCCGGCGGCCAAGTCGAAGAGAAGGGCTTTGGTGCCCTGGGTGCCGCAATCGATGCCCATGAACATGGCGGTGATACCTCCGGACTTTCCGTTTCAACGTGGTACTGAAGCCTGTTTCAAAATTGGGTTCGTCGGTCGCTGGAACCGGTGAGCGGCCGCACGCGGGGCCGTCCCGTACCCAATGTCGTTACTTACTCGATTGCATGCGGTTTCGGACGACGTCCAGGGTGACGGCGACGACGATGACCAGGCCCTTGACCACCATCTGCCAGAACGACGAAATGCCCATGATGGTGAGGGCGTTATTAAGGACGGCGATCATGAGGGCGCCGAACATGGTGCCGACAACCGATCCGAGGCCGCCGGACATGCTGGTTCCGCCGAGGACGGCGGCGGCGATGGCGTCCATTTCGTAGGTCTGGCCCATCATGCCGTTGGCGCTCTGGAGGCGGCTCGAGAGCATGATGGCAACGACGCCGCATAGCAGGCCGCATATCGTATAAACGGCGATAAGGGTGCTCCTGACCTTGATGCCGGTCAGTTTGGCCGCCTGCATGTTGCCGCCGACGGCGAAGACGCGGAGGCCGAAGGTGGTTCGCTTGAGGAGAAAATGGGCGGCGAGGATGATGGCGAGGGCGACGATGATAAGATACGGGATGCCGAGGAAACTGTCGTTCCCGAGCCAGCTATAGGACAGTTTCGCGTTGACGATGGTTTGGCCGTTGTTCGCCAGAAGGTAGGCGGCGCCCCGGAGAGACGTCATGGTGCCAAGAGTGGCGATAAACGGCGGCAGGCCGATGACGGCGACGAGAATGCCGTTTACGAGACCGGCGCCGACGCCGATAAGAAGTGCTATCGGCATGGACATGGACGCATATTCCCCGCGCGAGACTGACAAACCGACCACGGCGGCGACGGCGAGAATCGACCCGACCGACAGGTCGATGCCGCCGGTGATGATGACCATGGTCATCCCGGCCGCCATGACCATGTTCATGCTGGCATTGCGGAAAATGGTGATAATATTGTTCGAACTGTATATCCGCGATTCGACAAGCGACAGCACTATGAAGAGCAGAAGAAGCACGGGAAGAATGCCGAGGGTGCGGCTGAGGAAAATTCTTTTCAACTGTGTCATGATGCCATCCTTATTGATTACGCCTGCCCCGGCGGTGCGTTGAGGGCTTATTTTTCCGTATTTTTCGACAGGACGGAGGTTCGCGAAATTATCCGTTGGCCGACACCCCGGCGAAATCGGGTTCATAATCCGCCCGGGTGACGCCGGAAGCATAGGAGAGGATATTTTCCTCCGTCATGTCGGCCTTGTCCCGGATTTCCGTGACGATGCCGCCGTTCCGCATGACAAGAACCCGCTGCGCCATGCCGATGACTTCCGGCAACTCGCTCGAGATGAAAATGACGGCGACGCCGTCTTTCGACAGGTGGCCGATGAGCTGGTAGATCTCACTTTTCGACCCGACGTCTACGCCGCGCGTCGGTTCGTCGAGAATGAGGACGTTCGGCCGGATGGAAATCCACCGGGCCAGAAGAAGTTTCTGCTGGTTGCCGCCGGACAGGGATGAGGCGTTGGTCCGGGGCGTGGCGACGCGGATGGACATGGACTGGATAAACCGCCGGGAATAGTTCGACGTGCTTTTTCCAGACAGGTAGCCGAACGAGCTGATTTCCGGCAGGACGTTCATGGCGATGTTGTCGGCCGACGCCATTTCAAGAAACAAGCCCTGCCCTTTCCGGTCTTCCGGCACGAAGCCGATACGGTTCCGGATGGCGGCCCGGGGGTTGTTAATCGTGATGTCGGAGCCGCCGAGGGCGATTGTCCCCTGCCGTTTCCGGTCGACGCCGAAGATGAGCCGGGCCATTTCCGACCGGCCGGCGCCGACGAGGCCGGCGATACCGAGGATTTCGCCGCGGCCGACGGAGAAAGAGACGTCACGGACGAAATGGCCGTCCCCAAGGTTCTTCACGGCGAAATAGCCGGGCTGAACGTCGACGCTGGATTCGTGCATGAAGTAGTCGCCGAGGTCGCGGCCGACCATCATGGAGACGATGCGGTTCTGGTCGATTTCGCCTTCCTCGAGGGTGCCTATGTAGGCGCCGTCCCGAAGGACGGAGGCGCGGTCGGCGATTTGCAGCACTTCGTCCAGGCGGTGGCTGATAAAAATGATGAGGATGCCCTGGCTCTTCAACCGTTTGACCACCTGAAACAGTTGCTGGATTTCCTTGTCAGACAAGGACGCCGTCGGTTCGTCCATGATGAGGACGCGGCTGTTCCGGCTGAGGGCGCGGGCGATTTCTATCTGCTGCTGCTCGGCGAGGCTGAGGTCGCCCGCCAGGGTTTTCGGGCTGAACGGCGCGCCGAGGTCGTCAAGGATGGCCTGGGCCCGGTCGTTCATGAGGCGACGGTTGACGAGGCCGAAGGAACCGATGTTCTGGCCCATGAAAATATTTTCCGCCACCGTCATGTGGGGAGCGATGGACAGCTCCTGGTAGATGAGGCAGATGCCTTGCCGGATGGCGTCGGCGGTGCCGCCGAACTGCACCTCGCGGCCGTCCAGATAGAGTTTGCCGCTGGTCGGCGGCTGGACGCCGGCGAAGATTTTCATCAGGGTCGACTTCCCGGCGCCGTTTTCACCGAGGAGGGCGTGGACTTCGCCCTTCCTGAAGCCGACCGTGACGTCGGTCAACGCCTTGACGCCGGCGAAGTGCTTACTGACCCGTTCCGCCAATAGAAAATCCATGACAACCGCCCTCCCGCCAGTAAATTCGCACCAATTCCGGCCCCACCACCCAATGCCGATACGTCAGTCAGGTGATTCCCCTTCCCCGGCCGGACCGGGAACGGTGTCCTGCCGGGAAAGGGAAATCCGCCGTGGCTTATGC
>JAJQFC010000227.1 GCA_021201355.1 Planctomycetaceae bacterium | reverse complement strand
ATGGGAGGGAGCGCGGAATCTGGCGTTCCTTCCCGTTTTTTTGCCTGTGGCGAGAGGAAGTGGTATATCATTGCCGCGACGGGCAGGGGAATGCCTGCAATGAAAAACCTTCGCATGTACTTCGTGGAGACGTCTTATGAAAATGCTTTTCGTCTTGTTCCTGGTCTGTACCCTCGTCGCCGCCGCCGTTCCGGCGCCGGCGGCGGAAAAGGTCATCGTCGATTCGGACATGGTGGAAATGTTTGACGACGGCGTCGCCATGCTGCTTCTCGCCAACGCCCCGGAAGTCGAACTCCTCGGCGTGACCACGGTGGCGGGAAATTCCTGGCCGTCCGAAGGCACGGCGTTTGCCCTGCGGCAATTGGAACTGTCCGGCCTCGACGTCCCGGTGGCGGAAGGCGCGTCCAGGCCGATCCGTCCGGGCCGGGTGGAAAACTTCCCGCTTGAACGGAAGCTGTTCGGCATCGGCGCCGACCAATGGGTCGGAGCCCTCGACCGGCCCGATCCGGGCGATTGGAAGAAGTTCTACCAGACATACTATACGACCGAGCCGGCGCTGGCCCCGGACCGCCGCCACGCCGTCGACTTTCTCATTGACACTGTCCGCGCCAATCCGGGCGAAGTCACCATCGCCGCCATCGGCCCGGCGACAAACCTGGCCCTGGCTATCCTGAAGGCGCCCGACATCGTTCCGATGGTGAAGCGGGTCGTCTATATGGGCGGGTCGTTTTTCCAGCCGGGCAACGTGACCCCGGCGGCCGAATTCAACTGGTGGTTCGATCCGGACGCGGCCCGCCTCACGGTCCGCGCCGCCTTCAGGGAGCAAATAGTCGTCGGCCTCGACGTCTGCGAAAAGGTGCCGTTCAGCCGCGACCGCTACGAGGCGATTCTCGACGTGTGGGGCGAAGGCGGCCTTTCCGACATGCTTCGGAACAATTACCTTGGCCAGAATTTCGCCTCCGATCCGAACTACAGCCATTTCATATGGGACGTCATCACCGCCGCCATCATTATAGATCCGTCCCTCGTCACCGGTTCGCGCACCCACCCAATCGACGTCACCACCGACTACGGCCTGTCCTACGGCCATTCCCTCGCCTACCCGACGCAGGGACCGGAAGGCGCCCGTCATGCCACAATCATAACGGAAATAGATACGGAACGGTTTTGGCAGCTTCTTCTCAATCCGGACTACTGGCCGAAATAAGAGTGGGAAGAGCGAACCAGTTTTAAAGGATTAAAGGATAGGGCCGGACTTTGTGCGAAAGTCTGGCCCTATTTTCATTTTTGAGCAAGGTGGGATTCAATTCGATCTATTACATGGTCAGGGCATTGTTTGTCCATGCGAACGCCCTGTTTAAGAAGGGTTGTAACAAAATACAGCGCCAAATAGTAGAAGCTGGCAGGGCTGCCCGATGAGTGACTTCCGGCCTGTACGAGAATATCAGCGGTATCAAAATGGCCTCGTTTGTCCAATGGCGGTATCCCGTAGACCGTTTCTGGTGACGGCGGTACGGATGACACCGTTTCCGGCGGAGAACGGGGTTCCAAAGATTCCGGACGCTTTTTCCTGCGTAAATCCTCAACTTCAGTTCCGAAAAAAGCGGCAATTTCAGCAATACGCGTTTCGTTTGGCGTGGTGTGGCCTCTTTCCCACCGCGACCATTGTTGAGGCAATGATCCGAATTCCGTTGCACATCTCTTAGCACCGCCACGTCCCGGATATTTCTTCAAGCGAAGGTCGGTAATATTACGAGCTATAGTGACGCGTAAGTCGGCCGGAATTTTACCCATTATCACCGCCATCAACCCTACTTAGGCATATCAATACAATACAGCCCGTTCAAACGGTCAATACGTTTGCCAGTTGCTGCACACCTGATATACTTTGTGATCCGGCTATTTAAACACGGTTATACCGCCGTCGCTATTTCATGGGACAGCCGCGCAAAAATACGGAGGCCAATTGTGTCAACCAGTCTCTATTACCATACACGATAAGACGTGAATGTCAATTCCTAATTTCCCTTAAAAAGAAAGTTTTTTATGTTCGACAGGCAAGGTATATACGAGCGGTTTGCCCAATGTTTTCCCGACCCGAGGCCGGTTACCGTGGCGCGAACACTGAACATCCATTATTCAACGGCTTTTCAATGGAAAGTGGGGAGGGCCAAAGTTCCCTGGGTACGACTGAAACAACTGGTTGACGAGCAAAACATTTCTTGGGATTGGTTGCTGGAGGGAAAGGGGGAAAGGCGCCGCCGTAAGAGTTCCAATTCCAACACGCCGTTGGATACCACTGCGATTAATCTAAGGTATTTGTCATTATGGCCCGAGATGTCACAGGCAAGCCTGGGCAAGATGATAGGGGTACGTCAAACAACCATCTTTAAGTGGAAACACGGCGTTATTCAAGTCCCATGGGCACGGCTTCAGGACGCGGTGCACCACAAAGGCGTCACGTGGGAGTGGCTGCTTGAAGGACGATAAAATGATAGGAGGGAAGCTATTTGAGGCAGCTTCCCTCCGCTGCATTGTTCCAAACTAAGGCCGATTTTTACACAAACTCACGAACCGTCAAAAACAACCCGGCGGCGATGGCGAAAATCATCACTCCGGCCCGGAGTCCGGCCCCGCCGATCCGGTGGTGGACGGCGCAGCTTATGGCCACGCCGACAATCACCGCCGGGATCAGGTAGACGGACTGGAGAAGAAGCGACGCCGATATCTGCCCCCCGACGGCAAGCATGACAAGGGAAATCACTTCGCCGACGAAAAAGCAGGCGGCGATGGTGGAGCGGAGCGCCGCCGGCGGATGGTGCTGGTAGACGAGAGCCAGGGGCGGCCCGCCGATGCCGGTGGCGGTCTCGGTGACGCCGGTGATGAACCCGGCGCCGAGCAGGCTCTTCAGGCCGGGCCGGAACGACGGCGCGGCAAGGGAAGCGACGGCGGCGAGGATGGTCGAGACGCCGATAAAGATGTTCAGGCTCCGGGTGCTTATCCAGAGAAGGATGGCGGCGCCGAGAAAACCGCCGACCGTCCGCCCGAGCGTTATCCAGCCGAGACCGGGAAGGTCGAGGGCGGACCGTTCGCGCCACCAGACGTAAAAGTTCAGGGGCAACATGATGACGAGCAGCGTCACCGGCACCAGTTCCGGCTGGACAATGCTGAAAATCGGCGCCACTATCAGGGCGAACCCGACGCCGACCGCGCCCTGCACAAACGCCGAGACGCACACCACCAGGGACAAAAGAACAAACGTTGACATTTCCATGACGCCAGATGATCTCCATACTGTCAAAAGCAATTTACGAAATTCTGTGAAAGAAGGATTTCGATGCGAGCTCGACCGGTAGCTGGGTTTCGCCCGGCGGTATGGGCGAAATCGAGCGTAAGGGCGATGGCGCAGCTAAATTCACACTTTCACGAAGTTTCTCAAATTGCTATAAAAAAGAAGAACCGGAAAAAGCATGGTCGTACACCCGCTGGATATGAGAAAAGACCCGACGCTGCCGTCTCGTCCAAAAAACCGGTCTGTCCGGCATGCTTCCCCGGAATAAAGCCACCCGCTCGCCACCACGGCGAGCGGGTGCTTTTCAAAATAGGAATCCAAATCTTCCGCAGCGATTAAAACCCGTGGGAAGCGCTACCGCAAACAGAAAGCAGGCTGCGTGGTCAATCCGGAACGAGAGCCTAGATTCCCACCTCCTGCCTGAACCGGGCGCTTTCCGCCGACGTTCCGTGGACCCGCTTGATCGGCGCCTGGGTCACGGCCGACGTGGCCAGCTCGTTGATGCGGCGCATGAGGGCGCGGCCGTCCCAGTCCACCGGCCAGCCGTTCTGCAGGCGGAGGCGGCCGTCGACAAACACCGCTTCGATCTGCGATGTGTTCCCGAGCCGCACCAGATCCCACGGCAAGTCCCAGCTCGGCACCAGTTCCGGAACGTCCAGGTTGACGACCAGGAAGTCCGCCGCCAGCCCCGGCGCGACGGCGCCCGTTACCTTGCCGAGGCCGAGAACGTCGGCGCCGCCGCGACAGGCCAGGCGCAGCCAGCGGGCGCCGCCGCAGGACGAATCGCCCGTCGCCAGGCCGAAGGCGAAGCGTTGCGCCGCTTCGGCGGCATCGACGAGGCGGAACCCGTCGTTCCGGGTGCCGTCGGTGCCGAGGCCGACGCGGATGCCCATCGTGTCCATGAGGAGCGCCGGGCTGACAGCATTCCCTTTCCAGCACGACGCCACCGGACAGTAGGCGACGCCGGCGCCGCGATTCTTAAGGAGCATGATTTCGTCCGGCGTTATCAGGGTGGCATGCGCCGCCAGCGTCGCCGGGCCGAGCGCCCCGGCCCGGGCCAGGTGTTCCATTGGCCTCAGCTTCCGGTCGACGATGGACCGTTCCACCGCCACCATGTGCTCGTTGACGTGGGTCTGGAACACCCGTCCGGACGATTCACACATCTCGTACACGGTTTTCAGCATGGCGTCGCTGGCGATTTCCGGAATGGAAATGGCCAGGGACGGCGAGACCAGGCCGTCCCCGAAGCGGGCCAGATGGTTTTCGGCATTCTTGACAATGACCTTCGAGTCGGGCGGGTTCGGCGCGAAGGGGACGTCGTTACAGATAAACCCGAGGACGCAGCGGACGCCGACCTCCTCCACCGCCTTGGCGAGGACGGCCAGGTCGTTCGCGTTCCGGGCGCCGGCGTCGGAGACGGTGGTGAAGCCGCCCCGGAGCGCCTCGAAAGCGGCAAGCTTTCCGGAAAGGTAGACCAGTTCCTCGTCGAGGAACCCTTCGAGCGGCACCCACACCCGCTTGAAGATTTCCGACGGTTCGCCGTAGGCGAGGCCCTTCCCGAAAGCCTGGGCCAGGTGCTGGTGGGTGTCGATGAAGCCGGGCATGACGAGGCGGTCCGGCAGGTCGACCGGCGTGACGCCGGCGTACTGCGTTTTCAATTCCTCCAGGGGACCGACCGCCCGGAAGCGGTTGTTTTCGACGACGACGCCGTAGCCTTCCTTGACGCCGTCCGGCGTGGCGACGGCGCGCGGCGCCAGGAACAACGGCTTGTCCGGGGAACGATCGAACGTGAGAACTTCGGTTTCCTTGTTGTTCGCCATGATAGTTTTCCTCATTGGGAGTCGGTTGAAAAAATGACGTCGCCCGGCGCCGCCCGCGATTGCCCGAACGCTCGTCCGGCGCCGGCAGGACGGCGTTTTACGGATTCGCCTTCTTCGTCATCGCCACGTGGTTGAAGAGGATGTTGCAGAGGACGGCGGTGACGGTGCCCATCATCAGGCCGTTGTTCAGGATGACCTGGAAGCGGGCGAGGATCGGGAGGCCGAGGCTGTCGGCCAGCACCACGGCGAACGGCGCGAAGATGCCCGGGGCGAGAATCGGCAACAAGCCCATAGTCAACGCGGTCGCCAGGGTGTACATGTTGCCCCGGTCGTGGAGGTTGGCGGTTTTAATCATGTTGATGCCCATGACGCCGATGATGGCGAAGACGATGAGGGCGGTGCCGCCGACCACGGCGCCGGGAATGGCGTTCGCCAGGCGGCCGAGGGGGGCGAGAAGGGCGATGACGAGGAGGAGGAAGCCGGCCATGGCGGTGACGTAGCGGGAGCGGACGCCGGTCGCCTGGACGATGCCGATGTTTTCGCCGCTGGTAATGATGAGGGACGTTCCGAGAATGCCGCCGAGGATGGAGGCGAGGCCGTCGCCGCGGATGGTCTGCGGCACCACGACGGTGGAGTCGATTTCCCGGCCGACGACGTCGGCGATGGCGATGGTTTGCCCGGTCGCTTCGGTCATGGAAATGATGCAGAAAATGAGGAGGGCAGCGAGGCCAGGATGTCGAAGGTCGGCACGCCGAACGGGAACAGGCTCGGGAAGCTGACAATCGGCCCTTCGAGGGCGGCGAAGAAATTGGTCAGGCCGAACAGGGCCGACACCAGGGCGCCGCCGATGAGGCCGAGCATGACGGAAATCTGGCCGAAGGTGCCCTTGAGGAACTTGGCGCAGAGGACGGTGATGAGAATCGTCACGAGGGCGAGGCCGACGTTGGCCGGACGGGCATAGCCTTCCGTGCCGGGCTGGCCGATGATGACGGAGCCGTAGAGCTTAATCAGGTTGATGGAGACGAGGAGGAGCATGGTGCCGATGACGAGCTTCGGGAAGAAGCGGAGGCAGCGGCGGAAAATGGGGAGAAGGAGCCAGTAGAGGATGCCGGTCATGATGACGGCGCCGGCGGCGGTCGGCAGATCCGTCTCCTTGGCGATGGACATGAAGAACGCCACCGGCGCGCCGCCCGGCACCATGACGAACGGCAGTTTGGCGCCGATGCCGAGCGGCCCGTAGGACTGGAACAGGCTGCCGACGCCGCAGATGAGGAAGGTGGCGCTGATGAGGTTGATGGTCAGTTCACTCGACAGGCCGAGGGCGTTCGCCACCAGAAAGACCGAGGTGATAGGCGACGCCGCCATCACCAGGACGTGCTGGAGCCCGAACAGGAACAGCATCGGGAGCGGGAGCTTTTCATCTACCGGATGGACGGTTGCTGCGGTCATGGTTCCCTCCTTTGAAACTGGTTCAAAAACGAAATCGTCAGTCGAAGACGAGGAAAAGGACGGCGGCGGGGTTTTTTTCATCCGGCTCGTTCCGGCGGAAAAAGCGCGCAAAAACCGGAGGCGACGGGTGTGCGGACGAGCCCGCTCGTAAACAGCTTCCCGGCGTTCCCGGTCCCGGCCGTAGAGCCCTGCGGACGGGCGCGCTGCCGGAAGCGGAAAAACCTCCGTGTTTCTCAAACTGATAGGAAAACGTTTTTCTATACGAGCAAAAAAAAGGGGCGTTGGGGAGAAATTTAGTTGATCGTCAGGGGGTCCACTTGTCAGTTAACCCCATAAAAACCGCTTTGTCAAAGAGTAATTTTATAAATTCAACGTGAAACATGATATCGTCGGACCGATAGAAAAACGTTTCGCGAAAAATCTTTCCTCTATAGTCATAAACGGATTTATGTTACTATAAACCACGATTACGTTCGGCCGGAGGCTACGAAAATGAAAAATCCTCGCCGCCCCACCATTGTCGATGTCGCCAAAACCGCCGGCGTCGCCCCCTCCACCGTTTCCAATGCCCTCGGCGGCAAGGGCTATGTCGACGTCAAGACCCGCGCCCGCATCCTGAAGGCGGCCAAGGCCCTCGGCTACCGGCCGAACCGCTACGCCCAGGGCCTGCGCACCGGCGGCCCCACCGCCATCGCCCTCGTCTCGTCCATGCCGCTCGGCGTGTCCGGCGGCAGTTCCAAGCTCGGCTTCTTCATGGAGCTGGCGGCGGTGGCGGCCGAGGAAGCTATCCGCCACGGCCTCGCCCTCATCCTCATCCCTCTCCAGATCGGCGGCAAGGTGCCCGCTATCGAGGTGAGCGGCACCCTTGTTGTCGAACCGATGGTCGAAGACCCGTTCCTCGAATCCCTGGTCGAAGGCAACCAGCCCGTCGTCTGCCTCGGCAAATGGTCCGGCCACGACGCCGTTCCCGCCATCGACCTCATGAGCGGCTACACGGCGGAACTCCTCCTTGATCACCTCCGGGACACCGGGGCGAAGCGTATCGCCGTCATCATCGGCGACACCGGCCGGACATCGTACGTGGAGACGGAGGAGGCCTACCGCCGTTTCTGCGCCGAAGCCGGAGTCGACCCGATTGTTCTCCGCCTCCGGGAAACCGGCGGCGAACTGGCGGGCCAAATCGCCGCCACCGAACTGTTCCAGACCCACCCCGACGTGGACGGCGTCCTCGCCCTCGTCGACGCCTTCGCCTCCGGCGTGGTCCAGGCGGCAGAGGCGCTCGGGCTGGCGATTCCGGACCGCGTCCGCATCGTCACCCGCTACGACGGACCCCGGGCGAGAACGGCGAATCCGCCGCTCACCGCGGTCAACCTGCATCTCGAGGAAGTGACGCGGATGGGGGTCGAACTCCTGAACCGCATTCTCCACACGCCGAACCAGACGCCGCCGGCGATGCGGATGCCGATTAAGCCGGAACTGGTGGTCCGACGCTCCAGCCGCGCCTGACCGGCTGACCGACGAACCGGCTGACCGGCGAACCGACGAACTGGCGAACTGGCGAACTGGCGAACCGACGAACTGGCTAACTGTCGAACTGGCTAACCGTCGTACCGGCATTGGAGCGCATTCCAGAGGTGGTTTTATTCGTATGGTTTATCAGCCGCGGAA
>JAJQFC010000057.1:17824-39252 GCA_021201355.1 Planctomycetaceae bacterium | reverse complement strand
GGGGAATGCTGTCCTCGTCGACTCCGATGCCGGTGTCGGAAATCTTGAAGCGGAGGCAGCCGACGCCGCTGGCGACCCGGAAGGTGACGCTCCCGGAATCGGTGAACTTGATGGCGTTCCCGATGATGTTCAGGAGCACCTGGCGGAGGCGGACGTCGTCCGCGTAGAGGTGCGACGGGATTTCCCCTTCCACTTCGTGGATGAAATCGAGGTTTTTCCGGTTGGCGAACACGGTGGCGAGGGAGGTGATGCCGTCCAGGAGTTGCCGGAAGTCGAAGCTGGTCGGGACAAGGCTCCGCTTGCCGGCTATCTCCACCGCCGGGTCGAAAAGGATGTTGAGGTTGGACAGGAGGACGTCGGCCTCGGCCTTGATGTCCTGGAGGTACTTCCGGTGCCAACTGATAAGGGTGTCGTCGTGGAGGAGAATCTCGGCGATGGAGATGATGGCGCTCATCGGCTGTTTCAGGTCGCCCTGCAATTCGGACGTGATGACGGGCGAGCCGTCGCCGCTGGCGTCGGCTCCGCCGCCCTCGGCCCCGGCGTCCTACGGTTTCAGGACAAACCAGACCACCTCCCGTCCGTTCCAGCTCCAAAACTTTCCCTTGAGGCGTCCGGGCCAGCCGGTCAGGCGGATATCCGGTTTACGCGAAATAAACCGGCCGGTGCCGGTGAGGCGAACGCTGGTCGATGTGCCGACGGTCGGGGTGATCAGTTCAAGGCGGCAGTCACTGGGCAGTTTCCCCGAATTGACAAGGGCGGTAAAGGCGGTCGATCCCCAGACGATGCGCCCGTCCGACACCTCGGCGATTGCCACCGGTTCGGCGAGATACTCGGCGAACGACATAAACGAAGACGGGTCCATACTGGTTCCTACAGGTTGTTGCGCTCACGAGAGAGTTACATTCATATGTTTTATCATACCTCGCCTTCCACGAATGGCAAGCACTTTTAGGAACCGTGCGGTAAAAGCAATTTACAACAACGGCCGGACGCGCCCGTCTCCGTTTTTCACGCGACGAGGTAACCTCGCCTTACTACAAGGGATGGGGTGAAAATGATTGTTTTATCCGTTGTGTTTGCTGGAATGCGGACTGGTTTGTCTGACAGCGCGGAATTGACGGGCCGGTACGTCCATGAGTTATCATAACGCCTTTGCCCATCCTTGGATTGCCTATTTGTCGGAACAGACGTGGTGAAACGGCGTAGCAGTCAACTATGTGGTAAAAGTATGCTACAATCGAGCCGATTAATGTTTACCCGAGCAGGTGCCGGAGTTCCGCCACCTTGGCGGCGGCGGCCTCGAATTCGTATTCTTCGATTTTATTCAGTAAATCGTCAAAATCCTCGCCCATCGGTTCCAGGGCTTCGCGGACTTCCGGGAGAAGTTTCAAACTTTCGACATCGCCTTTGACGAGAAGCGGTTCCAGCTTTTCGAGGACGATGAGGGCGTGCCTCCGGTCGAGAAGCCGGGTCGGCCGCTTCATCGCCACCGTGTCGTCGGGAACCGGGCCGATCTCTTCAAATACCCGCTGGAGTTCCGTCCGGAGGCTTTCCATCTGTTCCGGCGTGTGGTTGTCCCGTCCGTCCCGGAGGGAATCTTCGAGTTCGAGGGCCCGGCAGCCAAGGCGTTCGGCGCCGATAAGATTCGCGACGCCCTTCAGGGTATGGACCTGCCGGAAGGCGAGGGCGATGTCGTTCACGGCCAGGGCGGAGCGGAAGCTGTCCATGAATGTCCGGTTGTTCCGGACGAAGTTCCGGAGAATCTTGCTGTAGAGCTCCTGGTTTCCGGACGACCGCTGCATGCCGAGCGGCCGGTTGATGGCGGCATTGTCCGCCGGTGCCTCCGGTTCATCCTCGACCGGCACCGCTTCCACCCGCGCCGGATCGTCGGCCTCTCCGACCGGGGTCAGGTATTGGAGCAGGCAATCCCATAATTCCCGGGCCGTGAACGGCTTCCCGAGGCACGAGGTCATCCCCGCCTCCTTGTACTTCTCCTGGTCCGTCGTCATGACGTTCGCGGTAAGGGCAACAATCGGGGTGGTAACGTCGAGGTGGCGGATCTGGCCGGTGGCGGCGACGCCGTCCATGACCGGCATGTGGATGTCCATGAGGATGAGGTCGAACTGCTTGCCGATAAGCTCCCGTTCCCGGACCCGCTCAAGGGCGACGGCGCCGTTTTCGGCAATGACGGTCTTCAGGCCGACCCGGGTCAAGTGTTCCTGGATAACGTCCTAGTTGATGGCGTTGTCTTCCGCCACCAACACTTCGCCCTTGAACAGGGGCCGCCTGACCGAACACTTTTGTTCCATCTCCGGCAGCTCGTCCGGGCTGGCGTTCGGGAAGGTGATGGTGAAGTGGAATTCACTTCCTTGGTTCGGTTGGGACGTCACTTCGAGCTTCCCGCCCATGGAGTCGACAATGCTTTTCGTGATGGCGAGGCCGAGGCCGGTGCCGCCGTACTTCCGGGTGATGCCGCTGTCGGCCTGGCTGAACGGCGTGAAGATGTGCTGGACCTGCTCCTCGTTCATGCCGATGCCGGTGTCGGCGACGGAAAAGCGGAGCGTCGTCGACTCGTCCGTCCTCTCGACCGTCGTCACGTCCACCGTCACCGATCCCTTGTGGGTAAACTTGATGGCGTTGGCGACGAGGTTCAGGACGGCCTGGCGGAGCTTGGTCGGATCGCCTTTTATCGGGTGTTCGAGGATGTCTGTCGGAAAGCGGAGGTCGATGCCTTTTTCCATCGCCTTCGGGTTCGAGATGGTCTGGCAGATGCGGAGGACGTCGTCGAGGGAAAAGGCGATGCACTCGAGTTCGAGGCGGCCGGTCTCGATTTTCGATATGTCCAGGATGTCGTTGATGATGCCGAGGAGGCCCTGGGCGCTGTCCTTGATTTTCAGAAGATAGTTCCGCGTTTCCGAATCGGCGCCGACGTGATCCATCGCCAATTCGGAATAACCGACTATGCCGTTCATGGGCGTGCGGATTTCGTGGCTCATGGTGGCGAGGAAGGTCGATTTCATCCGGCTTGCCTCCTGGGCCTTGATGACGGCCTGGCGGAGGGCTTTTTCCTGAAATTCCATATTGCCCTTGACAAGGGTGAGGGCGTGGTTGCTCTGAACCAGGGAAGCGATAAGGAAGCTCCCGAGCAGGCCGACGACCATGAGGGCCCAGTTGATCGGATCCTTGTACCAAAGATAGGTCGGCCCGATGCGGAGATGCCAGTCGGCGCTGTACAGGGACATTGTCCATTCGATAAAGCTGGTGTCCTTCCCGATGTTCTGGGTGCCGGCAATGGTCTGCATGGTGCCGTCTTCCGGGTTGACGCGCCACAGTTCGTAGTCGAGGCCGGCGGCGGTGATGTCGTCGAGACCGGCGGCCCTGATGACGTCCGGATACTTCAAGGTGATGGAGACGATGCCCCAGAACTGCCGATCCCCCGAGGCGTCGTCTCGCCAGACGGGGAGGCGGCCGACCAAACCGGTGCCGCCCTGGATGAGCGGGAACGGTCCGGCCATGACGAGATCGTCCAGTTCCCTTGCCATGATCGCCTCCCGGTTGCCCGGGCCTTCCCGAGAATAGTCGAGGCCGAGAGAAGCTTCGTTTCCTTCCCGGGGGTACACCTGGGTGACGATGCCGTCCGGGGCGATGGTGATGTTCTGGATAAGGTCGGAGTCGATGACCGCCGCCGCCACCTCCTCGAAGTTGTAGTCCGATTCTTTCTGGACGACGAGGGCGGCGAGGGTATGGGTCTTGTAGAAGTACTTGTCGATGGTTTCCTGGATGGCGGTGGTTTTTTCCAGCAGGAGCCGTTCGACCGCCATTTCCTTGATATGGGTGTTGTTCCGGATTATCGCCTCGACAAGGAGGAAGAAAAGGATTGCCGCCAGGAAATAGGCCGCCACCGTCCACGGCGACAGGGACGCCTTGGCGCGGTTGCCGAAGAGCCTGGTTGTGTCAAACATCCGTGTATTAATCATGATCAAGCGTTTCTAAAGCATTGGCGGAAATCTTGCGATACTCCGAGTCCTTGAGAGTATCCTCAAAAATTCCGTCCATGCCGTTTCCGTCGAGACGGCGAGGCGAACCCCGGGGCAAGGTAAGGCCATGCCCCATAAAACGATGCACCGCCGGTGACGCGCACCGGAGGCGGGAGGCCGCTCCGCCCGACTCCGCCTGGCGAGCGGCTGGCCTGGTTGCGTCACTCCGACGTGGCCATCAGCCGGGCGACCGCGTCTCTGGTCGAGTAGGGGAAAATGACTTCAAATTCATATACGTCCCGATCGCTCCAGAGCTGGCAGGCGTCCTGGAGCGCCTCCAGGTAGCCGTGGAGATCGCCGTTCGGCAGGTCCGGCAGATCGGCGTGGACGAGAAAGACGCGGCGGGGCAGCTCCTCGGGAAGGTCCCGGAGCATATCCCAGAACGCGTCCAGGTTTTTCCCGAAAAACGCGGGAAAGCGCAATGCCTCGCCGGCGGCGGTGAGGAGCGCCTTCTTGTCCCGAATCCCGGCCGGCACCCGGCCGATATGGGTCGGGACAAAACTCGCGTCTATTTCAAACGGTTCCGTTACGTAGGTAAACATTCCCGGATCCTATTCGATGCGCTGGAACGAGTCGTAATGGTCGTGGGTGTAGTAGACTTCCCCGCCGTTCCCCACCACCAGCCGCTGCGGACCGACCCCCCTGACGCCCGGCGTCGGCACGACGTACTCCCGGTAGTAGCCGCGCGGTTTCCGGGGCAGGTTCCGCTCCCGGTTCCCGAACACGGCGCCGTCGTTCCGGTGATCCGCCCGTTCGCCCCGGCGAATCCGCTCAAGAGTGGGCAGGAGATCAACAGTGCCGAGGTGGATTGTTCGTCCCGTATTAATATCGACGATACTGACGTTTTCAATAACGTATCGCTGCGAATCGCCTTGGTGCGGGCCGGTTCCGGTCTGGACCGGCCCGGAGTCAAAAGGGCTGGTCCGGGACCCTCCGTACCCTTCGGTCGCGCCGGGAATGCGGACGGTTCCAATGCCGCCGCCGGCGCCGTAGCCTTCGGTCTGACCCGGGATGGCGACGGTCCCGGACGGCGACGCGCCGTACCCGGTAGTAACGTCGGGGATACGCACTGTTCCGGACTGGGATGTTCCAGCGCCGTACCCCGCCGTATCGCTGGGAATCCGCACCGTTCCCAAAGAAGCTTCACCATACCCTCGGGTGTCGGTAGGAATCCGGACGGAACCGGTCGATTGATCCCCTTAGCCCCGGGCACCGGTCTCCCCATACCCCCGGGTGTCGGTGGGAATCCGCACAGTGCCGGACGGCCCGTCGCCGTAGCCGGCAGCCTGTCCAGGAATGCGAACCGTCCCGGATGAACCGGTTCCCGGGCCTTCCGGAAAACCGGGCATGTGGATGGCGCCGCCGCCATAGCCGGACGACGACCCGGACGCAGCGCCGGGAAGGCGTATCGTTCCCGTTTCCTGGCCGTAGCCACCACCGTATCCGGCGGTGCTGTCCGGCAGGCGGACTGTCGGGGCGGCGTTGTCGCCGTAGCCGCCGTAACCGCCGGTTGATTCCGGGATGTGCACGTCGGAACCGCCGTACCCGTCCGATACGGACGGTATCGTCACTTCACCGGCCTCGGTGGGATAACCGGTACAACAGGCTAACAGGATAACCGCCAGCCACCGCGTGAAAAACGGGCGGGTCCGGCGTCGAGTCGTGACGCGTCGTAAATCGTTCATATAGAGACCCCTTTGCAGACTGCGGACGTCAGGGCCGTCATCGCACCCGGTGGCGGCGGGTATGGCGGACGTGGTCCGTATACTGACTGGAAGAACCGGTACCGGATAGTGCCGCCTCTCTTAATGGTAACCGCAGGTGACGGCATAGTCAAGCGCATTTCAACACAAGTATATAATATTAACCACTCTTGACGTGAAAACGTTTTTGTATCCATTCCCTTGTCGTCTAGTTCTCCGCGCCCGGTTTCCGCCCCGTTATTTCCATACCGCCGGGCAATTACCCGGATTACCATATTTTTTAAGCCGCCGCCGACATGTGGTCGAATGGCTACTGTCTCGACGGTTGGGAAACGGAATTAGCCGCGTTCGGGTGAACGCGGCTGACTGGGTCGGTTATTTTTTGGGTTTTGATTTGGAAAATTCTTCGTAGTATTCCCGGCCGATAGTGTCGATGGCCTGACCGATTTTTCGGTATTCGACTTCGGTCAAATTGGCGAGGGAGACGCGGAAGGCGGGCCGCGTCGTGCCGAAGCCTTCCGCCGGGAGGAGAACCACCCCGGCCTCGTCGGCCAGGCGGAAAAGGGCCTGGTTCGGCTTCAGGGACTTGACGTACCACTGGGCGAACTCCTCGCCGTATTCCTTCCGGTAAATTTCCTCGACATCGAGAAGCTGGTAATAATCGACCGAATCCTCGTCGAACGGCGGGGTGCCGCAGAAGCCGTTGTACAGTTTTTCGTTGCGGCTGTGGATAAGGCGCTTCATCGCCGCCTTGTAGGCGTCCGGCTGGTCCATAAGGGAGAAGAGGGCGAACATTACCATCTGCACCTGGACCGGCGTCGCCAGGCCGGCGGTGTGGTTCAGGGCGACGGTGCGGCTGTCCGCCACCAGGCGGTCGATGAAGCGGAGCGAATCCGGGTTCGGGGCGATGGATTCGTAGCGGTCGTGTAGTTCCTTTTTTTCGTCGGCGCCGAGATTTTGGATCATGTCGTCGATGACATTGTCGCGATTAATGGCTATCGTTCCCATGCGCCAGCCCGTGGCGCCGAAATATTTCGAAAATGAATAGACGAGGATGGTGTTCCTCGGGCACACGGCGAAAAGGGAGGTGAAATTATCCGCGAACGTCCCATACACGTCGTCCGTGAGGATGATGAGGTCGGGCCGTTTCGCGACGATGTTCTCGATGCGGCGAAGGTTGTCGTCCGACAGCCGGACCGAGGGCGGATTGGACAGGTTCACCAGGAAAAAGGCCTTGACCTTGCTGTCGAGGAGCTTATCGAGCTCGCTAGTCGGGAACTGCCAGCGGTTTTCCTCCGAGGCCTGCAGGGGGACGGTGACGAGGCGGTAGTCGTTCAGCTTGGGGATTTCGATATACGGGGTGAAGATCGGCAGACCGAGGGCGATGTGATCGCCGGGGCCGAGGAGGTAGTTTTCCCGGAGGGAATTAAACAGGTAGGTCATGGCGGCGGTGCCGCCTTCGGTGGCGAAAAGGTCGAATTCGCCCCGGAAGGCATGGTTCCCGATCATTTCCTTCCGGAGGTACTGGTTCACTATCATTTCGCTGATCGTCAGCATCCGATCCGGGACCGGGTAGTTGCAGCCGAGGATGCCTTCGCACATCTCGTAGATGAAATCTCCGGCGGCGAGGCCGAGGTGATCCCGGACGTACGACACGGCGGAGCGGAGGAACTTGATGCCGACGTCGTCCCGGTCGGCGTGGGCGAAGATGTCGAACCGGGCTTCGATGCCGTCCCGCTGGGGAAAGCCGCCGACCCCTTCCGGCATGTAGACCCAGGAGTTTTCCGCCTCCTGCATGGCGAAATCGCCGAGCCGGAAAAAGGCCCGGCGGGGAATGGTGGCGAGGAAGTTCGGGTTGCCGCGCCCGGCGTTCAGCATCGGCTTCTGGATACTTTTGGCGGCAACGTCGATAAGGGTGTTTTTCAGTTCGAACGGGCTCAGGTCTGCCAGTTCGGCATAATCGATTTTCTCATCCATTGTGGATTTCCTTTACTGTCCCCTCGGACCGGCTGGTGAATGGGTTGGTGCGGCCGCCTCATACGATCTCGGCAGACTTGGCGGCGTCAGGTCAACGACACCACGAGCGGCCCGAGAAGGGTGAGGAACACGTTCGCCAGGGCGTAGGTGATGGCGAAGGGAACGGTCGGGACGGCGTTGCCGGCCTTGTTCAGGATTTCGCCAAAGGCCGGGTTGGCGCTCCGGGAGCCGGACAGGGCGCCGGCGAAGACGGCGGTGTTTTTGTATTTAATGAGGTACTTGCCGATAACCATGGTGAGGAGAAGCGGCACCACCGTGACGAGAACGCCGGCAATGAAGATGTTCAGACCGTGCTGCTTGACCGTCTGGACCGCCTGGAGGCCGGATTGCAGTCCGACCAGGGCGACAAACCCGGCGAGGCCAAGATCCTTCGGGATCTGGATGGCCCCGGGAGGCATATAGCCGATGTCCGGACGCCTGACCCGGAACCAGCCGAACAGGAGGCCGGAGAGGAGGGCGCCGCCGCCGCTCCCGAGGGTGAGCGGCAGCCCGAAGACGCGGACGCTCAGGAGGCCGATGAGGAGCCCGAGGACCATGCCGAGGCCCACATACACGAAGTCCGTTTTCGAACTGTACACCGCCAGGTGGCCGAGGTGCTTCCCGGCCCGGGTGACGTCCTGCGGGGAGCCGTAGAGGGTGAGGACGTCCCCTTTCCGGAGTTCCGTGTCCGGCTTGACGTTCGTGACCGCTTTGCCGTTCCGGCGCATGGCGACGACGAAGACGCCGTGGGTCGCCTTCTGGTCGAGAGTGTCCCGGACGCTCTGGGCCGGCTTGCCGTCGAGGCCGTCGCCGGTGAGGGTGACGTCGTGGGCGATAAGGCGGAGCTGCATGTCGTCGTCCCCGAACACCTCCTGGCCGAGGAGCGGCCCGGCCTTCAGGAGGGCGTCCCGGGCGCCGACGACGAGGATTTCGTCGCCGGAAGCGACCGTCATTTCCTCGTTGACCGGGATGATGCGGTTGTCCCGCTTGACCTTTTCCACCGTCAGTTTGTACCCGGGGGCGATGGCCTCGACCTCGGCGACGGTTTTCGAGAACGAGTCCTTCAGTTTGAAGACGCGGCCGAGAACCCGGGCCAGGGCCGGTTCGCCGTCGCCGGCGAGGGCGTCGGCGTTGGCGGCAATGCCGGCCTGGGCCTTGACGGCGTCGTCCCGGATACCCGACTTCATGAACTTCGGCAGGATGTTGACGCAGATGATGATGGCGCCGAGTGAACCGAAAATATAGGTGACGGCGTAGCCGATGGCGACGTTCTGCTGCAGGGTCGTCACCTGGGCGGCCGGCAGGCCGAGGCGGGCGATGGCGTCGGAGGCGGTGCCGATGATGGCCGACTGGGTCAGCCCGCCGGCCGCCACCCCGGCGGCGATCCCCTTGTCGAAGTGGAACAGCTTCGCCATCAGCACCACCGTGCCGAGGGAAGTGGCGGCGAGGCAGGCTGCGAGAACGATTTCCCGAAGGGACTGGCGGTTCAGGGACTGGAAAAACTGCGGGCCGGACTCATAGCCGACCGCGAAAATGAACAGGGCGAACAGGACGTTCTTCAACCCGTTGTCCGCCGTGGCGCCGAACTGGCTTATAAGAACGGCGACAAGGAGCGACCCGGCGACGCCGCCGAGCTGGAACTTGCCGAACCGCCACTTGCCTATCCAATACCCAAGCGCCAGACTCAGAAAGAGGGCGATTTCCGGACTCGCCGTGAACAGGCGATGGAGATGGCCGTATATCCAATGCATGGAATGCCTCCTACTAGCCCCTCGCCGATGAACTCGTTAATATGGTTAAATATTAACGCATCGCGTAAATGTACTTCGGCCGGGTTGTCTTTTCAACAGTTTTTCCAATTCGTTGGAAATATTTCCTTCCCATACGGGCGGGGAGCGTGGATAATGCAGTCAGGCCGCGGAGCGCCGGTCCGCGCCCGCGGCCTCGACAAATCAGCGGGCGGTTCGCCTTGTTCGTCGGAGCGACCGGACGGGCGCCGCCGTGTTCTTGAAAAACAGGTACGCACGATCCATTTGGTACGGGCGGTTTCACCGCTATTTTCAGTAGACCGCGGAGGCGGTTACTCGAGGTTTCGACTTCGATACAACGAATGAAACCGCATCCAGGGAGAACGGTATAATGATTCGTCTCACTCTCCTCAAGCCGGAGCAGCCGCCGGAAGAAATAGTCTTTACCGAGCCGACCGAACTCAGCGTCGGCCGGAGCGGCAGCTGCAACTGCATACTCGACTTCGATCCGCTGGTCAGCCGGATGCACGCGGTGTTTCTGGTCGATCCGCCGGTGGTCAGGATAAAGGATCTCAATTCCACGAACGGCCTCGTCATTAACGGCGAGACGTTCGGCGCCCTGAGTGAGCAGAAGATTCTCCAGCCTCTCGAACTGCGGGACGGGGACGAAGTCTCCATCGGATCGTCCCGGTTCATCGTCAATGTCGTACACGACGAACCGCCCGGCGCCGGGGCCGGGACCGGCGCCAAACCGGCGGAAAAGCCGTCCGCGATGGTGAATTCGCGAATTCTCGCCGCCTCCGTCAGTGACGCCGGCCTTGAGGAGACGGTCTCCGGCGTCAGGACCGAGCTTCCTTCCATTAGCGGGTACCGTTTAACAAAGTTCCTGTCCTCGTCGTCGATGGGCGCCGTCTACCAGGCCGTCGCCCTGAAGGACAACACCACCGTCGCCATCAAGGTTATCACCCCGAAGATTCCCATAACCAGCAAGATGTTCGAGGACTTCCGGCGGGAAATCGACAACGCCCGCCGCCTCCAGCACCCGAACCTCGTCAAGCTTCTCGCCGCCGGCGAGTTGAACGGCGAGTCCATCTACCTCGTCACGGAATTCGTCCACGGCGAAAACCTGACAAGCATTATCGAAACGTCGCCGAACGGCCGGATATCGCTCCATAATTCGTACAACATCATCCTGCAACTGGCCAACGTCGTCTGCCACCTCCAGACGCAGGGCTATCTCCACATGGATTTGAAACCGTCCAGCATCCTCATCGCGGACGAAGCCGGACGCCTGAAGGCGAAGATAACCGATCAGGGCTTTGCCCGGTTCCTCGACGAAACCGGCATCATGCCGCGCGGCTTCGCAACGGACGACATCGGAAAGCTCGGCTTTATCGCGCCGGAGGAACTGTCGCCCATAAACGATCCGAAGCCGACGGCGGACGTGTTCAGCCTGTCCGCGGTGTTCTACGCCATGCTGACCGGCCGGTCGCCGTACCGGTTTGAAAGCGATCTGCCGCCCCGGGAGGTCGTCACTCAGGGGCTGATCGTGCCGATTAAAGAAGCGCTTCCGGGCATTCCGGAGCCGCTTGTCGTTATAATTGAACGCGGCCTGAGCGTGGACGCGGACGCCCGCTATCAGAACGTCTGCGACCTGTACGAGGCGCTCGAGAGCGCCTGGATGTAATCCCGGCCGCCGTGCGGGCAACGGCGCGCCGTTGCCCGGAAGCATTATTGAGGGACGTTGTTTATATTGAGAGGAGTTACAGGTAATGAGCGAACTCAAGCAGGTTGACACAGTGAATGCGCCGGCCGCCGTCGGCGCTTATTCCCAGGCCATCATGGTCGGCGATTTCGTCTTCACGTCCGGCAGCCTCGGCCTCGACCCGGTGTCGAAGGCCATGCCGGAAGACGTCAAGACCCAGGCCACCCTTTGCCTCCAGAACCTGAAGGCCATTCTCGAAGAAGCCGGCACCAGCCTCGGCAAGGTCGTCAAGTCCACCATTTTCCTGGCCGACATCGACGACTTCGGCACGGTGAACGAGGTCTACGCCTCCTTTTTCGTCAAGCCGTTTCCGGCCCGAAGCTGCTATGCCGTGGCGGCGCTTCCGCTCGGCGCCAAGGTTGAAATCGAGGTCGTGGCGGCGAAATAACGCGGTCGGCAAGGATTAGTAGTCCGTATGAGCGATAAAAAAACCGGTGTCAGGGATACTGGAAAACAAGAACGGCCGCCCGGACGAAAATTATCCGGGCGTCTTTTACGTTATGGCGCGGTCATCCTGGCCGCGGCGGTGTTGTTGTACCTCGCCGCCTGGCTCGTTGAACGGTCGCTCCGGACGCCGGCCAAAAAACGGGCGATGCAGGCCTGGCTCGACGAAACGATGAACGCCGACGTCTCCCTTCTCGGCGAAATGGTCGTCCGCCTCAACGTGGTCAGGAAATCCCGCCTGTTCCTGCACCAGACGGAAATCGAACACCCGAACCCGGTCTTCCCGGGAAAATTCGCCCGCATCGACCGCATCGGCGCCTGGGTGCCGCCGTGGTCCCTGGCCGGCCTCATGTCCGGGCAGGCCTATCTCCTTTTCACCGGCGTCCATCTCGCCTTCGAGCAGGGGCAGTTCGGCGAATGGAGCCACGACGGCCTTATGCGCCCGCTGGCGGCGGGAAACAATCCGTTTCCCTTCCCCATGCCGAAAATTTCCGGCTGGAATGCCGACATCGAATCGAGCAGCCTGTCCATTAAACGGCGCGGGTACGAACTCGTCTTCGACATCAACGGCCAATCCTTCCGCCGCCCCGGCCGCGACCGCATCGGCTTTCACTCGGACCGCCTCGGTTTCACCATCGGCTGGGTCGACGTGCCGGAGTCCCGGCTCCGGGGCGTTCTTGAAGCGGTCAACCTGTTCGCCCGCTGGGACAAGGAAAAAAGTGCCCTGCCGCTGCTCCTGCCCGGCCACGCCGAGGCGCGGGTGTCCAACCTGCCGCTGTCGATTCTTCCGTTCCTGGTGGACGGCATTCCCGTCGACCGCCAGTCCGGCGCCTTTTCCGGCGTCGTCCGTTATAACGCCCACAACGACGCCGACGGCGCCCTCTTTCTGGAAGGGCAGTTGTCGGACGTTCCTCTTGCCGTTTTCGGCCTGCCGCCGCACGTTCCGCTTCGTCTGAACTGGCCCATCCATCCGAACCGGGACAACGTCCCGGCCACCCTTCACATGGGGCCGTCCGGCTACGGCGCTTTTGAAATTTCCGCCACCCTCGATCAGGGCGGCAGCCCGAAAGCCATCGCCCTCCGCGGCGACGTCGCCGCCCTCGATTCGATTCCGGCCCTGTTTAGCCAGTATTCGGCCTGGCCGCAGTGGCTGTCCCGGATTTCCCCGGTCATCGAATGGCAGACCGGCGCCTGGCGCGGCTTCGGCTGGGAAGGGACCGACCTCCGGCTCTACCTGACCCGGTCCACGGCCGGCCTCAACCTGACGGGCGAGGCCAATATGATGAACGGCCGGGTCCGCATCGCCGTCACGCCGGATCAGGAAGGGGCGCCCATTTCCATCGCGGCGGAAAAACTGGACGCCAGCCAGTTGTCCCGCCGCCTGTCCCGGCACCTGCCGGAACCGTTCCAGGCGCCGGGCCTGTCCGGATCGCCTGTCAACCTGACCTGGCGCGGCATTCCGTCCGAGACCGGCGGCATGGACGAATGGGGTTCCGGCATGGTCTGGGCCAAGCCGGTCCTCGACCGGAACCGGGCCGGGGACTGGTGGCGCGGCCTTACCGATCTTCCGTCCGTCTTTGTCCAGGCCCTGCCGGAATGGGGCGGAGGCGATCCGGGCGAGCTGGAACGCCTCGCCGACATCGCCACCATTAATTTCGACCAGCTGTCCATCGTCCTCGAACAGGATGGTGGCGGCGCCATGCATATCGAGTTCCGGGCCTACGGGGACAGCCTCGGCCAGGCCACCGGCCTGGTGGAACGGCGCCGGGACGGCAGTATCGAGGGTGAGGTACTCTTCGCCGGTCCGTCGCTGGCGCTCCGGACGCTCGGGGAGGTCAACCAGGATTTCGCCCTGGCCCTCGATCTCCTCGCCAACGAATCGCCCGGTCTCCGCGTGGCGTTCGAATACCAGCCGGGCGGCGAAGTGGTGTTCCATTACCCCTTCCTGGAGGATGCCAAACGCATTCGGGAAGAACTGGAACGGAACGGCTACTGGCCGCGTTGACTTCGGCATACCGACGCCCGTTGGCGACCGAAGGGGGAGCGCATCCCCATCGCGGCGGTGCGACACCGTGAAGCAGTCGCCAGCCGGCCGGACCGCCACCGTATGCGGCGCGGGATTCCGGACGCCCGACCGCCCGGGCGGAATGCCTTGTCCCGTCCCGTCAAAGCACTGGATACCCATGAAAAATACCGAACACGCCGACGGCCTGTTCCTCCGGAAACTGCAACCGTCCTCCCGGCCGAAAGGCGCCTTTCTCCTCCTCCACGGCATGGAAAGCCACAGCGGCTGGTTTGTCGACCTCGCCACCCGGCTGGTGGCGGACGGCTATGCCGTCGTCGCCTACGACCGTCACGGCTGGGGCAAGAGCAGGGGGCCCCGGGGCCGTCTGACCAGTTACCGCCAGTTTGTCGAAAGCGCCGTCTCCATCGCCTCGGACACCCGGCGGAAGTACCACCGCCTCCACCTCGCCGGCATGTCCTGGGGCGGGATGGCGGCCCTGTACCTGGCGCTCCGCCGCGGCTGGCTGTTCGACTCGGTGGCCCTCCTGTCGCCGGGGATATACACGAAAGCGAATCTGCTGTTCATGGACAAGCTTACCGTGGCGCGGTCGGTTTTTTCCAAAAACCCGGACGTCATGGTCACGCCGGTTTTCGCGCCGGAACATTTTACGGTCAGCCCGAAGTGGCGGCAGTTTATCGAGGACGACCCGGACCGCGTGCGCCAGGTCAGCAGCGGATTCTGTTTTGAAACGATGAAAATGCGCCGGTTCATCCAGGAAACCGCCGGCCGCCGGCTCATTCCCCCGACCCTCTGCCTTCTCGCCGGGAAGGACCGCATTGTCGAAAATGAACCCACCGCCGATCTGGCCGGCCGGGCCGGGGCGATGGTGGAGGTCATCCCGGACGCCGCCCATACGCTCCTTTTCGAAGCGCCGGAACAGACCGCCGTCAACCTCCGCCGCCATGCCGCCGGCGCGGTGGAAAGCGCGGAAAAGCGCGTCGGCCGGGTTTGGGTGGTCGGCGCCGGCGCGGTCGGCGGCACTATCGCCTCGCTTCTCTCCTTCGCCGGAGTAAAGACCGGCGTCCTGGTCAAGCCGGAATACAAACCCGGCCTGGCCGAACACGGATTCCGCCTCACCTCGGGAAGCGCCACCCGAGCGACAGACGCGAACGCGGTCTGGGCCGACCGGGTCGAAGACCTGCCGCCCGATCCGCATCTCGTCGTCGCCGCCCTGAAGAGCTTCGACACGGTCAAGGGTTTTATGCCGCTTATCGGGAATATTCCCCAGTCGACAGTCATTACGAGCCTCCAGAACGGCATCGGCAACGAAGACGCCCTCGGCGCCATGTTCCCGCAGCATACCATCGTGGCCGGGTCGATATGCGCCAGCCTTGAACTGGCCGAGCCGGGCAGAAGCCTGTGGCCGGACGACAGGGGCGGCCTCGCCGGCGCCCGCCACCGGGGCGACCCGGACGTGGCCCGAACGGTCTGGATGAATCTTCTGGCCCGGACCGGCATGGAATGCCAATGGGTTCACGGCGGCAAGGCCAGCCAGCGTCTCAAGTGGTCCAAACTGATGCTCAACATCGGCTTCAACGCGCTTAATTCCATTACCGGTCTGTCCAGCGCCGACCTCCTGCGCCATCCCGAATTCGGCAGCCTCAGCATTCAGGCCCTTCGCGAGGGCTTTTCCCTGATGCGCCGGCTTCGCTTGGAACCTGTTGACCTTCCTGGCTTTCCCGTATCAAAGATGCGCTATCTGGTTAAATTTCCCGACCGTCTGGTCAAACGCATCATGGCCTGGCAGGCCGGACGCGCCCCGAAAGCGTCGTTTTCCATGCGTCAGGATATTTTGAAAAAACGTCAACATACTGAAATACAAGAGATTAACGGGAAAATAGTTGAAATCGGAAAGCGTTTCGGCGTCGCCACTCCAGCAAACGAAAAGTTGGTGGAGATGCTGGAAAAATGTGGTTGAAACTTTGTTTTGTATCATGGAAATATAGTAAAAAATATATTTTTTCACTATTTCCTCATACGAACGGAGTTGATAAAAATCCATTGGCGCAGCATGGGTTAGCGTAGGCGAGGTATGGGAAGGCGGCGGCGACAAACACTATATATAGTGGCAAGGGTGATCCCTGTTCCTATATTTCGTTTTTTTGATCTTGACTCGCTCAATCTTTTTCGTAGAATGGTTTTTGTTGCGCGGAACAACGCGCACACGATTCGGAATGCGTACTTTTTCCGAACCCAACCCGGACGAAACCGGGAAACAGAGGGGGTGCCGTCCATGCCGCATGGGCGCTGTTTCCCCGGGTTGTCGTCGTCACAGTCTATCGTTAGCGGGCGTGAATACAAGCGCGTTCGAACTTTTTTCTGGTTCGGACGGTGGATTTTTTGTGTCGTTATATTGTCAGTGGCTGTTTTCTTTCATCGGGGAGTGTTTGCATGACCATTCAGATCTATTCCAAACCGGGGTGCGGCAAGTGCGATGCGGCCAAGTCGAAGCTGAAGATGATGGGCCTTGAATACACCGAGCACAATCTCGAATCCTATGTCAAGCTGCACGACGGCTGGCGCCACGATGGCTCCGCCGACGTCATGGCCGCCCACACCATGCTGGACAGCCTGCCGATTTTCCGGCTGAACGACGAGTTCCACGACTACCCGACCGCCATGCGGAAGCTGAAGAACACCCGGGTTGTCACTGCCTCCAAGTGAATCCCGTGTCCTCCGGGAAACATCGCTTGAAATCCGGGGAATCGCTGGTATACTCAACTTTTTCGGCGGCAGGGCGACCTGCCGCCGAATCTTTATGGAAACGCTTTTCACAAATTCCATAATTCCGACGCTGTGCGGGGGAGAGGAATGGATTTATATGTCATGCGGCACGCCGATGCCGAGGACGGCACCGGAACCGACTTCACCCGGGTGTTGTCGGAAAAAGGCCGGTCCCAGGCTGAAAAAATGGGCTCGTGGCTCAAGGCCATCGGTCCCGGGCCGCTCTCCGTTGTGACGAGCCCGTTCCCCCGGGCCCGGGAGACCGCCCAAATTGCCGCCGATCAGATGGATGACATTATCTCGGTCCGGCAGGACGAACGCCTCGCCAGCGGTATGCGGACAGACACCGGCTCGTCACTTCTGCACGAATACGGCAAGGACGGTGAAGCCCTTCTCCTGGTCGGTCACGCGCCCGATCTCGCCAATCTCATCGCCTACCTTATCGGCGCCAAGGATGGCACGGTCGAGCTGCGGAAAGGCGCCGTCGCCTGCCTCGAGGTCGGCCGGGCCGGATTTGGCGGTTCGCTGCTCCGCTGGCTTATAACCCCGAAGCTGTAGGCCTTACGCAGCATATGGGTGGAATGTAGCCGCGGATCTGAGGCCAAAGCATTTGCACAAGGTCGGAATCCGAGTTCGGTTTGACATGGATGCTCAACACGACAGGCTGTCCGGGTACCTGCCGGATTGTCGTCGAAGACGAGGAAAAAGCTTTGGCCGGCTGATTTTCGACCGGTGTTTTGGGCAAAATACGCCGAGAGGAACTTTTGACGACGTCCGGCGGCGAGGTTGTTGTCGAATAGCTTACACCACTCGTCTCGTCATGACGAGCCGTTTTTTTGAGCGGTTTGACTCTTTCGCGGCTGCGGTCGCGAAGAACACAGCGCTTCAGCCCTGAGGAATGAGAGTTATGGCACGTTTAGAAGAATCGCGCATTTCCGGTCCCGGCAATGGCAAGGTCATGTATATTCCGCCGATGGAACCGTGGGGCAAACGTTTCGCCGCCGCCGCCTTCCGGAGTATCGGCTACGACGCCCGCGCCCTGGACGAAGACGCCTCCACCATGGCCATCGGCCAGAAACACACCGGCGGCGGCGAATGCGTTCCCTGTCCGGCCACGACCGGAGCCCTCCTCGCCGCGATGGAGCGGGACAACGTCCAGCCCGAGAACGTCATCTTCTTCATGCCCACCGCCTGCGGTCCCTGCCGCTTCGGCCAGTACGCCAAACTCAACCGGATGATTTTTGAACGGAAGGGCTGGGACAAGGTGCAGATCATGTCCCCGTCCGCCGAGAACGCCTACGAGGGCATCGACACCGACGCCCGCATGCTTATCTACCACGCCCTTATCGCCTCCGACGTCATGCGGAAAATGACCCACCGCACCCGTCCCTATGAAATCGACAAGGGCGCCGTGGACCGAGTGGTCGAACGCTATACCGTCAAGATGGAGGCATCGTTCTCCGCCGGCAACAAGGCGGAAGTGGAAAACGCCATCAGCGCCTGCGCCCGGGAACTGGCGGCTCTCCCGAAGCATACCGCGCCCCGGCCGCTCGTCGGCGTCGTCGGCGAGATTTACGTCCGCTGCGACCCGTTCCTCAACCACGATCTCTGCCGCCGCATCGAGGAATTGGGCGGCGAGGCCTGGCTCGCTCCCATCAGTGAATGGATAATGTACACGAACCACCTCCGCCACCTCCTCGTCAAGGAACAGCCGCAGGGCATGAAGGCGATCCTAGAACGGGCGCGGATCTGGCTGGAAACCCGGTACTTCTTCAACCGTATCGAACACAAATACTACGAACTCGCCTCGGACATCCTGAAGGACAGGCACGAACACCCCATAGACGTCCTCCTCGAGGAAGGCTGCAAATACCTTCCCTGGCATTTCGAAGGCGAAGCGGTTCTGACCCTCGGCCGCGCCGCCCTCTTCGTCAAAAAGGACGGGGCCAAGGCCATCGTCAACGCCAGCCCGATGTTCTGCATGCCCGGGACCATTACCACGTCCGTCTTCCCGCAGCTGGAACGGGAGCTCGGCGTTCCGGTCATCTGCAACTTCTACGACGGTTCCGGAAATCCGAACCAGTCCCTCGTGCCGATGATGCACTACATCACCGAACCGTACCGGACCGCCCAGGCGGAAGAACAGGAAAAAGCCGCCGCCGCCACCAAGCAGATCCCGAGGAAAATCACCCGGCAAATGCTCAAGGCTAATTAGGCGGGCGTAACGCCGTTTCGGTCAACCGTTCTTACAAGACAACCGAGCCGCGTCCTATCCGGCAGCGGCACCCGAAGCGCGCCGGGACGGAAAATGATTGCCGAATGTGCCGAATGGCTGATGACGTACAAAAAAGAACCGGCCCGCGATGGGCCGGTTCTTTTTTTGGGGAACGCTGTACCGAAAGGAGGAGGAGATAGGAGGTGGTACATGGATGACGCCGGACAGGGCCGAACAACCGCCGCCGCCGTCGCCAGGCATTCTTTGGAGAAAGCATCCGAAGTGAAACCGTCCGCCGCGTTCCCGTACTGCATCGGACTGGTGATTCGTTCTTCGGGGTGGTACGAATCTGATTCGAACCGTTACGCCAGGGTCAGTTCAGCCACCACCCAATCGTGGAGCGTGGTCGGCGGAACGTGAACATAATATTTCTGGCGCATGCGCTGGGTGGCCTTTTCGAGGGTCAGGGCCTGTTTGATGACGAGATCGACGGCGGTGCGGCGAACCCGGTTTGTAAAGCGGCCGGACGGCAGGGCCAGGTGGTCCATCGGCAGGGAAAAGTGTTTGCGGCACTTCTCGCAGTAATGCTTGGAATAGGTCACCTCGAGGACGGTCGGCCCGGAAATGCCCACCTCCCGCAGCCGGCGGCGGCCGATGGAATGGCGTTTCGACACTTCGTTGCAGCGCGGGCAATTCGCCACCTTGCGGGACATGTTGATCTTGCGGAACTTCGTTCCCCGGGGCACGGCCACCTTTGAGGACATCGTTTTTTCTGACACGGCCATCTCTCCTTGAGTCTTCGCGTCCGCGCGCGGGCGGACGAAACTCTCCCCCCAGAATCGCCGCGCTGGCGCGGTGTCTAATGTGGCGACTTTGGATTTCGTCATTAAAAGTGCGAGCCTGCCTGGAAATTCCGTGACGCCATGCCGGATGCTCTGAACCGTCCCGACGGAATGCCGCCCTGCCGGCGGCGAGTTCCACTGGGTCGGCGTCGCGGCGCCGGTGGCGAATCCACACAATTCCAGGAAGCTGTTACATTTCTTTCTTCGACGGTTTGGCGGGTCGAGCTTCACTGTTTATTTGCCCGGAGAACGAAAATTTCCCGTTCCTTTAACGCGGGTGATCCCGATACGGGGATGCGAAAGAGGATTATTCGTAACGAAAAACCGGTACGGAGGCGTCGGCCGTGAGCTGTCGTTCCGGACCAAAGCCGTGAAAAAACGCTGTTTTATCGGGGTTTTTGGACATATCCCGACATCAATGCAAAACGCCGGCCTGACGGTGTCCCGTCGGCCGACGCGGTGGCGCGAAGTCCCGAAAATGACGAAGAAAAACCTGGCCGGCACTTTTACAAAACGTCTTCCGTCCGCACCCTGGCCACCCGGGGATTCGGGACGTTCAGGTGATAGCGCATCCGGCCGCCCCGGACAGAGCGGACGAGGGCGCCCTTATGGGCCAGGGCGGTCATGTCGCGGCTGACGTCGCTAATGGGCCGGTCGTGTTCCCGGGCAAAGCCGGACGGGCTGACGCCGCGCGGAAAACCTTCCGGCCCCTGGTTGAAAAGGTGGGTGAGGATGGCTTCCTGACGGCCGCAGATGCTGTCGCGGAGCGATTCCAGAAGCTGCGCCTGGTTGATGGCGAATTCCATCCTGGCCCGGGCGAGGCGGCAGGCCTCGACGGCGGCGGCGGCGAACCAGGCCAGCCATTCCGTCGCGTCCCGGTCGCGGCAGGCGTCGTCCAGGCGGTTGTGGTATTCGTGACGGTACTTCAGGAACACCTGGTTCAGGGGGATGAACATATGGTTCGGCAGATCGTGAATAAGGGCCTGTTCGGCGACGGCCCGGCCGAGAACGCCGGTGCCGCGCGGGAACGGCTGGATGCTCTCGAGCCAAAGGTGGGCGAGGCCGGCCCGGACGAGGGGGCTTGGCCGGTCCTGATGGCCGTTGTCCAACGCCAGCCAGGCCAGGAACCGTTTCAGATCGCGTTCGCCGGAAGCGGCGTTGTGGTTATTGACCGCCATTTTCCACGGTTTTTTGCCGGCGCCGTCCGCTTCCACGCCGGCTTCGTCGTCGGCGTAGATGCGGGACTGCCAGGTGGCGAGGGTCCGGCGGTCGAGGCGTTTTTCATAGGTCTGGATAATGTCTATGGCCAGTTTGGCAATGCCCAGTTCCTGACGGTCGGCGCCGGCGTCGTCCATGGCCAGGCCGAGGCGGTGGCGGATTCCCGCTTCGACCCGCTGGCTGTCCGCGACGTCGCCCTCAATTTCAAGGCTGGCGACGGCGTCCCGGACCAGCGTCTCCATCATGACCTCGCCCTGATCGACGGCGGCGAGGTGCCGCACTTTCCCGGAGACGAGGGCGGATTCGGCGAGAAAAAGCCATTCGGCGCGGAGTAGCTGGCTGTCGTTCCAGATAAACGTCGGTGCGGCTGGTTCCGTGAGCGGGCGCATTGGCGCATCCTTTATGGATAAATGCCGGAAGCGGCCGAGGGCCGAAACAGCTTCCGCGAAGCGCCGTCCCGAATGGTTCAGAGAAGCGCTTCCAGTTCTTTTTGAAAGACCATCATGTCCGTCTCGGTGCCGATGCTGACGCGGATGCAGTCCGCCAGGCCCCGGCCGGTGAAATACCGGACGAGGACGCCCCGGTCACGGAGCGCCTCGAAAATTCGTTTCGCCTCGGCCGCGTCCCGGAAGCGGACGAGGATAAAGTTCG
>JAJQFC010000057.1:0-17814 GCA_021201355.1 Planctomycetaceae bacterium | reverse complement strand
TCGGATAAACGGTCAATCCGAGTTCCCGGACGGCCCGGATGGTGTCTTCACGGGCGGCGATGACCCGTCCGGTGACATGCCGGAGCCAGTCCTGATCTTCAAGGGCGGCGACGGCGCCGGCCTGGGCCAGGCGGTCGACGTTGTAGAAGTCCCGGACCTTTTCCATTTCGGCGAGAAGTTCTTCCCGGGCGAAGCCGAGGCCGACCCGGAGCCCGGCCAGGCCGTAACTCTTGGAAAACGTCCGGACGACAACAAGGTTTTCGTATTCATCCAGGAGCGGCAGGACGGTTTGTCCCGAGAAGTCGGCATAGGCCTCGTCCACCACCACGAGGCCCGGGGCGGTTTCAAGGAGCCGGCAAACGTCCCGCTCCGGGAAGACGGTTCCCGTCGGGGCGTTCGGGTTCGGGAGAAAAACAAGTTTTGCCGCGTCGAATTGTACTGTGTCGGGAATGGCGTAATCCCCCGCGAAATCGACCAGCCGGTAGTCGACGGCGTACATGTCGGCAAGGGTGGCGTAGTAGGAGTAGGTCGGATAAAAAGCCATGACCCGATCGCCCGGATCGCAGCAGCACTGGAAGAGGATCCGGAGGATGTCGTCGGAGCCGTTCCCGGCCATTATCCGGCTGGCCGGCACCGAATAGATCTTGGCCGCCGCTTCCCGGAGCGCCTTGCTGGTCGATTCCGGGTAGAGGGCGAGGCTGGAGACGGTGGCCCCGATGGCGCGGATGGCCCGGGGGCTTGGCGGGAACCGGCTTTCGTTCTGGTTCAGCTTCACCACTTTCGGATCCTCGGCGGCGTCGCCGGGGATATAGGCTGACATTTTTCTGATACATTCGCGAACAACGTCCATAACGCGTCTGTTTCCTTTCGAGAGGACTTCCGGCCACGAGAGCTTTCGGGAACCGGAGCCGGGCATGGCCGCCTTGAAGCACGGCGCTTCATCCCGTATAATCCGGCTCTTGCCGAAATGTGCGTAGAGAGATTCATAAATTGTATGGGACAAACAACCTTATTTTCAAGGATATAGTATGCGAGCAGTCGTGCAACGGGTAACCGAAGCGAGTGTCACCGTGGACGGCGTCGTCACCGGGAAAATCGACAACGGCTTCCTTGTCCTCCTTGGCGTCACCGCCGGGGATACGGACGAGCACGTCCGCGTCCTGGCCGGGAAAATCGCCCGCCTCCGCGTCTTCCGGGACGAGCAGGAAAAGATGAACCTGTCCCTCCTTGACACCGGCGGCCAGGCGCTGGTGGTCAGCCAGTTCACCCTCTACGCCGACGTGGCGAAAGGGAACCGCCCGTCCTTCATCAACGCGGCGCCTCCGGATCAGGCGAACCGGTTGTACGAGGACTTTTGCGCCGCCCTTGCCGGGCAGGGCGTCGTCGTCGAGAAAGGCGTGTTCGGGGCCCACATGGACGTCCGTCTCCTGAACGACGGTCCGGTGACCATCTGCCTCGATACCGACGTGTGGGTGAAATAAGGCGACGCGGCAGCGGCGGGACCGGCGCCGTCGCGTCCAAGAGGCGACAGCCAGTTTTTCTTCATCCGATAAAAAAACCGCCGGTGCGTCGGCGGTTTTTTTTATCGGAGTGAAGAGTGGCGGACGGCCCAGTTGGCGTGTTTATCCCTTGCCGTAGTTCCGCATGACGCGCTGGGCGTCCCGCTGTTGTTCCCGCTTCTTGATGGAGTCGCGCTTGTCGTGGAGCTGTTTCCCGCGGACAACGCCAATTTCGACCTTGGCGAGGCCCCGGCTCCAGTGCATCCCGAGGGGCACCAGGGTAAAGCCGCGCTGTTCGGTGGCGGCGCGGAGCTTGCGGATTTCGCGTTTATGGGCCAGGAGTTTCCGTTTCCGTACCGCCAGGTGGTTGAAGATGTTCCCCATCTTGTATTCGCTGATGTTCAGGTTGTACAGGAATAGTTCGTCCCCCTGGACGCTGGCGAAGGCGTCGGCGAAGGCGACGTGGCCTTCCCGGAGGCTCTTGACCTCGGTGCCACTGAGGACCATGCCGCACTCCAGCTTCTGTAAAACTTCATAGTTATGGAACGCGGCACGGTTTTTCGCAATGGAGTTCGATTGTTCCTTCTGGCCGCGACTGTCTTTTTTTGCCATAATCTTCCTTTACTGCCCACCGGCGCTTTGCCTGAACCTATCTTAAAGAGTGGCCGACGCATAGTCAACCGCCGGGAGTGGAATTATCAATCAATTACGGAAAAGTGCCGTTTATCGGCGCTTTTTGCGGTTGCGTCCTCTTGAATTCGGGGGAGCGCTTCGCTATAATCCTGGGTATGTGAGTGAACCACCTCGCCTTTTGTCTGATGAGCATGCGGTGGAGAAAGTCCGATATTGCTCGTTCATTTCGGTGGATACAGTACATGCGGAAAAACCAAAAAAAGGAAGGCACCGTACCGGCCCGGGTTCGGCAGGGAAGGGCGGTACTGGTCGGCTATGGCCTGGACGACGACGGCGGCCACTTCCGGTACACCCGTGGGGACGATATTGAACTCATCGGCGGCTCAGCCAGCGCCCACGGCGAAATGGAACGCCGAGCCAAAACCATCCGCGACGAAATCGCCAGACTGGGGATAACCCTGTCCGGCATGACTTACGATGAATACCAGTTGGTCAAGACCATCGTCGACCGGGTCAACGCAGAGTAGGGCCGTTCCGGCGCAACCGTGACCGGAAAGAAGGGCGGGACGCTTCCAGGCGGAGCGTCCCGCCCTTCTTTTTTGTCGCTTGGCGGCATTCCTCGATTCGGACCTATTACGTCCCCGCGCCGCTCCGTCCGCCGCTATGGCAAATACAGTTCCGTCAGCGCAACCAGTAACAGCGGCAAACCACCCCGGTCCGACCGGATCAGGAGATCCCGCCCAAGAAAATCGATTGATCCGGACTCGGCCGTCGGCAGGATGTCCGCGAAGAAATCCGTATCGTACGATTCATGACCAGCCTGGTAGGCGAAGTCCGCCAGGGCCTGGGTCAGGAGCGACCGTTCGGACAGCCCGTCCAGCCGCGCTTTCCAGGTAAGAACGGATGGGTCGCCAACCGTGTCCACAGCCAGCATGGCCGGTTCCGGCCAGTCCGTCACCGAATTCGAGAGAACGACAAACGTGTTGTTTTGGCCGGCGGCGGCGATTTCGACAAGGCCGAGAACGAGGGTCCGGTCGCCAAGGCGGATTTCCCACAGGTTGTCGCCCCAGGCGGAACGGGTGCCGGTCACGGAGACGTTCGGCATCGCTTTCGACAATATCTCCAGCCAAAGAACGACCCGCCGGATCTGCGTCCTTGCCCCGGTCGGCATAAGGCAGGTGGCGGTCCAGGCCGGAGCGCCGAAATCGTTCAGCCAGGCCTGAAAATGGAGGGACCGGGGCTGAAGCGTTCGGGCATTCAGGTTGACGTAGAACAGGGTCGACGTGTCGAACGGCGCCAGATCAAGAAGCGTTCCCGGCGAGCTCAGGGTCGCTTCGAACATGGCGTCCCTCTGCACCCTGGCCACCAGGGGCGTGGCGTCCGACTGGACAATGTCGTTCTGGAGGAACTGGTCGAACCGGAGGGAAAAGCCGAGATCGTCGCCGCGCGGGAGCAGTTCAAGGATGGCGCCGGACGGCACGCTGGTCGTGGCGGTGGTCAGTTTGGCCCGGAAGTCGATGCCGGAAAGGAGTGAGAGAAATCCGAACAGCGGCCGGGTGTTTGTCCAGACGCCGACGCCCGGCCCGGGTAGATCCCGGAAAGCGCCGAAGCTGTTCCGCCATCCTCCGGGCGAATGGCCGCCGCCGGTGACGTCCTCCAGCACCCGCTGGTCCGGCGCCAGGACGACCCGGAGGCCGCCGTTCGCCAGGGAACGCCCGGAACGAAGAACGCCGTGGCCGAAGCGGACGCCGCTGTCACCACGCCCGCGGTCAAGGGCATCCGAACCGGCATCTTTCGGAGGGGACGATGCGGTGGCCGTCTCGCCGTCCGGTCGCGCGTCAACGCCGGTGGCGGAAGTGGACGCCGCCAGGCCGTCCGGAATATCCCAGCCGAGGACGCTTCCCTGTTGGGCCATCGACGCGCCCTGTTGGGTCAGGCAGTACCAGACGTTTTCAGCCCCGGCATCGGCCAGGGCGGCGAAAAACTGCTCCAGAGAATCGATACGGATGTCTGTACCGGGAAGGGACACGCTGTCCGGACGGCCGAGGCGCCGGAACGCCCGGACCGGTTTGGTGGCGAGAAGTTTATTAAATTCCGTCGCTTCCCTTGTTCTCGCCACGACGAGCGGTTGTTCAGCCGGGTTCGGGAGAAGCGGCTCTTCCGCGCCAGTGGCGGTGTTGATAAAACACAAGCAGCCAAAAACGGCGAGGGTGGCGAAGGAGACAGGGGCAGGGCGTTTCACAGTCACTCGGTGGTTCCTTCCGGGGCCGATTGGTTGGGGACGTCTTTTAGCACTTCTTCCGGGAACAACGCGGCGGAAATCGCTTCCCGAAGGGCCAGCCGCGACCGGCTCGATTCAACCGCGATGGCGGCGTTGACGGCGTTCAGGGCAGCCGCGTTCCGGTTGTCCCGGTGCAGGGCGAGGGCGAGAAGTTCCAAGGCCGCCGGGTTGCTGTTCTGCGACAAGGTGGCGGCAATCTGCGCCGCCGCCGCCGCCTTGGCCGGGTTTTGCTGTTCCGGCGGCAGATCCTCCAAATACAGCCTGGCGATGCCGAGATGGAGATCGAGGGACTGCGGTATAACCTGTCCGGCCCGTTCCAGTGTCTCTTCGCTACGGCCGACGTTTCCGGCGTCAAAATGTATCCGCGCCTCATCGAGGTAGGGACGGAACCAGTCCGGCGACATCCGCTCCGCCCAGTGCAGGTATTCGATGCCCTTGTCCTGGTCGCCCATGTTGGTATAACGGCGCGCCAGGCGGCGGAAGTGGTTGGCGCATTCCCGGCTCGACGGGGCGATGGCGGCGGCGGCGCGGAGCAGGGTGGCGGCGGTTTCCAGTTCTTCCCCGTCGCGGATAAGCGGTTCGACTTTTTCGAGAAGAAGCGCCACCTGGCCGCCGCCGCCGAGTTCGGAACCGAACCGTTCGTACAGGCGGGTGGTGGTGCCGTCTTCGAACATGATGTCGAAGCGGCGCGCCGCTTCCCCGAGCATGTTCCGCCGGAGGTAGACGAATAATGCCTCCAGCCGCGCCAGGTCGCCGTATTCGCCGCTCGCTTCGTCGCCGGACGAATAGGCGATGGCGGCGGCGCGGTCGAGCCGTTCCAGGGCGAGGCTGCTGTCCTGCTGGTTCGAGGCGAGAACGAGGCCGACCAGGTAGTCGATTTCCCCCGGCCGCGACCGCCCGGCGGCGGCGAGGTGTTCGTTCAGTTCACGGCAGGCTTTTTCAATACCGGCGACGTTTCGTTCACGGCGCGGGAGGCCGAGCCAGAGCGACCGGGCATACCCCCGGAGCGCCCGGAGATGGTTCTGCGGATCGGTCGGTTCAATAAGAACACTCACGTACAGCCGGTGCGCCAGTTCCGCGCGGCCCCGGGCGGCCATGGCGTTCGCGGTCTCGATAAGGCTCGTTGCCAACGTCCGGCTCATGCCCCGGAGGTCGACGGCGAGGTCAAGGAATTCAAGGCCGCCGTCCTTGACGTCGAGGGTGATGCGCCCGGGGTCGGCGTTGAATACTGGCGGCGGATCTTCCGACTCGAGGACAAGAACGCCGTCCAGGAGGGCGCGGATGCGATCGTCCGACCGTTCAATAACCAGTTCGTACACCGACGACGGCTTTAATTGGAACGTCGTCTCCTCGCCGATGACCGTGCCGCTCCGGTAGAAGTATGCGCCCGGGTGGGTCGGCGTGCCGAGGCGGAGGGTGGTGGTGCCGAGGTGCGGCTGGTATTCCTTGTCGACGTCGAGGCTGAGGATGAGTTCGCCGACCTTGTCCGCCGGCGTCATGAGCCTGAGGGAAATGCGGACCTCCCGGGGAAACGAAAACGGCAAGGCCAAATCGGTCTCGCCGGCAAACGGCGTTTCCGGACCGGCGCCTTTTCCTTCCGGATCGTTCAATGCAAGGCGCGGCGGGTCGGCGAGGAGCTTGACCCGGGGCGGCTGGATTTGCAGGTTTTTCGTGTTGGCCGGGTTCAGCCAGGGGATGCCCTGGCGCCGGGACGCCTCGATATCCGACTCCCAGCGGAAATAATAGTCGAAATTGATATTGTATTCCGTCCGCCAGTCGCGGCGCACCTGGCGGTCCGTTTCGGCTTTTTCGAGGGCGATGCGTTCCGCCCGCTCGCGCTCTTCCTCGAGGCGGATTTCGGTCCGTTCCTTTTCCTTGGCGAGGACGCGGAAATGGTTCAGCCCAACCCAGACGGCGAGGGAGAGAAACACCACCATCGCCCCGAGGGCGTTCATGAGCGGACGCCGGGTAATGAAGCGGCGGCAGCGGTAGCCGAGGGTGACCGGCCGGGCGGCGATTACTTCGCCCTTCAGGAACGACTGGCAGTCGTCGGCAAAGGCCTTGGCGTTCTTGTAGCGGCGGCGTTGTTCTTTCTCGAGGCACTTCAGGATTATCGTTTCGACGTCCCGGTGGACCTTCGGGTTGATCTGCCGGGGCGGCGTCGGGTCGTGGTTTATGACGCGGCGCATCAGTTCGAACTGGGTAAAACCGGTGAACGGCGGCCTCCCTGTAACCATTTCGTAGAGGACCGCGCCCATGGAATAGACGTCGGAGCGTTCGCTGATCTGTTCTATTTTCCCGGCCGCCTGTTCCGGCGGGGCGTAGGGGATGGTTCCCATGATGGCGCCGGCCATAGTCATGCGGTCGTTCCGGCGGGAACTGGCTTCGACGGCAAGGCCGAAGTCGGTGATCATCGGCCGGCCGTCCGGGGTGATAATGATGTTCGCCGGTTTCAGATCGCGGTGAATAATCCCGCGCCCGTGGGCGTAGGCGATGGCCCGGGAGACGGTGGCGATAATGGAGACGGCTTCGCGGGCATTCAGCGGGCCCTTCTCGAGCATCCGGTCGAGGGGCTGGCCGTCGATGTAATCCATGGTGAAATAGGGCTGGCCCTGGTGGATGGCGAATTCGTGAATGGGGACGATATTCGGATGGCTGAGGCCGGCGGCAGCCTTGGCTTCCCGGAGGAGGCGCTGCCGTTCCTCTTCGGACGCGTTGTCGCCGGAGCGGAGGACCTTCAGGGCGACGACGCGGCGGAGGACGCGCTGGCGGGCGAGGTAGACGACGCCCATACCGCCCCGGGCGATTTCCTCGACAATGTCGTAGGAGCCGAACCGGCGGGAAGCGGCGGTGTTCAGATCTTCCGACTCGTCGCTGGCGGCGGCCTTGGCCTTCTGCGCCAGGGACGATCCCGGTCCCGGCACCGCGACGGTTTCCTCGGTGGAGAGGTTCGGGTTGAAGCGCCGGCCGCAGGCGGAGCAATAGATATAGCCGTCCACACCACCGGGGTGGAAATGGTGGCCGCACAGCGGGCAAATGACGTCCTCTACTGCATCCATGGCTTCCTGACTGCCGGCGGCGCGCTTCTGCCGTCCGTGGCGGTGTTGGGATGTTCTTCCAATTCTTCGTACTTCACGTAACACTTAGACGATAATGACGGAACTTCCTCTTGGAATCGCGCGTCACTACCGATTGGACGACAGCGTCCGGTTCTACGACTGCGGACCCACTTCCGACGGGAGGAGAATCTTGGTGAGAAGATCCTTGTCGAAATCGGTGCCGTCGTGCCAGCGGACGTCGGAACGGTCGTACACTTCGTTCAGCCACTGCCGCAGGCGGGCGTTCCGGTCGCGCTCCTTCAATATGAATTCGGCTATCCGGTACGCTTCCTGCCTGGACATTTCCTGACCGCCCTGGACGTCGTCGCAGTACAGGAGATGGACGCCCTCGGCCGAGACGGCAAGGCGGCCTTCGCCCGGCCGGTTCAGCTTCCTGATTTCCTCCACCATGATCGGCGGGAAAATGGGCGATCCGTCCGGATTCTGGTTCGAAAAGTTCTTCGGAATATACGGGTCTTCCGCATCGGCGGTGAGGAGGCCGCCGTACCGGGCGAAAATGTCCTGACTCCGTTCAACCGCCAGACGGCCGAACGCCTCGTTCCGCTGCGGCATCGGGACGGCGGCGATTTGCCGAAGGAGTTCTTCACCCTGGGCTTTCAGGTAGGCCTGAGGCTCCCGGTCGGTGATGGGGAGGAAAATCGTCCTGACGATGATAAAGGCGTTTGGACGGAATTCTTCGCGGTTCTCCTCGTAAAAGTCGCGTATTTCCCGGGGCGACGGATCGCGGAGAGGGGTGCCGGAAGCCATCATGATGTCCTCGAACATGTCGTCGGCGACCAGCAGTTTCCGGAGGATGGGCGTCACTTCCTCCTGTTTGAGGCCGGCGCGCTGCATAAGGAACTTTTCATTGCCGCGCGGACGGACGCCGACGCGACGGGCCTCGTCGTGGATAAGGAGGCAGCGGACAAGATCCCGAAGGGCGGCGTCCTGGAGGTTGTCGAGAACTTCCTCGTCCTCGGGAATGACGCCGTTGAATTCGCGTTTGACGATATACTGCACAACCTCGACCACCTGCTCTTGGGTAATGGTCTGGCCATTGACCTTGACGAAAATGGCATGGGCGAGCTGCTGCTGACCGGCAGCGGCGGCGGAACACCAGAGCATGACCGCCACCACGGCGGTCAGTAAAACATTTTGTAAACGCATGGACGCACCCTCGAACAGAGAGAAAACCGTACTGTAAAAGAAAGTCTCAGTAAACTGTCGCAAAACTCAAGAAATCACGCGGAGTTACACTTATTTCCGGTAGAAATTGATATCCTTTGTTATACGGTTCGTACCAGCTTGTTGCAAGCCGAAACCGCGGTATTTTCACGATTTTGCCCGACCCGGCTTTCGGCGGCAGGCGACGGGAAGGCATGGAATTAAGAAATAAGCGGGAGCTAAGGTAAAAGAACGACCACGGATGCACCGTGGCCGTTATGGAAGAATAAAAAGAACCGGGAACCGCCGGGGAATCACGACCGCTTTTTCCGCTTGAACAGTGAGAAGAGGAATTCGTTCACCTCGGGGACGGGGAGGACGATGGCCAGGATGTACAGGGTTCCGCCGGCCAGAACGCACGGCACCAGGCCCCGGATGAGGAGGCGGGTGAAACGGGGGTCGTACGGGATGCTGTTCCGGTATAGGTAGGTGAGGATGCCAAGGACAACGGCCACCAGGAGCATTCGGGCGGCGGTGACGACGAGGCTGTGGAATTCCTCCTTCCTGACATCGGCCGACACCTGCGGCGCCAGGCGTTTCCGGAGCGACAGCCCGAGAATGGCCGTGTCCGCCATCGCCGTGATGCACGTTGCCAGCGCCAGCCCGGCTTCGCCGAGACTGAGTCCGCCCGGAAACGACGCATCCGTTATGAACCAGCGGTCGTAATAGCCGGTGGACCACATACGGTAGAGATCCGGGCAGTGGATGAGGGTGAGGTTGAGGACGAGGTTCAATCCGACCATCGCCGCCGACACCTTGACCGGGAACGAATATTCGCCTCTGGCGTAGTAGGTCCGGACGAGGATCTGCCGAAGGGAATAGAATGCCAGTCCGACCGAGTACAGGATAAGGGCGGCCGATGTCCGGTAGACCGCCGCGTGGCTGAATTCGAGATCCGGCCGCTGGCAGACAAGGCGGATTATCGGGTCGGCCATGGCGATAAGGACGGCGGCGCTTGGGAGGAGAAGGAAGAGGGACATCCGGACCGCCCTGACGAAACGGGCATAGAACTGGTTGCCGTCGCCCAAAGTGGCGGCCTCGGCCAGGGCCGGAAACGACACCGTGGCGATGGCGACGCCGAATACCCCGAGCGGCAGTTGCACAAAACGGAACGCCACCTCAAGGTATGTCACGGCGCCGGGCGAGGACAGGGACAACCAGCCGGCGATGAGACTGTCGAAAAAGGCATTTATCTGCACCAGCCCAAGACCGAGCGCCACCGGTAGAAACGCTACCACCGCCTGCCGCAGCCCGGGGTGGTTGAAGGATAGGGCCGGGCGAATCCGGATGCCAATCGCGTACAGGGCGGGGAATTGGATGATGACTTCAGTCAGGCCCGCCGCCAGGACAAAAACGCTCACGGCATAGGTCGACGCTTCGGCCCGGAGTTGCCCAAGGTCGCCCCCGGCCTGCCACCAGTAGGCATAGGCGAATCCGGCGAGGAAGCCGATATTCAGGATTATGGATAGTGCCGCCGGCAGGGCGAAGCGCCGGAGCGACTGGAGCATGCCGCCAAGAAGGGCGGCCAGGCAGACGAGCGGCATAAAGGGGAAGAGGAGGGCGGTAAGTCGGAGGGCCAGTGATATCTCCCGGCTGCCCGTGAACCGGTCGATGACGAGGCACACAGCAATCCCGAGGACGGCCAACATACCGCCGATCAGGGCGAGAAGGGTAAAGGCCTGACTCCCGAGAGCGCTTGCCGACGCGTCGCCGTCCTTCCGGTTCGTCCGGACGAAGGCGGGGATGAACGCGGCGGACAGGGCGCCTTCCCCGAGGAGGTTCCGGAACAGGTTGGGGATACGGAAGGCGAAGATGAACGCGTCCGACGCCCAGCGCATATGGCTGAACAGTTGGACCAGGACGACGAGCCGGACAAAACCAAGAACGCGGCTCGCCAGGGTCAGCGAACTCACTGTCCAGGTCGACCGGACTTCGTATCGCGTGTCATCCGCGCGGTTGGCTGACGAGGACTGGACATCGCCAGGTATGACGGCTCGTGCCTCGCCGCCGGCTTCTGTTGTTGACAAGGCGTTATTCCCAATGCAAGAGGCTGCCCATCATGGCGACGAGATGCGTCGCCAGGGCGGATTTGTCGATGTCGCCGAGTTCCCGCCCGCCGTCACGCGAGAGGATGGCGGCGGTTTCCCGGCCCGATCCGAACGAGGACACGGTGTTGACGACGATGAGGTCGAGGTTTTTCTCCCGAAGCTTCCGCCGGCCCTCGTCCAGGTTCATGTCGACGTCGAGGGAAAAGCCGACAACCACCATGCCGGCGCGTTCCGGCCGGGTTTTGACGTCGGCCAGGATGTCGACGGTGCGCTTGAGGCGGAGGACGAGGTCGCCGTCCGACTTTTTGAGTTTGGCCGTCAGCGGTTCGGCCGGGGTATAGTCGGCGACCGCCGCCGTCATGACCAGGCCGTCGGCCCAGGCCAGTCCCGCCACCACTTCCCGGTGCATGTCGGCGGCGGAGCGGACGCGGATCGTTTCGATGCCGTCCGGCGGGTTCAGGTGGGTCGGGCCGAGGATGAGTCGGGGCAAGCCGCCGGCTTGCTTGACCGCCAGCGCCACTTCCACGCCCATACGGCCGGTGGAGCGGTTACATATGAATCGGACCGGATCGATATCCTCCGCCGTCGGACCGGCGGTGATGAGGATGCGCGGACTGGGGTTTTTCTGCATGTCTATTCACCTGCCAGTGCCCAGACCCTACTCCGGGACAAAAGGTTTCATTATGGCGGTCCCAACGGTGAACGCAAGATGGAGTTGCGGAAAATGTCGGTATATGTAAGATTGCCGGGATTATCGCGGGGGAACGGTCTACCCGAAGGGCGGAAGCGCCCGGCGGGCCGGCAGGACAGGACCGCGTCCACGCGGTTCGGATTGTCCCGGATTGGCGCCTGGCCGGCCGTCCGCCGCCCGGCGGAAAATTCGCCCGAACAGCCGGAGTGAAGTACGGAGCACCTCTTTTCCAGATTTGCCGAGTCACGGAGTACCTATGATAGCGGTGGATATTGGCAACACCTTCACCCGCATCGCCGCATTTGCCGGCGAGGCGATAATCGGCCGGGAATCCTTCCCCACGCGGGAGCTGGACGTCGACGTCATCATGCCGGCCTTTGACGAGCTGTCCCGCCTCGCCGACGCGCCCGACGTCTGGGTGGCGTCGGTGTCTCCCGGGTCCAATGCCGTTGTCGATTCGGCGGCGGAACGGACCGGTCTCCGCCGTCACTTTATTCGCGGCGGCGACAACATCCTTCCTCATACCCTGTCGACCCCGGCCACCACCGGCGTCGACCGCCTCCTCTCCGCCATGTCGGCGGGCCGCCGGCATTTTCCGAGCCAGCGGCACCCGGACGGCTATATCGTCATCCAGTGCGGCAGCGCCGCCACCGTCGACTATGTGGACGGGAGCGGAACGTTCAGGGGCGGATACATCCTGCCCGGGCCGGGAATGTGGCTGGGCGGTCTGTCCCGGGCGGCGCAGCTCCCGGACCTGTCCGAGGAAATGCCCGAATGGGGCAAGATGGCGGTCGGAGACAACACCCACGACGCCATGACCCACGGCATGCACGTCGCCCTTCCGGTGGCGGTGGCGTCGGCCGCCCTCCTGATGAACAGCCCGGAAGGCGGTCCGGTCGGGACGCCGCCGGTGGTCCTGACGGGCGGGTGGGGCGAAGCGGTGGAGCCGTTTATCCGGTCTAACCATGTTTTTGATAAAGACCTTCTCCTGCACGGCATCCGGTTTCATTCCGAAACGGCGCGGTAGGTCGGTTTTTCGGTCGGAAAATTTCCTGTCACACCTGATGGAATGCCTTGTCCCATTGCCATTACCGACAGTCGGCAACCTGCCGCTGTTTTTTCACCCTTGTTTCGTCGCGCATTTCATGGTTTCTACGGGACCATTGAAGGAGTGACGGCCTTTCGCGATGAAGAGCGTAAACCATGCCGCATCCCGCCACTGTCACCATCCGCCGAAATCTTGCCTACGCGGAGGGCGTCGCCGTCCAAAAAGACCTCGTCGCCGGTATTGCGAACGACCCGGACAGACCGGGAACGGTTATGTTTGCCGAACACCGGCCGGTCATCACCTGCGGCCGGTCCGGCGACGGCAGCAACCTCCTGGTCCGGCCGGAAGCGCTGGCGGCCGACGGCATCGAATACCATCAGACCAATCGCGGCGGCGACGTCACCTATCACGGACCGGGACAGTGGACAGTGTATCCAATCCTCCGCCTGGCCTGGTATGAGAAGAACCTGCACCGGTATTTGCGGCTCCTCGAGGAGTGCGTCATCCATTTTCTCCACCGGTACGGACTGGAGGGCACCCGGCGTCAGGGCCTGACCGGCGCCTGGGTCGGGACGGGCAAGGTGGCGGCGGTCGGCGTGGCGGTGACCCGCTGGGTAACGTGGCACGGCATCGCCGTCAACATTAATCCCAACCTGGATCGCTTTACCCGGTATATGCACCCGTGCGGCATCCGGTCCGCCGACGGCGGGGTGGCGAGCCTGTCGTCGCTCCTCGGCACGCCGTACACTTTGGAAGATACGCTGACGCCGCTCATGGAATCGATAGCGGAAGTGCTGTCTCTCGACCTTGCCATACCGGATCAAACCATGGTGTAGTGAGACAATGGTCGTCGTCGGAACTGCCGGTTCGTGGCGTTACGAATGGCTGCCCGACAAGGACCGCACTCCGGCACGTGCCCGAAAACGTCCCGCCGCCGCCAGGCTCAATGAAAAACCCATAAAAAAACTCCGCCGTTCATGGCGAACGGCGGAGCGGGTGGTGTCTTCCGGTGCTACAATATCGATAACTTAATAATACTCTATAACTTAGAAGGACGGCGGCGGAGGCAGGTTGCCGACCTGGCTGTCGGCCTCGCGCAGCTTTTGTTCAAGAACGTCGCCGAGGCGGCGGAGAACGATAATCGTCTTGCCGACATCGAAGCGGCCTTCGACCATGCCCTTCGTGGTGGAGCAGACCATAGCGAGGAGCCGGCCGGAGATGGCGGACAGTTCGGCGACGTTATTGAGGGAGCCGAAGTTGTCTTCGCGCCGGAGCGACGGCAGGCCGTGCAGGCTCGGCAGTCCGTAGGGCGGGGCATCGGGTTCGCGAAGGGACGGCGCCGACATTTCGGAATGGCCGGCCTCGCTGTAGAAACCCATATACGGCTGGTCGGCGATGCCTTCCACGCGTTTCGTGGTATTGTCGCGCCGGAGGTATTCGACGGTGACCTCGAAGAAATCGGCGATTTGCTGTAACCGCAGTTCGTCCGGGGTACGCATTCCGCGCTCCCACGGGGACCACTGCTGCGGCGAGACGCCGAACTCCTCGGCGCAACGTTTGCCGCCGCCCCGTCCGGGGAACTTTTTCATGCGGCAATCGCGGATGTTTCTGGCGATGGTTTCTCTGAGTTCGTTTGGAATCTTTCCCATATTTTTGTATCCGTATTGGCAAATTTTCGTACTGAAAACGGGGTTAAAGAGATTTTCGCTACACTAATACTGCGTATATAAATCCTGCTGGTGAAAAACGGTTCAGATTACCGCGCCGCATAGTAACAAAGCGCGTTGAAAACTGCTGCAAAACGATTATAAAGTTAATATCTGGAAAATGTAGTCACTAATTTCTCCAGTCAAAACTACGTCACTGTGTGTTTAAAAAGACGCGGGCGCAACTACATTCAAACGTAAAACATTTTTTGTTAACAGTTTACTTATTCAATTATATACAACGAAAATTTTTTACCCGCGACTGGCCAATCGCTCGGGTCAAGGCGCGGCCGCCGCCGATCGTCCGGCCACCGCCCGACTTCTTCGCACGCGAAAGTCGGTTACGCATACGATTTTGTTTAGAGAAATCGTTCTAAGGCCAGTTGTGTTATTATCAGTTCAGTAACGGCTTTATTAAATTTTCTGTTGCATCGGGCTGAAGTACTAAACTTGACGGCAATTTTATTCATTATCTGCATGTTACCGCTTATCCGCAGATTATCAATATCTTTTTCTAAAAATCATGTGAAATGGCCGCTGCCGGGCGGCGGATCACAATGGTTTAGTAGCGGTGAAAATTCACCCGCTTGTCGGATAAAATAAACTGGGTGCATCCGCCGTTTTACTAAATGCGCGCAGTTTATAAAGGTGTTAATGAGGACGCCGAATCCAGCCGCGACGACCGCCACCTTTTTCAATAAAATGTAATCGACATTGATAGATGTCTGATATCCAGTCGTGGACTCCGATAAAATATCAAAAAAATCTTGTAATAATAGCATTAATAACGTGGATAAGGTGTGTAGCTAACCGCTAAATAGTTCATAAGTATGCGTTTGAAAGACACATAGCATTAATAAAGATGTCGGATCTGAAATGCCATATCCGCTCGATTCAGGTCAATGATTCACGCAAGAGTTGCATGATTGCGAATGTTGCCGGACCGGTAGTAAAAACTCTGGCCTCAATGGGACGGCAATCAGCCTGTAGCCGCAAACAGGGACGGAGCGCGGATGCGTATTAATCCGCTCCTGCCATGCACCCGCCACATTGTCCAGATCGGGATTCGTGCGTCCGGATTTCACTATTACGCGCCAGCCGGCGACGACTGACACCGGTACGACCGTTTATCGCCGCGGCGACCAGTGGTACGCATGATGAAACCGTATGCCGCTTTTTTTGTCATCCCACTTTCAGGGCATGATGCGTCGGAATACGGTGAGCGTGTTCCTGGCGCCGACGCGTGTGCCGCGACGATGCTCCGTCGGCCGTAATGCCGGACGGTGTGGTTCGACACGTGGTAACGCGAAAGGCCGATACCGGAAATGGTGGTGAACGCGTGAATGCCGGGGAACTGAAAGGTGAAATCACTACCGGCGTCGTCAGCCATGGACGGGGACAGCCGGCGACAGGCGAATGCTTCGCCGGTACTTGACGCGGACGAGGCGCCGGGATCCGAATTTGACTATACGTACGATGACAATACCAGTTTTGACCAGCTTTACGTACCACGCCATGCTTGAACCTGTTCGCTGCCTGCTTCCCGCACCGCCCGTCCCGGTTACTCCCGTTCGCAACGGATATGCGACGCACCCTGAAACGGGTTTTGTCGTCGGCGGGTGCGGCCGATGGAGGTATCGAACAGGATCCGGCGGATGCAAGCCGTTCACCCGGGAAAATGCATCGCCTGGACAATATCACCATTAACCAGTATACTACACAGATGGTGGACTACCGGTCCTTAATCCGTGACCAAAGCCTGGAACGGCTGTAAGACGTCGTTCCGCTCATACCTTACATGTTTAGTGATTTTGTCGGATCGTGGACATTTCACCCATTTTTATACCGTTGTGGCATGGCTGCCATCCCGGCTGCCCGATTCCAGTCTCGTGAAGGCGCATACGTGGAAAAACCAGCTCTTCCGCCGTTCCGCATTGGCTTCGGCACTGATATCCATCGTCTCGTCCCCGGTGACGGTTTTCGCCTGGGCGGCATCGACATCGCCTGTTCTCTCGCCTGCGACGCGGTTTCCGACGGCGATGTCCTTCTCCACGCCGTCGTCGACGCCATGCTCGGATCGCTGGCGCTTGGCGATATCGGCGACTATTACAACGCCGCCAACGTGGCGCCGGGCGAAGACTCCGCCCGCTTTGTCCGGGAGACTCTCGCCCTCCTCGGAACCCGGGGCGGACGAATCGTGAACCTCGACGCCGTCGTGGATCTTGAGGCGGTGCGTTTTTCGCCGTATCGGCTGGCCGTCCGGGAGCGGCTGGCCGCCCTCCTGCACCTTCCCGTCGACGCCGTCAGCGTCAAGGCGAAGACGGCGGAAGGGTTCGGGCCGGTCGGGGCGGGCGAGGCGGTTCGGGTGCAGGCGGTTGTTCTCGTCGCGCTGGGGCCGCCGTCTGCCGACCCGGTGCCGCCTCCGCCTCCCGAAAAGGCCCGGCCATGACACGCCATCTTGAACTGGGCGAGTCCGGCGAGGCAATGGCTGTCCGCTACCTTATTAACAAAGGGCTGACCATCGTCGACACCCGCGTCCGCTTCCGTCGCGGCGAATTGGACATCGTCGCCCGCCAGGGGCGGGAGTGGGTGTTTGTCGAAGTGAAGACCCGGTCCGGAACGCGGATGGGCACCGCAGCCGAAGCGTTCACCGCCACCAAGGCAAAACGTATGCAACGGGCGGTGACGGAATATGTTCGCCGTCACGGCCTGGAAAATGAGGCTATCCGTTGCGATCTCGTCGCCATCGACTTTGCCGGCGGCGACGTCCCGGAAATTTCCCATTTTCCCGGCGGCATCACCTGGACCTGACTTCAGGCGGTCGCGGAACAGCTTCGAAAGAGGCTTTGGACCCGGCCTCGAAACCGATTTCGTAACCGAACGCGATCCTTTCCAAAAAGAGAAACATGACACAGACGCCGCCCTCGTTCCCCGTTTCCCCCGCCATTCTCGACCTCTGCCGACGGGCCGCCTTCGCCCGCGGCCTCTTGGGTCGGGACAACGCCGCCATATACCGGAGAATGGCCGAATTCGCCGCCGACTTGCCCGGGAGCGGCGACGTGTTCACCGCCTTTTTCGCTCCGACCCCCGAAGATGCGTCGCCGCCGCCGACCCTCGAGGACATCGGGAAGGCCTACTGGCACGGTCACGGCGGCAGCCTGGCGGATAAGCGCCGGACCGGCAGTTTCTATACTCCGGCTCCGGTCATCGACCGGGTGCTGGCGCCGGTTGTCGCCACCCTGACGGGCGACCGCCGCCTTCGCCGTACCGTGTGCGACCCGGCTGTCGGTTGCGGCTTTTTTCCGATACGCCTTGTCCGCCTCCTTATTGAGTCGGGACGGTTCAGCCCGGCCGCCATCGCCCGCTGGGCGTCGGAAAACTTCTACGGAATAGACATCGACGCCGGCGCCGTCTTCCTCGCCCGGACCTTTCTCTGGCTGACCCTGTCGACGCCGGAGCGGGACTGTCCGCCGGCGCCCGGCCGCTTCGTCGCCGGCGACGCGCTTCTCGGACCCGCCTTCGGGCAGCACGGCGCTGGGCCGGCCGCCACCCGCCCCGCCCCCCGCGGGGGGGGGGGCGGGTGCCG
>JAJQFC010000275.1 GCA_021201355.1 Planctomycetaceae bacterium | reverse complement strand
TTCGAGTCCCGCGCCAGGCTCACCGCCATGCTGTCGCGGCTCGGCGGCTCCGGCGGCCACGGCGGCGTCCTCGGCGCCATCATCGGCAGCGGGCCGATTATGCTGAACCTCAAGAAGCGCGTCGGCCAGGTGGCGAACACCAATTCCACCGTTCTCATCACCGGCGAAAGCGGCACCGGCAAGGAAATGTTCGCCCGCGCCATCCACGACTCGGGGCCGCGCCGCGACAAGCCGTTCGTCGCCATCAACTGCGGCGCCATCCCGGACGCCCTCCTCGAAAGCGAACTGTTCGGCTATGCCCAGGGCGCCTTTACCTCGGCCGATCCGTCCGGTCGCATGGGAAAAATCGAACTGGCCGACCAGGGCGTCCTCTTCCTCGACGAAATCGGCTCGATGCCCCTCCATCTTCAGGTCAAGCTGCTCCGCGTCCTTCAGGAACGCACTTTCAGCCGCCTCGGTTCGAACACGACCATCAAGGTCGATATCCGCGTCATCGCCGCCACAAACGAAAAGCTCACCAGTCTTATCGAACAGCGCATGTTCCGGGAAGACCTGTATTACCGCCTGAATGTCATTCCGCTCGAAATCCCGCCGCTCCGCGAGCGGAAAAAGGATATACCCGAACTGGCCGAATATTTCCTCGACCGCTACTGCCGCCTTTTTTCGAAACCGCCCCTCAGGCTGTCGCCGCAGCTCCTCGACATCTTCACCGCCTACTCGTGGCCGGGGAACATCCGGGAACTGGAAAATTGCGTCGAATATATGGTCAACATGCACGACGGCGGACCGCTGTCGGCGCGGGCGCTTCCGGCCAAGCTGGCCGCCCTCGCTTCCGTGCCGCTCCCGTCGGTCCGCCCGGCGGTTGTCCAGCCGGAGGTTCCGGCGACCGCCCCGATCGTTCCCATCGCCCGCCTCGAACAGGAAGCTATTCAGAACGCCCTCCGCCACTTCGGCGACAGCGCCGACGGCAAGCGCCGCGCCGCCGAAGCCCTCGGCATCGGCATCGCCACGCTGTACCGGAAGATCCGGCCGGCCGATCCGAAGTAGGGCGACGACGCCTAAAAAGCGTACAATTCCGACGTCGCCATGGTCATTGACTTCTGGGTAATAAATGCTCGCTGCAGTACGCACAACTCAGGCTTCCCGCTCACGGTCACCGGCCGAACCGCTATTTTCCAGAGTCGCCGAGGCATGACTCAACGCCAAACCGTCCCTACGCCTCCATCCGTTTCGCCGCCCGTTCCGAAATAATCTCCGCCATGACACTCACCGCAATCTCTTCCGGCGTCTCGGCGCCGATGGCGAGGCCGATCGGGGAATGCACCCGGCCGATGTCCTCCCGTTCGAATCCGAGTTCCCGCATCCGGTCGTAGACGGCTTCCCGTTTCCGCCGGCTGCCGATCATGCCGATATACCCGGCCCAGGTGCGGAGCGCCTGGGCCAGGACGTCCGCGTCATACTGGTGGCCGCGGGTCATGACGGCGATGGCGGTGGTGTCGGTGACGTCGAACCCGAGGACGCCCGCCTTGAAGCAGTTTTCAAAGGCGGGCACGACATGGATGTTCGACGCCGGAAGCCAGGGGAACCGGGCCGGATTGGCGTATTCCTCCCGGTCGTCCAGCACGACGACCTCCCAGCCGGCGATGTCGGCGACGCGGGCGGTGACGTGGGAAACATGGCCGCCGCCGGCGAGAATCAATTTCGGCCTTGGCCGCACCGGCCGCACGGCATAGCGGGTTCCCGCGATGTCGAGGACCGTGGCCGCGTCCGGATTTTCCCGAAGCGTCTCCAGGGCGACGTCCCCGGCCGGCAGTTCCGGCTGGACGAGAATGACCATGCCGTCCCCGTCCACCGGCGTGGCGAGGAACGACGGCAGTCCGTCCCGATACCGCGCCGACAGTTCCCGGTACAGCGGCAGGGACAGCGGCGTCACCCGGTCGAGAAAGACCTGCACCCGGCCGCCGCAGATAAGGTCGGCGCCGCTGGCGGCCTGTCCCGACATGCCGATGTCCACGAGGCGGCGGCGCCCGTCGGCCAGCGTGTCCTTGGCAGTGGCGATAATGACGGCTTCGCCGCCGCCGCCGCCGATGGTGCCGGCGGACGATCCATCCGGGAAGACGAGCATTTCCGCCCCGGCGCTTCGCGGCGCCGATCCGTCCCGGGTGACGATGGTGGCGACGACGAGGGATTCGCCTTTTTCCAGGTGGGCGATAATGTCGTCGTGGAGTTCGTGGACCATGGGGTCTCCAGAAAAATCGGTACGCCTCAACCCTTCATAACGCCACACGGCGAAGACGCGGCCATGACTTTAGCAGCCAAACCCGCAGTTCGGGAACCGGCAGTCCGCGCAGGTGGAACAGAACCCGCCGTGCCCGAGCCGGACAATGTCCTCCCGCGTCACGTCGAGTCCGGCGAGGAGCCGGGGAATGACGAGGTCAAAGATGCTCGCCCGGTGGTACATCACGCACCCCGGAAGGCCGAGAACCGGAACCCGCCGCCCGCCGCGTTCGAGGTGCGAGAGGAGGAACATGGCGCCCGGGAACACCGGCGCGCCGTAGGTGACGACCTCGGCTCCGGAAGCGCGGATGGCGGTCGGCGTCAGGTCGTCCGGGTCGACGGACATGCCGCCGGTGAGAACGACCATATCGGCGCCGTCGTCGATGAAGGTGTGAATCGCCGCCATGGTCCGGTCGACCTCGTCGGAGGTCATGACTTCGCCCACGACAGTACTCCCGAGTGCGGAAAATTTGTCCCGCAGGACCGGGCCGAATTTGTCCGTGATCCGTCCGTGGTAGATTTCGCTGCCGGTGATGACGACCCCGACCCGGGCCGGGCGGAAGGCGAGGACCGACACCACCGGGTCTGTCTCGGCCCGGCACAACCGTTCCGCCTCCGCCACGATGTCCGCGTCCACCATCAGCGGCACCACCCTGACCCCGGCGACGCGTTTCCCGGCCGTCACCGGCCGCAGGCCGTGCATGGTGGCGAAGGTAATGTCCCCGAGTCCGTTGATCCGGTCGAGAAGCGGAACGTTGATGCGGAGCAGCCCGTCCCGCGCGGCAATGAAGTTGATCCGCCCTTCCTTGACGTCGGAGAGGTCGAGGTTGTCTCCCCGGCTGGCGGCGGCGAGGCGGAGGGCGGCGTCTTCTTCGTGGAGAAACCCGTCCTCCGGCGCGAAGGCATAGAGGTGTTCCTTGCCGAGATTAAGGAGGACGGGAACGTCCTCCACCCGTACGACATGGCCCTTTTTGAAGGCCCGGTCCTTCCGCTCGCCCGGAGCGATAACGGTGATGTCGTGGCACAGGACGCTCCCGACCGCGTCCCGAACCGGTATGACTGCCATGCGCGGGTGACTTTTCGGCTGGTTCATGGTTATCGTATCCTTGTGGCCGGTCGATGGAGGCTGTTCTTACTAAATTTTAGCAATTCTCAAAAACTTTTGAAATGACTTTTTGCCGCTTTCGGCAGTTTTCAGTATAATGGTGCGACAGCCAACCGACAGATTGTCAGGCGGTGTGAGCGGCCAACCGGGAATTAACGTCCGGTCGGCAACCGCGACCATCCCGCGCGGAATAAACGAAGGAACAATTCATGTCATCCCATCTCGACTCCGACGGCCGTGCCCGCATGGTCGATGTATCCGGTAAAGCGGCGACCGCCCGCACTGCGGTCGCCGCCGGCCGGCTCGAGGCGACGGCGGCCATTGTCCGGGCCGTCCGGGACAACGCGCTTGCCAAAGGGGACGCCCTGGCTGTCGCCCGCGTCGCCGCCATCATGGCGGTGAAAAACACCTCCCGCGTCATCCCCTTGTGCCACGACATCGCCGTCGCTTCCTGCCAGGTTGAGTTCGATCTCGGCGAGTCCGTCATCGACGTCCGCTGCCGCGTCACATCCACCGGTTTGACCGGCGTTGAGATGGAGGCCCTTCACGGCGTCGCCGTCGCCCTTCTGACCCTGTACGACATGGCCAAGTCCATGGACAAGGGCATGGTCGTCCGGGACATCCGTTTACTGTCGAAAAGCGGCGGCAAATCAGGCGATTACGCCGCGCCCGAGATGGAGGCGTAACCGGGAATGCCGCACGAACCGCTTACCGACAGCCAGGGTCGACGCATCGAATATGTCCGCCTGTCCATCACCGACCGCTGCGACTACCGCTGCCAATTCTGCATGCCGGACCGCGCCGCCGCCCCCGAACCCGTCCGGGAACCGATTGCGACCGGCGACATTCTCCGCCTCGCCCGCATCCTCGCCGCCATGGACGTGTCGTCCTTTAAGGTCACCGGCGGCGAACCGTTCATGAACCCGGACGCCCTGGCCATACTTACCGGCCTGAAAGCGACCCCCGGCGTCGCCAGCGTCACGGTGACGACGAACGGATCCACCCTCAGCCGGCACGCCGAGGCGCTGTCCGGCATCGGCGTCGACAGCGTCAACATCAGCCTGAACGCCGTCGACCCGGACCGCTATTGCGCCGTCACCCGCACCGGCCGGGATGTCGCCGCCGTTCTCCGGGACGTCGTCGACCTGAAACGGCGCGGCGTTACGGTCAAACTGAACATGGTCCCGATTCGCGGCCTGAACGACGCGGACATTGTCCCGGTGGTCGAATTCGCCCTGGAGCACGACATCCCGGTCCGGTTTATCGAACTGATGCCGCTGGGCGAAGGCCGGCGCTTCACCGGCCTCGGCCGGGACGAAGTGATGGCCATCATCGCGGGCCGCTTCGGCCCGCTCGAACCGGCTCCCGGCCGCTACGGAAACGGCCCGGCCCTGTATTCGCGGATTCGCGGCCGCGACACCCGCATCGGCTACATCGCTGCCCTCAGCGGCAATTTCTGCGCCGACTGCAACCGCATCCGCCTGACGAGCCGGGGCTTTCTAAAAACCTGCCTGCACCACGGCCACGGCGCCGATCTGGCCGGACCGCTCCGGGACGGCGACGACGACGCGGCCCTGGCGGAACGCATCCGCCGCATCGTCCGGGACAAGCCGTCCGGCCACCAGTTCGACTGCCCGGTCACCAGTGTCGGCGGCGGCGAGCCGATGAACCGCATCGGCGGGTAAGGCGCGTTGTACGATGCTCCTTGGGGGGATTTACAGAGGAATACGTTATGAGTGACACAGAAACCGCCGCCGTTGTGGCGATATGCCTGAGCCCGGCCAAGGGCACGGCCAAGACCTGCCGTCCTGACGCCGTCCTCCGGGCCGGACACGGCCTGGTCGGCGACGCCCACGCCGGCGACTGGCACCGCCAGGTCAGCATCCTGCCGCTCGAGCGCATAGAGGAATTCCAGGCCCGCGGCGCCGCGGTGAAGCCCGGCGACTTTGGCGAAAACCTCGTCGTTCGCGGCCTCGACCTCGGCCGCCTCCGCGTCGGCGACCGCATCCGTATCGGCTCCGCCGTTCTCGAACTGACGCAGTTCGGGAAAGAATGCCACGACCGCTGCCACATTTTTAAAACAATGGGCGACTGCATCATGCCCCGTCACGGCGTGTTCGCCCGGGTGCTCCGGGGCGGCGACATTCACCTTGGCGATCCGGTGTCGGCCGTGCCGTCGTATACCGTCGCCCTCCTCACCGCGAGCAGCCGGGGAAGCGCCGGGGAACGCGCCGACGTCAGTGGCGACGTCATGGCGGAGATGGTCGCGGACAAGGGCCTCGCCGTTGTCGAACGGATCATCGTCCCGGACGACGAGGATCGGATAGCGGCGGAACTTGAGCGCCTCGCCGACGTTGTCCATGTCAATCTGGTCCTGACGAGCGGCGGCACCGGGTTTTCCCGCCGGGACGTCACGCCGGAAGCCACCCTCCGGGTCGTCCGGCGGCTCTGTCCGGGCATTCCGGAAGCGATGCGGTTCCAGAGCTTCGCCGTGAGCCGAAAGGCCATGCTCAGTCGGGCCGTCGCCGGCATTCGCGGCGGCACCCTTATCGTCAACCTTCCCGGCAGCCCGAAGGCGGTCCGGGAATGCCTTGGGTTCGTCCTGGACGAACTCCTCCACGGTTTGGAAATTCTCGCCGGAGATATCGAGGACTGTGCGGTGACTGTCAAGCACTGAGCGCACGGTCCGGCGTTGGATCGTGCGGTGGTTGTTATTTCGCTTTAAAATTTCTTCCACTCAGCCAGATCAGAAAGGAACGCCCATGGCCGGTACCTTCACCCGTCTCGCCGCCGCTGCTGTACTCGCCCTCACCTTGGTCGCGGCCGGACAGACCTGCGCCCGCGCCGCCGAGCGGCAACCCGTCACCATCCTGGCCGCCGCCGCCGCCAGTCTGCAGTATTCGTATGTGGAGGAACTCATACCGATGTTCCAGGCCAAATACCCCTTGATAACGGTGGAAGGCACCTACGACAGTTCGGGGAAGCTTCAGGCCCAGATCGAAAACGGCCTCGACGCCGACGTCTTCATGTCCGCCGCCACCCGGCAGATGGACGCCCTCGCCACGAGCGGCATGATTGACAAGGACACGGTGGTGCCGCTTCTCGAGAACCGCGTCGTCCTCATCACCCCCGCCGGCAACTCTTCCGGCATCGACCGTTTTGAGCGCGTCCTCGAGGCGAACACCATCGCCATCGGCGATCCGGACAGCGTGCCGGCCGGCCAGTATGCCCGGGAGGTGTTCCAAAGCCTCGGCATCTTCGACGCCGTCCTGGCCAAGGCCAGCCTCGGCACCAACGTCACCGAAGTGTTGAACTGGGTCGCCGAAGGGAGCGCCGCCGTCGGCGTCGTCTACGCCACCGACGCCGCGACAACGGACCGCGTCACCGTCGTCGCTTCGGCGCCGGAAGGCAGCCTCAAGCGCCGGGTCATTTACCCTGTCGGCATTCTGGCAAACAGTTCCCACCGGGAAGAGGCGCGGCTGTTCGTCGACTTCCTCCAATCGCCGGAAGCAATTGCCGTCTTCGTGAAGTACGGCTTCGCCGCCGCGAACTGACGCGGCGCAGCATTTCCGACCGACAACAAAATGGATAACCCGCCATGCTTTGGCCCGCAATCCTCGTCTCCCTCCGCACCGCCGCCGCCTCGATGCTGGTGACAGCCGTCGTCGGGCTGGCGGCGGCGCAGATCGTCGCCACCCTGAAGTGGCCCCGCCTCAAGATCGTCGTGGACGGCGTTCTCACCCTGCCGCTGGTGCTGCCGCCGACGGTGGTGGGATTTTTCCTTCTGTTCATTTTCGGCGTCAACCGGCCTGTCGGGCGTTTTTTCCTCGACGTCTTCAGTTATAAAATTGCCTTTTCATGGTCGGCCACCGTGCTTGCCAGTTTTGTCGTATCGTTCCCCCTGATGTACCGGTCGGCCCGGGGCGCCCTCGAGCAGGTGCCCCGCGATCTCGTCCACGCCGCCCAGACCCTCGGGTTGTCCAATTGGCGGATTTTTTTCAGAATTGTTCTGCCGGTGGCCATGCCCGGCATCGCCGCCGGCACCATCCTCGCCTTCGCCCGGGGCATGGGCGAGTTCGGCGCCACCGCCATGATTGCCGGAAACATCGCCGGAAAAACGCGGACGCTGCCGCTCGCCGTCTATTCCGCCGTCGCCGCCGGCGATATGGAATCGGCCTACGAGATGGTGGCGGTGGTCGGCGTCATTTCGGTCCTCGTCCTGGCCGGAATGAACTATTTCCTGTCCAGGCAAACGCCGCGTCAGCGGCCGGGAGGCGCCGATGGCGATTGACCTCCGGATCAGAAAATCCCCCGGCCGCGACTTCACCCTCGACGTCGGCTTCCACATGGACGGCGGCCGCCTCGGCATTCTCGGCGCCTCGGGGAGTGGCAAGAGCATGACCCTCCGGAGCCTGGCAGGAATAGAAACGCCGGACCGCGGCGCCATCACCCTGAACGGCCGCGTCCTGTTCGACGCCGCCGCCCGGATAAACCTGCCGCCGCAGCGCCGCCGGGTCGGCTACCTGTTCCAGAGTTACGCCCTGTTCCCGAACATGACGGTGGCCGGGAACATCGCCGTCGCCCTGGCCGGTACCGGAAAGGAACGCCGGGCCCGCACCGGCGAATACCTTGAACGGTTCGGCCTGGCCGGGATGGAAAACCGCCTGCCGCACCAGTTGTCCGGCGGACAGCAACAGCGCGTCGCCACCGCCCGCATGCTCGCCGCCGACCCGGAGGCGGTGCTCCTGGACGAGCCGTTTTCCGCCCTCGACAGCCACCTTCGGGAGCGGATGGAACTGCAACTCCTCGACCTTCTCCGGGACCGCGACGACGTCATCCTCGTTACCCACAGCCGGGACGTGGCGTACCGGTTCGCCACCCACATC
>JAJQFC010000310.1 GCA_021201355.1 Planctomycetaceae bacterium | reverse complement strand
GACCTGGAGGGCGGCCTCCGACTCGTCCAGGTTCCACGACAACTCGCCGTCCTCGTGGCCGTCAAGGGCCGGACAGGCGGCGACGGCGGCGGCGACGAGGTCGATTTCCTCCTGGAGGTCGCGGGTGGCCCGGAGAACGCGGTCGTCCACCGTGCCGGTGAGGATGCGTCCGCCCCGCCCGGGACGGTAGGCCGGCCCGGCATCCCCGAGGGGATGGACCCAGACCTCGACCTTCAGCCCGACGGTTTGGGGAATGACGTGAAAGCGCGGCCGCGAATCCGCCTGTATCGGTTCCCCTTCCCCCGCCAGTTCCGGAATGTCCGACTGCACCCGGATGGACCCGGACAACTTCGTCAGCGTCTCCAGCGCTTCGTCCCGGCCCCGGGCCGGAATCGCCAACCCTTCCCCGACCACCCGGGCCAGACGCCGTTCCCGGCCGCCGAACTGGAAGACGCGAATCCGCGTCGGCGTTTCGAACCGGGCCAGGGTGGCGGGAAGAAGGTCGACGTCGACGGACTGCCCGCCGGTGTCGTCCGACAGGAGGTCGCGGAGAGTCGGTTCCATGGCGATTTCGCAGCCGGGGTCCCGGTCCGTCACCATCAGTTCGAACTGGCCGGGGACGATGTCGATTTTCGCCCCGCCGGTGTCCCCGCGGTAAACGAGGGGATGGCCGACAAGATGGATGAGGGCGGCCGCGATGTCGAAGCGGAACCCCTGGGACATGGCGCCGAAGTCGTAGCGGAGAGTCGAGAACACCATCCGGTCCTGGTCGCTGACGTAGTTCAGATCGGCGGCGTGCTGGAAAATGCGCTTGAGCGCGACATTCCGCCCCTTCGACCACGAGCCGTCCTTGGTGTGGGTCTGTTCGATCGGCTGGACGTCGAAGGGGAGAAACGGGTCGTCCGGCTGGGCCGGCACGCTGACGAGCCAGGCCAGGCGCTTCCCGACCGGCGCCTCGTCGTCGTCGACGTCGCCCGTCAGTTCCGCCAGCGCCTCGAGGCCGCGGCGCCAGGCGTCGTCCGAATTGAAGAGGGCGGGGTGGGCCGGCCAGCGGCCGGGCGCGGGGGGGAGGCCGGAAGCGGCGTCCTGGAGCGCTTCGTACTGGGAGGCGAGCCAGCGGTAGCCGCCGGACTTGGCCCGGGCGGCAAAATCCCGGAACACCGGGGCGAGGGCCGGGAGATCGGCCGGGTCGACCCGGAGGACGGCGAGGCCGTAGGTGAGGAGTTCGAGGGGCGTGCAGGTTTCCGGCCGGGTGAGGAGGGCCTTCGCGGCCGAGGCCTGGCCGACCATGAAGAGGAAGGCGCTCCGGAGATAGGTGAGGGCGCCGAACGAATCGTGGTTCTGGAACGCCGTGCCTTCGAGCCGGTGAAGCATGGCGTCGACGGCGTCGTTGTCCGACCCGGAGAGGACGGCGAGGGCCTGCCAGACGGCGGCCGAACCGGCCGGAAGAAGAGGCGTCCCCGACCGCTTCCGAAACAACGTCCTGGCGACGAGATCGGGGAGGTCCGGCGACCCTTCCGCCACCGCCACCGGGAGCGGCACGAACGGCGCGGTATCCTGCGGCGACGATTGGGCGGCCTTGGCCAGCCTGGCCGCGTCCTTCAATTTCCCCTTGAGGACGAGCGTTTCCACGAGGACCGGCAACAGGTCCGCCTCCACCGCCGGCCGGGTCGCCGCCGTGCTCCGGTCGGCAATGTCCTTCGCCAGATCGACAAGCGGCCCCGCGTCGACCAGTCCGTCCAGGCACTGCCGGAGGGCGCTGGCGAGAACAGGCGCGAAAATGGCCGGCTTGGCGGTCCGCCGCCACGAGTCGTCCGGCTGGAGTTTAACCAGGCTGGCGAGGAACGACCCGCCGCCGCCCGGTACGTCCGCGGACAGGGTGTCGAGTTCCTTCGCCGCCAGCCGCCAGTCGCCCGCGTGGAAGGCGAGGCGGAAGCGCCGTTTCGGGCTGTCGTCGGCGCCGACGCCGTGCCAGTCCCGGCCGCGCGTCTCGGTGAGGGCGGCCGTGGCGAGGGGGAGGAAGCGGCCGTCCCGGACCGCGTGGCGGATGGCTATTTCAGCCACGTCCGGACGGCAGCGCCAGAGGCGGGTCTTCTGCCCCCGGACGTCCTGGGTCGATTCCTGGACAAACCCGGCCTTGGCCAGGCGGGCCAGCCGGGTGGCGACGATCTGCGGCGAAAAGGCCCGGAGGTGCGATTCCCGGCACCCGGCACTGCCGAGGCACGACGACACCAAGGGCGCCGCCGCCGGCTCATAGAGGGCCGACGTCGCCTGGAGAACCATCTGATCAGCCACGGTTAATTCATTATATTTATCAATCGACGCAACAGCGGTCGTTTTTCCTGACATTCCTGGTGCCACCCTTCCCTCGTCAGTCGGCTGCCGGACGGCGCGCCGAAGCGATGTTTCCTCACCCGCGGACGCCGTGCCGACGCACGGCGGTATCGGCCAACCGTTCCGTGCCTGGCCGAATTGATTATTTATCGCCGTAAAAATACGCATCAGCCGTTATTTACACCACAAATGAAACCGAACGGCTGTTTACGGCGGTGTCAAAATTCCGAACTCACCATTATACGATAACCGCCCCGTCCGGGCGAGAGGTCGTTCAAGATTTTCCGAAAAATGGTCGATAACACCATATATATACCCGCGTGGCGTACGGGCGTAACAAGAGCGCCGAGGGGTTCCCGGCGGCGGGCGGCCAGACATGAATGGGAGACCGCGCGAGGCGACGGTTTCCCGAGGTCCGGAACGCATTGCCGTTCGGTCGGCCGGACAGCGGCGCCGGAAAGAAGCGCGGGGTGGACGCGGCGGGTTCATTGGCGGGCGTCCCGGTTCAGGCCGTGAAAATCAAACAGCACAACGCGCCGCCGCGGCCGCTGAAAGGTTGAGGAAAACATGAGGAAGTCCATTTCCGTCCAGACCATGTTCGTGGACGTCCCCTTGTACGAACGGTTCGGCAAGGCGAGGGAGGTCGGCTTCGACTTTGTCGAACTGTCCGACTGGACCCAGCTCGACCTGACCCGCGTCCGGCAGGAACTCGACCGGCACCGCCTCCACGTCTCCGCCGTCGGCGGCAGCGGCCGGGAGTCCCTGATGAACCCGTCGGACCGGGACAATTTCATCGAATACCTTTCCCAGTCCTGTGCCGTCGCCAAAACTTTCATGTGCCAGAACATCGTCCTCGACGCCAAGCCGAGCGTCGAACCGACCGGCCGCCCCGGGGCGAAGCCGACCGAGGTGCAACTGGTCGCCGCCGCCGCCCTCGCCTTGCAGGAAGCGTCGGCAAAGGCGATCCGGACCGGGATGAGCCTGTTCCTCCGCCCCCTGTGCATCAATCCGCGTCTTCACGATACTGTCCAGAACGTCAAAAATACCGGCGACATCGTCCGGGTGGTGAACTCCCCCGTCGTCCGGGTCTGCCTCGACTGCGCCGGCCTGCCCCTGGCGTCGGAGCCGGTCCGGGACACCCTTGTCGCCCTCCGCGATCTGGTCGGCTACGTCCACGTCGGCAACGAATCCGCCGAACGGCTGAAGGAAATCGGCGCCGCCCTTCGGGAACTTATTCGTTACGAAGGCTTCGTCGGCTTCACTGCCGGCGGTAATACGACGTTATAAAATGTTGTCGAAAAGACGTAGCGCGTCTTCCCGATTCAGCCACTTACACCGACGAAACAAAAAGCGCCCGGAACACGTCGTTCCGGGCGAAATCATTGTATTCGAACAGCGAACCGCCGCGTCGCGTCGTCACCGGACATCCGGTTAACGGCCGGAACGACGGCGCGGACCTTGAGGCTTTCACACATGGTCAGGCACAGCGTGTCCTGACAGCGTGTCACGACGCCGACGCCTTCCGCTGCTTGTACCGTTCCAGCACTTCTTCCGGCACCGACACCCGGCCGACCAGGCTACCGGCCATCGCCATGCCGTTGGTGGCGGCCTGGTAGAGTTCCCGGAACTGGTGGTGGACGGGGCTGTTCAGCACCGCCTCGATTTCTTCCCGGCGCGGGTGGTCGCCCACGAGGCGCATGGCGCCGTCCGCATCCGAGAAGACCCGGAGGTACTGGTAGTCTTCCACACCCATTTCTTCCAAAATATTCGAGAGGAGGTCTTGCAGGCCGATGAGGGTCTGTTGCGATTCGCCGAGGGCGGACTCGACCGACGTCCAGTCCACCACCGTGCCGACGTCGGATTCGTCGATGACGTAGTCGCCGGTGTCCATGTACTCGGCGTCGGCGGCGGCGAGGAGGTCGAGGAAGGCGTCGAGGACCGCCGTTTCCACCCGCATGGCGTCGAGGTTGTGGGACCAGACCTCGGCTTCGTTGGCGATAAAGCCCATCGGGTCGGTGTCGGCGACGCTTTCGGCGGTGAAGGTTATTTCCGGCGGAGCCGCTTCCTGACAGTCCGGCGGCGAGGCGCCGTCCAGGACCGGATCGCCCGTGACGGCGGCTTCCGGCTCCGTCAACGCGTCGTTTCCGATCGCGTCGGTCATAACGGTCGCGGTTTCGGCCGCGTACACCGTGTCATCCACTACGCTCATAATCTCACCATCCTTTCCGGATCATCCGAAGCTGTCCCTGCCTCGCGCTGCGCGGTACCGGCGGCGATTCCGTCATGTTCGGGAATACAACCGGCCGCTTCCCTGATCCACCAATCGTCCGAGACTTCTTTTTTTATCGACCATCCGCCGCATTTTCTTTTCCGATAATGACGGCGGCGTACATTTTTATCAGGCCGTGAAAACTCCTTTATTTCCAGGCACGCCGTGTTCAAGGCGGATGACCGGCGATTCCGCGCCGCCGCCGGGACTGGAAGACTCCCCAAAGGCACGGAACGCCGTCTGCGTCACACCGCCTCGGCCAGGTTGTCCTTCTCTTCCGACGTCGCCGTCGCGGTTATGGTGACCTTCTCCTCGGACAGTTCCACTTCCGCCTTCCGCATAAAGCCGTAGGCTATTTCGCCGCCGCTCGCGACGGTGCGGAAGCCGAGGAGGCGGTCCTTCAGCGCGCCAATGTTGTCCTTGATGGCGCCGACCAGATCTTCCTTGTAGGCCTGCTGGAACCCGGGTTCGGTGGCGCCGGCGTCGACGAGGGCGGCTCGCGCCGCCATGAGGGCGAAGCGTTTCGTCATGGTCGAGGTCGACCCGTCCGCGTTGTTGAAGGCTTCCGAGAGTTTGGCGGCGGAGGCGGCGTCCGAGCCGCCGATGGTCATGCCGCCGGTGCCGTTCAGGCCCATAGTGAAGGTGTCGCCGGCGGAAAGGCCGAGCATGCCGGACATGGAACCGAAGGCGGAGGAAAAATCGTTGAAGTCGGCGAGGAAATCGTTCTTGACGTCGAACAGGCTCTTGGCCGATTTCCTCACGTCGTTATTCGGAAAGATGCAGGAAAACACGTCGAGGGACCGGGCCCGATCCAGCAGTTCCTGGCTGGTGGACGACACGCTGACGTTGTCGCCGTAGGCGTTCCCGTAGCGGTTGCCGGTGAGTTCGAGATAATCGACCGTGGCCGTGGTTTTGGTGTTCGAATAGGTGGCCTGGGTCGAATAGGTGTTCAGTACAGTATTACCAATGGCGCTCATGGTCGGCTCCTCTCACGTTGTTTTGTAATGACCAACGAGGATGAGGAAAGCAACCATGATGCCAAAAAATTACCCCCACCAAGGACACAGTTCCTGGGCAGGGGCGTGGGAGGAGGAAACCCGGAGCCGGGCGAAAAACGCCCTGACTCGTTATAAGTATTTTCGTTTACACGCATTACCTCGCGGTCGGTTCGCCGGAAGTCACCATTTCCCGGGGATGCCGCCGGTCGGTCCGGCCGATAGTACCGGTCGACGTAACCCGGTTCACATTCCCTTACTTATACTATCGGTCAAAGTTGCCGCCCGGTTTACCCGATTTTTCATTTTTCACCAAAAAAGCCCAAATCCACTCCCGCCTCTTTTTTGGCCGGCCACGGATCGCGTTTCCGCACCGGCAGGCTTTGCCGATAGTCGGCGAGAACTTCCTGCCACGACGGCGCGTCCTTGACCTCGATGGCGAACCAGTCCAGATCGGTCTCGGCGTCGACGGCGGCGGCGGCGGTTTCGTCGGCCGCGACAGCGTCGCCGCTGGCGGAGGGGGCGTCGGCGGAATGCCGGACAAGCGTCTCCGTGACGGCGGCCGAGCGGTCGTCGTCCGCCAGGGCGTCCACCATTTCCACCCCGACGGTATCGATGGGGACGGTGTCCTCGGTCACCGCCAGGACGTCGTCCTGAAGAAGGGTGTCGAAGGCGTCGGCCGGCGCGGCGTCGGCGACGGCGAAACGGTCCTCGGCCCGGACGGCCTGTCCGGCCACCGGCGCGTATTCGTCCCGACCGGCGACGAAGCCGAACGAATCGGCGGCCCCGGCGGCCCCGGCGGTCTCGGCGGCTTCAGCGGCTTCGGCGGCTTCCGCCCGGTGCAGGCCGGACCGGGTGAACAACCGGTCGCGGTAGCGGGAGTTCGTCATGAGGAGAATCTGCCCTTCCCGGTCGGCGACGATGGCGAGGCGTTCCCGGATTGCCAGTTCGTAGGCGGCGCGGAAAAGGATTTTCCGTCCGGCCCCGACGACGTCCATAAGGTGGTTGTCGACCTGGACCACCCCGAGGGCCTCGACGTGGTTCTGGAGGTTCCGGGTGATGGAATTATGGATTTCCTGCTTTTTCTGTTTATGGCGGCGGATAAGATCCTTGATCATCGATTCTCCCTGCGGGCGGTTGCGGTCCGGTCCACGCGGGCCGCGTGCTACCGGTTGTGGAACACCATCCTCTGTTATCGGCCCTCCGCGCCCGGCGGCTTGAGTCAAAACGGGTAAATCCGTCCCGGACGGAATCCGGACGGAACCCGGACGGAACTTGATCGGAGCCGGGACGGAACCGGACCACACCCGGACGGAGCCGAACGGAACCCGGACCGCACCCATGCGCCGTTACGGTCCGTGAAAAGTCGAGAAGAGTTCGACAGACGCCGTCCTCTTCGGAAAAGACGGGAGCAGCCGGGCAGCCGATTCACTGCGGATGCATTTTCCCTGGAAGGTATCGAACAACTTATAAAAATTCCGTTGTTCAGGCCGTCAGCATGGGATATAGTTGTAGAAGCGAATTCGGACGCGCCGTTGTGGCGCGTTTATTGTATATACGGGGAACGGCTTTCGTCCCCGAGTGAAGAAAGGTTCTGTCGTGTCGAAGAATGTGGCAGTGGTGGGCGTGACCGGCGTGGTCGGTCAGGAAATGCTCAATTGTCTCGAAAAGCGCAATTTCCCCGTGGGAGATCTGAAAGTCCTGGCGTCGGCCCGGTCGGCCGGCAAAACCGTGACTTTCAAAGGGCGCACCGTGATGATTGAGGAAGCCACTACGAAATCGTTCGACGGCGTGGACATTGCCTTGATGGCGGTGGAGGCGGATCAGTCGAAGGAATTCAGCCCGGCGGCGGTCAAGGCCGGCGCGGTGGTTGTCGACAACTCGAGCGCCTACCGGATGGACCCGGAATGCCCCCTCGTCGTGCCGGAAATCAACCCGGAAGCGGCCAAGAACCGGCCGAAGGGCATCATCGCCAATCCGAACTGTTCGACCATCATTATGAACGTCCCGGTCTGGCCCCTGCACCAGGTCAACCCGGTGAAGCGGATTATCGTCTCCACCTACCAGGCCGCCAGCGGCGCCGGCCGCCCGGCCATGGAAGAACTGGAAGCGAACGCCCGGGCCTGGGCCAAAGGGGAAGAGTTTACCCCGACGGTGTTCCCGTACCAGTTGTTCATGAACGCCTTCTCCCACAATTCGTCCCTCGGGGAAAAAGGCTACAACACGGAAGAGTTGAAGATGACCAACGAAACGCGGAAAATCTTCGGCGTCCCGGACATGCCGGTGGCGGTGACCTGCGTCCGGATACCGGTCCTCCGCGCCCACTGCGAATCGATAACGGTCGAGTTCACGAACCCGATGACCCCGGAGGAAGCCCGGGCGATTCTCGAAAAGGCCCCCGGCGTCACCGTGCTGGACGACCGGTCGAAGAACCGGAGCCCGCAGCCGTTCGACGCCACCGGCCAGGACGATGTCTTTGTCGGCCGCATCCGTGAAGACCTGAGCCTGCCCGGTCGCGGCCTCATGCTCTGGGTCGCCGGCGACCAGATCCTGAAGGGCGCGGCCCTGAACGCGGTACAGATCGCCGAACTTCTGTAGAACTTTTAAAAATCTTCTGTACAATAGAGTAGGAGGAAGGTAGGTTTGTAATGAGCCTACCTTCCGTCCTCTCA
>JAJQFC010000271.1 GCA_021201355.1 Planctomycetaceae bacterium | reverse complement strand
GAGCGCCGGGGCGATCTGCCGCTTCTGGCCGAGCATTTTCTCCGGAAATACGCGGAGAAGCCGCACCTGCATGAGGGGCGAGATGTCCCCGATTTCGTCGAGGAATATTGTACCGCCGTGGGCCTGTTCGAACCGTCCCTTCCGGGTGGCGACGGCGCCGGTGAAGGCGCCCTTTTCATGGCCGAACAGTTCGCTTTCAATGAGCGTCTCCGGGAGGGCGGCGCAGTTCACCCGGACAAACGGCCCGTTCGCCCGCGAGCCGTTGTAGTGGAGGGCTTGGGCGACGAGTTCCTTGCCGGTGCCGGTCTCGCCATTGATAAGAACGGTGGACGGGCTGTCCGCGACCTGGGCGATCTGGTCGTAGACAATCTGCATTTCCCGGGACTTCCCGATGATGTTCCGGGGGCCGGTGTGGCTCCGGAGTTCGATGCGGAGCTGTTCGTTTTCCCGCCGGAGCCGGTCCTGGCCTTCCTTCAGGAGGCGGCTGGTCTGGATGGCCTGGGCCAGCATGGCGGCGGCGACGCCGAGGAACTGGGCGTCCTCCTCGAGGGCGTCCTGGGAACGGCATTCCGAATCGGCAGAAATGGTGCCGAGGATTTGCTTTCCCATAAGGACGGGCACGCAGATGAACGATGCGTCGTCCGAGCGGATGCCGGTTTTATTAAGGAAGGTCGGGCAATCCCGAATACTCGGGACGATGGCCGGTTCGCCCGTCTCGGCGACGGTGCCGACCACGCCTTCCCCGAGGTGGTAATAGCCTTTCCGGACCTGTTCGTCCGTGAGGCCGTGGGCGAAGTCGATGGAGACGGTTTGCCCCCCGGACTCGAGAAGGGAAAGGGTGGCGTAGCGCATGCCGAGGGTGTCCCCGATGATTTCAAGAACCTTCGGAAGGGCTTCGGCGAGATCGGGGGAATCGAGGGTGGTGATGCCGGCGATTCGGTTCAGGGCGGCGAGTTCGGCCTCGCGGCGGCGGCTGTCGTTGGTCATGGGCGGGTCTTCATTGGCGTCGGGTCTCGTCGGGAATCGCCTCGCTGTCTACACGCACGGACACCGTCGCGGCCCCGGGGGAGTCCCCCGGTCCGGTCCGGCCTCGGCCGTGCGGTGCATTCCGGTTGTCCGGACGGAATATTGTACCTGGATTGACTTCCGAGGTCAAACCACTAAGATGGAGTTATTGCGGAACGTGTTGCCATTTTTCCCGGTGACGGTTTTGCAGCCTCCAGCATGAAGAGCCTTAGACAGCCGCCGGGCAATGTGGTCAAGGCGGCTTTTTTATGGCATGCGATAACGGTCGACAGGCCGGTCCGAATTTTTTGCGGCCCGGCACCGGTTCGCCATGCCCTGTACGCCATGGGAGAAACGTCATGGAAGAAATACTGGAAGTCCTGGAGAAAAACGGCCGGCAAACACCGGCCGAAATCGCTACCATGCTGGGGAAGACCGAAGCCGAGGTGGCCGCCGCCATCGCCGACTTCGAAGCGCGACACGTCATCAACGCCTACACGGCCATCATAAATTGGGATTTGACCGGTACGGAACGGGTCACCGCCCTTATCGAAGTCAAGCTGACGCCGGAGCGCGATCGCGGCTTCGACAAGGTGGCGGAACGGATTTACAATTTCCCCGAGGTGAAGTCCTGTTACCTCATGTCCGGCGGGTTCGACCTGACCGTGGTCATCGAGGACACGACGATGAAGGAAGTCGCGTTGTTCGTCGCGGAAAAACTGGCGCCGGTCCCCGGCGTCACCTCCACCGCGACGCATTTCATTCTGAAAAAATACAAGGATAAAGGGTTTGTCTTCGGCACACCGACCGTCGACGACCGGGAGCATGTGATACTATGACATTTTCGCCAAAAGGCCTTCTCCAGCCCCGGGTGCGGGATTTGCCGCCGTCCGGGATTCGCAAATTTTTCGATCTCGTCAACGAAATGAAGGACGCCATTTCCCTCTCCGTCGGCGAACCGGATTTCGTCACGCCGTGGCGCGTCAGGGAAGCCGGCATCTATTCCCTCGAGCAGGGCCACACCCATTATTCGCCGAATGCCGGTTTTCAGCAGCTTCGCCAGTCCATCGCCCGCTACCTGTCCCGGTCCATCGGCACCGATTACGACCCGGCCAATGAAATCATCGTCACCGTCGGCGGCAGTGAGGCCATCGACCTCGCCCTCCGTGCCGTCGCCGGACCCGGGGACGAAGTGATTATCCCCGAGCCGTCCTTCGTCGCCTACAAGCCGTGCGCCACATTGACCGGCGCGACGGCGGTGTCGCTTCCCCTGGACGAGAAGGACCAGTTCAAACTGACGCCGGAAAAGCTCCAGTCCGTCCTCACGGACCGGACGAAGGCGATAATTTTCCCGTTCCCGAACAATCCGACCGGCGCCATTATGACCCGGGAGGATATCGAGAAAATCGTCCCGATCCTCGCCGACCGGGACATCCTCGTCCTCTCGGACGAAATCTACTCGGAACTGAGTTACGACGGCCCCCACGTGTCGATTTCCACCTTCCCCGGCATGCGGAACCGCACCGTTGTCATGAACGGTTTTTCAAAAGCTTTCGCCATGACCGGCTGGCGCCTCGGCTACGCCGCCGGCCACCCGGACATCATTGGCGCCATGTACAAGATTCACCAGTACGGCATCATGTGCGCGCCGACGACGGCCCAATACGCCGGTATCGAAGCCCTCGACCATTGCATGGACGAGGTGGCGGAGATGTCCCGGGAATACAACCGCCGCCGCCGCGTCATGCTGAAAGGCTTTCGCGACGCCGGGATGGACTGCTTTGAAGCGATGGGCGCGTTTTACCTGTTTCCGTTGGTGCGGGTGACCGGCATGACGTCCGCGGAATTTTGCGAAAAGCTCCTTATGGAGGAGAAGGTCGCCCTCGTGCCGGGTGAGGCGTTCGGCGACTGCGGCCACGGCTTTGTCCGCGCCTGCTACGCCTATTCCGTCGACAACATCACCGAAGCGATGGTGCGGGTGAAACGGTTTGTCGAAAAGTACCGGAAATAACCCGGGAGCAACAGTTATTCCTTGTCATAGGCTCAATACGGGCGCGGACCGAACGGTTCCGCGCCCGTATTTCGTTTCTCCAACGTTCCGGAACCGGCCGGACCGGAAATCCCTGCTGGTTCAGCCGGTATAATCTGCCCGTCCAGCGGTTTTCACACCGGTCCCGGCGCCTGCCTCGACCATTTTCATCAATTTCTTTAGGAAAAATAAAATTTCTAACTCGGCAAATTTCCTAAAGTTCCACGATTGGACGACCGAAACGCGGTCGGCGTCCGGCATTTTCCAAGCGCGTCCGGCACGGCCTTTGCTTTCCTCCGTTAGTGTTGTGAAAACAAACTGACTTTTTTGCTTACAGAAGCTTTTACCCAATATTCCACGGAGGAAAACCATGTACAACTACAATGCCGTCGCCGTCTCCGCCAAGTGGGACTTTTCCATGAGCGGTACTTCCGGCGCCACCGAAGCCACGGACGACTCGTTCAAGAACTTCCTCAATACCAGCATGTCGTTCTCGGCCGGGTTCGAACAGATTTTCGGCCAACTGTCCGACCAGTTCCCCAGCGTCAACTTCAAGGAAGGGACCCCGGAAGCCGGCGCCGAAGGCGCGTCCAAGTTCTTCGGGAACGAACCCGGCGACTACGCCGCCATCGGCTCCGATGTGATGAACAGCATTTTCGGCGGCAATTCGGACATCATGAACCAGATTAAGGACGCGATTTCCTCCTTCCTCGACGCCTCCCAGGACATCCAGCCGATGGAAGGCGCCTCTATCCAGCGGAGCGTCACCATCACCGTCACCACCGTCCGCTTCAACGTCTCCCAGATGCAGGAAGGCACCGGCGAACTCCTCAAGGCCGACGAACTCATGGCCAACCTCCAGGATCAGATGAAGGAACTTCTCGAAAAAGTCTTCGGCATCCAGTCCCCGGACACGGACCTCCTGGACAGCGCCGACGAAGCCGCCGCTTCCGAAGAAGCCGATGAAACCGCCGCCGTGACCGACGCGGACGAGACCGCCGCCACCGAGGAGACGGACGAAACGAAGGACATCGCCACGGTTCCGGCCGAAGACGAGAAGAAGGCCTCCTCCTGGTCGTCCCGCAATTTCGCCTGGTCGATGCAGCTTTTCTATTCGAACACCTTCATGGAAACGCTCGGCAGCACCAACCAGAACAAGCAGTCCAGTAGCTTCGGCTTCCAGGCCAGCGGCTTCGGCAGCTTCCAGAACTTCTCCAATTCCATTCTTCCCCAGTCCATCTACGACTCCGTCCTCGGCGGCGACACCAGCGGCCAGGGCGCCCTCATGGCCATGATGGACAAGATGTTTTCCGGCACCAGTATCGGCTTCGGCGGCCTCAGGAAAACCGACAACGGCTACCTCGCCGAACTAAAAGAAACGAAGAATCTCCTCGCCGAACTGTTTGAAAGCCTGAAGAGCCGCGGCGGCGTCCCCGCCCACGGCGGCCCCGCCCAGGCGAGCGAAACCCCCGCCGCCCGAGAAACCCCCCCCGCCCCCGCCAGCGGTTACGGCGCGGCCCGGGCCGCCCCCGCCGAAGCGGCCGCCGCCAAGGCAGCGGAAGCGGTGGCGTAAGGGTATTTTCAGAAACAACGAGAGAAGTGGTGAATCAGTAAAAAAACCGCCGCCCCGGGAAGCCGAGGCGGCGGTTTGTGTAATCTGAACGTCTCCAGCTTTTTTATAAGAGTGCGCTACGTGCGGGGAATTGCCTTCAAACGGTTCGGCAAATGATCGACATGTCCCCGGTGGATAGCCACGCATTCCATGCAGCGACCGTGGTACGGGCAGTCCGCCCGGCACGAGCAAAAGTCAAACCCCGTTCCCGCCTCTTTCCTGAGTTGGGCGGTGAAGTCGTCCCGGAGCCGGTGCGCTTCCGTGAGGTTCCCTTGTTTTTCCAGCCGCATGCTTTCAAGCATGGCCGGATTGGCGTCAAGTTCCATGGTGTTCGCTTCCTGGTGATTGGGTTACGAAAAATCGCGTCGTCCATGCCCGGGCGGACAGGGCGGACCGGCATACACTATCGCCGCCGTCACGGCGCTGTCAAGGAGCAGGGCATCCCGACCACGCATTTTCCGCAGACCTGTGCGCCCGGGTACAGCCGGTCGTTTCCCAAACACTGTTCCCAGCACTTCCGCCGGTCAAACCCGTCCGGCGTCAGCGCTCCCTGTGGACAGCGCCGCATACACAAACCGCAGGTGCCGTTCCGCTTGTACAGGCACAGTTCTTCCGGAAGGATATCGTCGTGGCGTGTCGGCAGGACCGCGACGATGGAAAAATACCGTCCGGTACAGCCGTCCGGGCTGATAAGCATCCTGTTTACCCCGAACGTCCCGTGTCCGGACAGCCAGGCGATGTGCCGCTGCGACCAGCGGCTCATCAGTTCTTCCGGAGTAAAACCGATATTTTCCGGCACCGCCGCCCGATGGCCGAGGCTGTGGAGGGCGTCCCGGAGGTGGGCGTTAAGATTGGCCGCCATGGTGTTTGTGGCGATATAGGCGGCGGCCCATTCCGGCGAAGCGATCCCGGGCTGGTTGTTCGTTCCGGCCAGCCAGTCCCGGAACGGAAGAAAGTACGAGATCAGCGTATTCGCGCCGGGCAGGATGTCGTCCGGCAGATAATGGTCCGGTTTCACGATGGTCTGAAGAAGTTTCACCTCCTCCCGCCCGGCATCGCCGAGGCGGACCCGGACCGGACGCCAGTAGTCGGGCAGGGCGTGTTCGGCCCGGTAGGCGTCGATGAAATTCTGAACAATCGCGGTAATGGTGGCCTTCATGAGATATCGCCTTGTCCGTTCTCGTGTCCGTGGTGGCGTGCTTCGACCGTGCCGTGTTTCGGTAAATCGCCCCTTCATCGCGGGCGGTGAAGAGGCGAAGAAAACGATCTGCTTGCCGCGACCGCCGGTTACGGCGCCGCTTCCAGCCTGACCCGGGCGGTGTCGGCCGCGCCGATAAGGCCGGCGTTTTGCCCGAGTTCGGCCGGGACGATTTCCATGGTCCGGCCCGGATGGTGGTTCCGGTTGAGGCAGGTGCGGCGGATGGCGCCGAAGAGGATTTCCCCGGCCTGAATCATCCCGCCCGCCACGACGCAGCGTTCCGGGTTCAGGAGTTCCGCCACCGCCGACGCCATGACGCCGAGGTAGTGCCCGGTCTCCTCGACGATGTGGAGCGCCACCGGATCGCCGGCCGCGCCGGCGGTGAAGATGTCGTAACTCGTCAGCGTGTCGTAGCGGTCGCTGAGGGACGACTTCCAACCCTGATCCAGCATGTCCCGGAAGCGCCGCACCACCGAACTGGCCGACGCATACGCCTCGACGCAGCCGGAAGCGCCGCAGCCGCAGCGCCGTCCGCCGTCAATGATCGGCACGTGGCCGAGCTCGCCGGCGGCGCCGTCGCGGCCGATGTGGAGTTTGCCGCCGATGATGATGGCGCCGCCGATGCCGGTCCCGAGGGTGACCATCATCATGTTCTGGACGCCCCGTCCGGCGCCGTGGACGAATTCGCCCCAGCCGGCGCAGTTGGCGTCGTTTTCAATGAAAGTGCGGATGCCGGTGCGTTCCCGGATGATGTCGGCGAGGGGGACGTTTTCCCAGCCCGGCATGTTGGGTGCGTTAAAGACGAGCCCGCGTTCCTGGTTGAGCGGTCCCGGAAAGCCGATGCCGACGCCCTTGATGTCGTCCGCCAGTTTCTCGGCGGTCAGGCACACCCGTTCGATGCCGTCGACCAGTTTGTCGATGACCGCCGACGATCCCTCCTGGGCGTTGGTGGGCGTTTCGTACTTGGAGACAATCTGGTGGTTTTCGTCGATGACGCCGCAGCGGAAATTGGTCCCGCCCAGATCGATACCGATGTAGTGTGAAGCCATGGCTGGTCGCCTCCGTTTTCGATGGTCGCCCCGGCGCCCGGTCGGACGCGAGGCGCGGGAAAAAGCGGCACGGTGCATGTTTCAAACAGGGTATGGTAAATGTAACCGCTCTCGGGTAGAGTGGAAGAATGAAAAATTTTTAACCAAAAAGTTTACCAACAGCGCGCTGCGAACCGCACAACCCGGTACCGTCCGCCGCCCCGCGAACGCATCACGGTCCGGGAGGGACGGAACCGTCCTCGGCGGCCGTGTCTGTCGCGCTGTGGCGGACTTTGGCGCTTTTACTTGAACAAAGGGAATTACCCATGCAAACGGAACGCCCGGAAGCCGTCGTCCTCGGTCTCATCTGCCTCGACGTCATCCCCGGTTTTCCCGCCGGCAGCACGGCGGGCGGCGCCCTGTTCGTGCCGGGAAAACTCATTGAAATCACCGACGCCGTCCTCTCCAGTGGCGGCGCCACTTCGAATACCGGTCTCGCCCTGCACCGCCTCGGCTTCGACGTCCGCATCGCCGGGAAAATCGGCGACGACACCTTCGGCCGTGCGCTCCTGGACATCTTCCGGGCAGAAGCCGAACATCTCGCCCGCGACATGATTATCTCCCCGGACGAAGGCACGTCCTACTCCATCGTCCTGAACCCGCCGGGACAGGACCGGATGATCATGCACTCCGTTGGCCCGAATGCCACGTTCATATCGGCCGACGTGCCGGACGAAACGCTTTCCGCCCGTCTCGTCCATTTCGGTTATCCGCCGCTTATGAAGAAAATCTACGAAAACGACGGCGCCGAACTCGAATGTCTTTTCCGCCGGGCCAAAGCCGCCGGCGCCACGACGTCACTCGACATGGCCCGGCCCGACCCGGACAGCCCGTCCGGCCGCCTCGACTGGCGGGCCTACCTGAAGCGCGTTCTGCCGACGGTGGACGTCTTCGTCCCCTCCATCGATGAACTTGTCTTCATGCTGGACCGCGACCGCTTCGCCGAACTGGAACAACGCGCCAACGGCGGCAATCCGGCATCGCACCTGTCCATGGACGAGATCCGGGCCATGGCGGACGACGTCCTCGCCTGCGGCCCGGCCATGGCCGGCTTCAAACTGGGTGACGAAGGATTCTACCTGAAGGTGACGGACGACCCGGCCCGCCTCGCCGGCATGGGCGCTCTGACGCCGGCGGACGCCGACGCCTGGCTCGGCGTCGAACTGGCGTCGCCGTGCCGCTCCGTGACGGTGGCGGGGACGATAGGGTCCGGCGACTGCACCATCGCCGGTTTCCTTGGCGGCCTACTTCGCGGTACCGGTCCGGAGGAAGCGGTGGCGATGGCAGTGGCGTCGGGCGCCGCCAGCGTCGAGGTCCGGGACGCCAACACCGGCGTCCCGCCGTGGGACCGCCTGAAGGAGCGCCTCGCCGCCGGCTGGCGGCAGAATCCCTGTTCCCTCATCCCGACGG
>JAJQFC010000149.1 GCA_021201355.1 Planctomycetaceae bacterium | reverse complement strand
ATCCGGTTATCTCCACCGTGTCGGCCGGCGGCACCAACTCCATCGAAATCCCGACCTCGATGGCGGTGAAAACGGTGCACACGAAAATGATGCTCCATTCCACGGAGACGGGCGTCATCGCCGGCCTGTTCCGGGATGAATACACCACCCAGGAACGCAAAGTCCCCGGCCTCCACAAGATTCCGGTCATCGGCCGCGCCTTCCGGCACGAAGACAAGGCCGCCATCAAGCAGAACTGCATGATTCTCGTCACCCCGACCATCATCCCGCCGAAACACGGCGAAGAGTTCGACCGGGATGTCGAGGCCCTTCGGGAGTCCCTGGCGTCGTCCCTCCGGTAAAGGGTGGCATACATTATAAAAGTTGACCCGTAATGAATTTACACATAAACACGCCCCGGCCGCATCGCCGTCCGGGGCGTTTTTCCATCCTGCCGGGCAAACCCGGCCTCCGCCGCCGTCCTGCATGTGGTTGTATTGTTAAAGCACGAAACAGCAACAGCCTGACCTATCAATTCACCCCGGAATTCCCCGATGTTCTCTTGACTCAGGTCGGACGCCATACATAATATGGGCGTTTTACCCTCTACGGACCACCCTGGGAGAAGCCGCATCATGCATAGGCGCCGCAGTGGCACTGTCATCCTTGCCAGCCATCTCTGTCTGATGGTTGCGGCGGCTGTCGCGGCGTTCATGTCCACCGCTTCCGCCATCGAAGGGCCCCCCGGCTTCAACCCGGGAGATTCGGCCATCTTCGGCGGCACCGGCGGCGGTTTGGGCGGCGGTGGCGGCACGAGCGGGCTTCTTGGCGAAGGCATCGACTTCCGGGGCGGCATGCTCGACTGGGAAGAGGACGAGGAAGGCCACCGCGTGGCCATTCTACGGAACTACGCCGTCGTCATCCTGCCGCAACTGACCATTTCTGCCCGCAACATGGTCCTTAATGTCGAACTCCAGGAAATTTACGCCGAAGGCGACGTCCTCTTCGACGAAGCCGGCGGCAACGCCTTCTACTGCGACCAGCTAACCTTTAATTACCAGGAATGGCAGGGTTTGGCCAAAAACATCCGCATCCGGATGGACAGGCAGGACGTCGAACTGCCGGTCCGCGACTTCCTGGACGACCAGCCGTCCGTGTCCATGTCGAACAGCCGCTCCCTCAATGACGCCCCGGACCAGACGGACGGCGGGCGGTTCAGCCAGTTGAAGCGGATGTATGTCCAGGCTTCCGAACTTCGCGCTCACGACGCCAACACCTTCGAACTCATCGACGCCAAAATTTCCCCGAGCGGCTTTACTCGTCCGCACTGGTATTTCCATGCGCCCGCCGCCCTTTACCGGAATCGGGAGAAAATCGAGTCCTACCACAACACCGTCCGCATCGGCAAGATGCCGGTCCTCTACTTCCCCTACCTCATCCGCGACCTCCAGTACGACTGGCCGTGGATGCGGATATCCGGCGGCCACACCAGCGACTACGGCTTCTTCTTCCGGTCGCAGTGGGGCTGGCGCCTTCAGGAACGGCCAAACGCCTATCTCCGGTCCGACAAGATAATCTTCGACCTCGACCTGTTCAGCCGCCGCGGCGTCGGTGTCGGCCTCGAGACCACCTACCAGGCCGGCTACCTCGAGTCCCTCGGCAAACTAAAGGTATATGGCGTTTGGGAGGCCTTCACCTCGAAGAGCCGCGATTATGAGCGCGCCATCGACGAGAACGAGGACCGCATCTGGCGCGACCGGGCCAGCAACTGGTCGCCGTCCCTGTACCGGCACGACTTCCGCTGGGCAATCGACTGGGAACACTACCAGCAGTTGAACGACGTCTGGGACGTCCGGGCCCAGGCCCACCTCTACCACGACCGGGACTACCTGAAGGACTACGACCCGGACCGCTACTGGAACGAGAAGGAGCCGGAAAACAGCATCAACATCCGCCGCCTCGACAAGCATTGGGAACTGGAACTGGTGGCGTCGTCCCGGTTGTCGAACAAGTGGGAGAACCAGGCCGAATACCTGCCGGAACTGAGGCTGACCGTCCCGGGCATGCAAATTGGCGACTTGCCGCTTTTCTTCAAGAACGACTTCCGCCTCGGCGTTGTCAATAAGCGTTACGACGAGGATGAATTCAAATACACCCATTATAGCCAAGCGTTCGACGATAGCGGGAACTATACGGGCTACCGTGGCGGCCTATTTGATTACGACCCGATTTATGGCCATTCCATCAGCCGCTTGTACGATCAGGATAATTACGGAACCTTTTTCCGGGGCTTTAACGAGATGCGGGTCGAGGCCCCGATCAAAATGTGGGATGCCTTTACGTTCAAGCCGTGGGTCGGCCTTCGGACCGCATACTATTCGAAGACCAACCGGCCAACATACCGCACCGAAGCCGAAATGGCTGCACTGGATAAAGCGGACTGGATGTACAACGTCTGGACGCCGGATCATATCAAGAACCCCAGGGATGACGGCGGCTGGTCGACGGCGGTGCCGTTTGGCGCCGAATTGTCCACCCGCATGTACACGTACTTCGGCGCAAACGAACAGTGGCGCCTGACGACGGAACCGGTCCTGACCTATACCGAGAATTCGAAGCCGAAGCTGGACGGCCGCCGCGACCTCTTCATGATTGACTCGTACGACGATTACAGCCGCATGCGCCGTTACGGCCTGGAACTCCACACCAAACTCCAGCGCCGCAACTACGAAGCCTCGACCACGGCCGACGTGCCGCAGAAGGACGTCCTCGACTTCAACGTCGCCCTCTACCAGTACCCGCGCCGGGACGACCGGATATCCCTGAACAACGACAAGCGCTATTCCGAAATGGAAGTCGACCTGATCTACCGGCCGACCGATCACCTGACCCTCTCCGGCAGCGTCGACTACGACATCGACGACAGTTCGGCCAACCGGGCCATCGTCTCCGCCGACTGGCGCATCAACAACTATGTCCGCACCTACGCCACCCACTACCACTATCGCGGCCGCTACTGGCGCTACCCGGATGCCGATCCGTCGTCCCAGACCCACCTGGCGGTCAGGACGAAATTGTGGAACGACTCCAGCCGCTACTCCCTGGAAGGAGCGGTCGCCTACGAATGGCGCGACAGCGAAGAGGACTGGCGCTCCAAAAAGGACGGCGTCCGTCACGGCTTCAACAAATACCGGGTGACCCTGTTCCGCGACCTTGACACGTTCGAAATGAGCCTGAGCTATGTCCGCGACCGGAATGCCGACGACCACGGCGTCTTCTTCAACCTCAGCCCGAAGTCGTTCATGGGGTACGACCGCCCGCCGCCCGGCTATTCGGTCGAGATTGAAGATCTCGGCGACAGCCGCTACGGCGCCGGCTACCTGGACGCCGCCTATCTTATCGACGCGCCGCTGGCCGATGCCGACATTAAGGACGTCCAGTTCTAGAACCCTTCGCCGCCTTCCCTGGCGATGGCCGGGGAAGTGTGTACGGCGAGGACGCAACACCGTCTGGAATGTGTGTAAGCGGCCGTCAAGCGTCAGTATTTTTAGTAACCTCCGGCGGCGGCCGGAGGTTATTTCCATAACGCGGCCGGTGGCTCGGGCCGCCACAAAGGAACCGCGTATGTCATCCGACGCCTTCAGTACCGAAAAGGACCAGCCGTTCGAAAACCGGCTGCGGCCAAAACAGTTCGCCGATTTCCCCGGCCAGACCCAGCTCAAGCACAACCTCCATATCTATATCGAGGCCGCGAAGAAGCGGAACGAACCGCTTGATCATATCCTTTTTTCCGGCCCTCCCGGCCTTGGGAAAACCACCCTGGCCGGGATTGTCGCCAGTGAACTCGGCACCCAGTCCCACGTCACTTCCGGCCCCGCCCTCGAACGGCCGGCCGATCTCGCCGGGCTGTTGTCGAATCTGAAGGAAGGCCACATCCTCTTTGTCGACGAGATACACCGCCTGTCGTCCGTGGTGGAGGAATACCTCTATTCGGCCATGGAAGACTGGTCCATCGATATCGTCCTCGACGCCGGCATGCATGCCCGGAGCTACCATATTTCCATTCCCCGGTTCACCCTCATCGGCGCCACGACGCGGGAAGGGCTATTGACCGCGCCGTTCCGCGCCCGGTTCGGCATTCTCGAACGGCTCGACTACTACGCGCCGTCCGAACTGGAACAGATAATCCGCCGCTCGGCCGAAATCCTCGGCGTCGGCCTCACGGACGAAGGGGCGGTGGAACTGGCCGGAAGGGCCAGGGGGACGCCCCGCGTCGCCAACCGCTTCCTCGCCCGGGCCCGGGACGTCGCCGAGGTGAAGGGTGACGGCATCATCGGGAAGGACGTCGCCGAAGAGACCCTCCGCATGCTCGGGGTCGACGCGAACGGTCTCACCGAGATGGACCGCCGCCTCCTGGAGACGTTGGCCAGGCACGACGGCGGCCCGGTCGGGCTGAAGACCCTGGCGGTGACGGTCGGCGAGACCGAAGATACGCTGGAAAACGTCTACGAACCATACCTGATCAGGCAAGGCTACCTGGTGAAAACGCCGATGGGCCGCAAGTTGGCGCCGCAGGGCTGGAACGTGGCGGGGGAGAACCGGGCGTCGCCCGGCACGTTGTTATAGCGTTTTTAAATAGTGATTGGCTGTCCGCTCCGTTGTACGGATAGAACTGGATTACCCCGAACAGCGCAGAGGAAGGTTCGCATTCACTGTAAAACGCTCCACCCCGACCTGTACGCATATAAAAAAATCGCTCCCCGGAAAAAGGGAACGATTTTTTTATATGGTGAAGAGTGGCGCCCGTCAGTTACGGCCGGTGACGGTGCGCTTTTCCGCATGGAACCGCACTTCCCCGGTGTCGCCGTGGACGTGGTAGCCCTGTAGCGAGGCTCCGCTTCCCTGCGGCATGCTGAAGACGTACCAGCGTTTCACCACCACCGTCGGTTTTCTGGACAGGAACTGGAGCTTGTTGTCCGTCACCGCCTCTTCGTGGGCGATGTCGTACGCCTGCTTCGGCGTTATCTTGAAGGTCGCAATCCGGTCCTCGTATTCCTTGCTGCCCGGGAAGACGTTGGCCGGCGGCCTCTTGATGGGATTGCCGCATCCCGTAATCAGAACGGCAAGCACGCACATGACGATATACAGTGGAAAACGCCGAGACATGCCACCCTCCATTTTACCTGTGACCAATCAGTGAAGGCGAAAAGTATATACGATTCCCGTTGCCCGGGCAATCGGAAAAACGCCGCTTCCGAGATTTACTCCATAGTAATTGAATACCTGTACCTCCTTATTATCGGTCGAAAGCGCCATTGCCTGCTCTGAAAATCGTCCGCACCGCGATCCGTCCGACCGCGCCGGCGAACCAAACCATTTTAACGCGGTCCATGGTTATAATTAACAAATGACGTGAAGGAGACGGGCATTTTCCACAACAGAGTTACTATAGAGGCGGAATTGGGCCCATTTGAGAGTAAATGTACCTATTGCATTAGAGGAGCTAGCCATGGCAATCATGAGAAACCCCGACGGTTCCGTCGGTCCCGTCAATCCCACCTACGGCGAGGTAAAAGACGCCGCCAAGGAAGATTACAAGGAAGTGAAAGACATCGCGGATACCAGCAAAGACCACGCCATCGACGCCGTCAAAAACGACCTCGACGCGGCCAAGCGCCACGCCAAGGCGGATTACAACGCCGTCAAGGACGTGCCGAAAGAGGAGTACAAGCAGACCAAGGAACAGGCCAAGGCCGAATACAAAGACGTCAAGGATATGGCCAAGCAGGAATACGACGCCGGCGTCAACGCCGCCAAGGCCGCCTACAAGAACGACCCGACCGTCGACCGTCAGGACTACAAGGAAGTGAAGAACGCCCTGAAGGACGACTACAACGCCGTCGTCGACCAGAGCAAGCAGGAATACAAGGGCGAAGTCAATGCCGCCAAGGATCAGTACTCGGTCGATAAGAACGCTCCGAAGGACGTCTATAACGCCCGCGTCGACAACGCCAAGGACAACTACGAATACAAGAAGGACGCGATCAAGGACGCCCACGCCGACGTCAAGGAAACCGCCAAGGACCGCTACGATCACGTCGTCGACGTCGCCGACAAGAACGCCACCCACATGGAATCCGCCGCCGTCGACCGCGCCGCCGCCACACCGCGCGCGCCGGCCGACCCGGCCATCGGCGCCAGGCCCGTCGATCGTCTTGACAACCGGGTCGATGCCCGGACTGACGCCCGGGCGGAACACCACCGGCTCGACCACCACAACCGTCCCGTCGACCCGGCCCACGACAACCGGAGCGCCTGGGAAAAAGTGAAGGATTACGTCGAAGACAAGTTTGAATAATCCTGTTCCGACGTCCCATCGGTATCGAAAAAAAAGGCTCTTTGACTTTGCGGTCGAAGAGCCTTTTTGTCAACATAACCCTGAATGAACCACCGGAACGACATTTTTTTAGAGGTTCGACAAGGCGGCGATGATATTTTTAGTAATGGTTTCAATCTTGTCCGTTCCGTCCACCGTGATGAACTTCGGCTTGCCGGCCTTGGCCGCCAGCGCCTGGTAGTGGCCGGAGAGGACGTCCGTGAGCCGGTGGTACTCCTCGAGGCGGCGGAGAACGATATCCTCGTGATCATCCGCCCGCTGGATAAGGGGATCGCCGGTGACGTCGTCCTTGCCGTCGATTTTCGGCGGATTGTGCTTTATGTGGTAGGTCCGGCCGGAGGCCATGTGGATGCGCCGGCCCGACATGCGGTCGATGATGATTTCGTCCGGGACGGTGATTTCCACCACCGCGTCGATTTCGACGCCGGCCGCCTCCGTTTCCTCGGCCTGGGCGAGGGTGCGGGGAAAACCGTCGAAAAGGAATCCCCTGGCGCAGTCCGGCTGGGCGATCCGTTCCTTGACCAGTTCGATTATGAGATGGTCGGAGACCAGTTGCCCGGCGTCCATCACCGATTTTGCTTCGCGGCCGAGTTTCGTTCCCGCCTTCACCGCCGCCCGGAGCATGTCGCCGGTGGATATTTGGGGAATGTCGAACTGTTCGCAGATGAATTTGGCTTGCGTCCCTTTGCCGGCGCCGGGTGGGCCAAGAAGAATAACTTTCATGGGAGTCTCTCCGGGAAACGTGACCATTCAGGTGTGCGAAATGCGATCCTCCGCCTGGACCGCCTTGCACGAATTCCTCTATGCCACCGCCAGCCTCGGCACGGTTGCCGGGAGACGCTGGCACGGTTTGTCGTTACATGGTTGGTCGTGGTATGGAGCCATTCCGTAGCGATTCGAAACAGGCCGCCGAAGGCGCAGGGAACGGGGTTTTTCCGGCCGTGTGGAAAACCACCCGTACACAGATGGCACGAGTGCGCCCGGCGATTTGTTCGGAATACCGCGAAACTTCATTCAATCCTACGGAACTGCTGCAGTCTATACCATTTCGGACGATAGTGCAAGTAAAACGACCGTCCCGCCAGGAAAAAAAGCACCGGCCGGACCAGCCAAGCCCGGCCGGGTTTACGCTGGTGTGCACGCGTACAAATAGTGTCAGGTACCAATAAAAACGCCGCCTCCAACGGGAGGCGGCGCGCGCGTGTCATGTCATTGTGATGTCCTGGTGCGCGTTACCGCAGGAAGGGGAGGAGGCCCCTCGGTTCGTCGGCGTCGCTTTCCGAATTCCGGCTGCCGCCGAAAATGTTTCCGAGGCCGCGAACCACCCGTTCGGCCTGGCGGGCGTTTCGGGAGGCGTCGCTTTCGTTGGACTGCGATTCGGTTTGTTCCGCACTGTTCCTGCCGCCGAGGCCGAAGGCGCTGCCGAGGCCGCGGATGACGTTTTCCGGAGCGTTCACGATATTGCCTGGCGCATTCTTCAGGGTCTCGCCGGGGTTCAGCAGGGCGCCGGCGGCGCTGCCGCCGAGGTTGAGGAGCGCTTCCGGTCCGTCCTTGGCCAGGTCGAAAATGCCGCCGAGGATCTGCCCGGGTCCGATAGCCAGGGCCATGTCGGCGATGAACCGGTCGGCCAGGGCGCCGATGCCGCTGATGTCGATATTTTCAAAGCTGCCCGTTATGTCGACGCCGTAATGGCCCCGGGCGGCGTTCGCGTTCATCTGCGACATGAAGCGGTTCCTGTCCGTGTCCGATCCGGTGCGCAGGCTCGGAATCAGGTTCGGCAGGGTGAAACCGATAAGGTTTTCCAGTTTACCCGCCACCATGACCCGCATGTTCAGGGTATGATTGGCATGGATGGTGCCCTGGGCCCGGAAGTCGGCGGTGTTGTCGCCCGTCAGCGTAATCGGGTTCTCGGCCGGGATGGATATGACGCCGTTGCCGCTCGCCGTCGCCGAACCGGTCACGGAACTGAATGTGATGCGG
>JAJQFC010000020.1 GCA_021201355.1 Planctomycetaceae bacterium | reverse complement strand
GAGGCGCGAAAGGCGGACCGGATCGGTTTCCCCGGCGTCGGCAGCGCCGGCCAGTGCATGCGGAACCTGCGGGAGCGGGGGTGCGATGCGGTGCTCCGCGACGCGGTGGCGGCGGGGAAACCGGTGCTCGCCATCTGCATCGGCATGCAGCTCCTGTTCGACCAGTCCGACGAGGACGGCGGCGTCGACGCGGTCGGGCTGCTCCCGGGCACGGTCCGGAAATTCACGCCGACCGACCCCTCGGAAAAGGTGCCGCACATGGGCTGGAACCGGGTGACGTTCCCCCATAAACATCCGCTCCTGACGGACGGCGTGGACGGGGCGGATTTCTACTTTGTCCATTCGTATTTTGTTGAACCGGGCTGGGACGACGCGGCCGTCCGGCACGGCGCCGCCGCGCCGGGGCGGGAGGCAGGCGTCGTGTACGGCTACGCCGACTACGCGGGCGGCAACTTCACAGCCATTGCCGGGCGCGGGTCGTTGTTCGCGACGCAGTTCCATCCGGAAAAGAGCGGTCCGGCGGGGCTGGACATTCTGGCGAGATTTCTCGGTTGGGACGGTGCGTCATGCTGATGAAACGGCTTATTATCTGCCTGGACATCCGTGACGGCATGGTCACGAAGGGCGTCAAATTCGTCGGCAACCGGGACATCGGCGATCCGGTGGGGCTGGCGCGGAAGTACTACGAGGAAGGCGTCGACGAGATGGTGTTCTACGACATCACCGCCTCGGCGGAAGGCCGGCCGATAGACATCGACGTCGTCCGGAAGGTGGCGGCGGAAATTTTTATTCCGTTCACCGTCGGCGGCGGCCTCGGGTCCATCGCCGACATGCGGTCGGCGCTTCTGGCCGGGGCGGACAAGGTCTCCCTGAACAGCCTCGCCGTGAAAAACCCGGACATAATCCGGGAGGGCGCCAGGGAGTTTGGGAATCAGTGCATCGTTCTCGGGCTTGATTCGAAACAGCGGCCGGGTGACGCGCGGTTTCCAAGCGGCTGCGAGGTGGTTATCCACGGCGGCCGCACGCCGACCGGGATGGACGTTATCGACTGGGCCAGGCGGGCGGTCGACTTGGGGGCGGGGGAAATTTGCCTCAACTCCATCGACGCCGACGGCGCCCGGGACGGTTACGACCTCCCGATCACCCGGCGGGTGGCGGAAGCGGTGCCGGTGCCGGTGGTGGCGTCGGGCGGCGCCGGCATTATCGAGCACCTGCGAGACGCGCTCACGGCGGGACGCGCCGACGCGGCACTTATCGCGTCCATGGCGCACATCGACGGCCGCTCGCCCCGGGACATGAAACAGGAGCTCCGGGCGATGGGCGTCAGTATGCGGGAGTAATTCTATTGGTAGACATGGGCGGGGGCTTATCCCCCGCCCATCATTTTTCAGGAGAAGCCGTGCGGCAGGACAGCGCATGACGCCGGGGACGGACGGCGGCGCCGTGCGCGGGCGGCTTCCGGGCAACGAAAGAGCGGGAGAGCAGCAGATGAGCGATTTGATTCAGGCCATGCTTGATTTGAACGGGATTGACCGGCGGATTGTGCGCGGGAAACTCCGGTTGCAGGAGGTGACGCGGGAGGTGGCGGCCCAGGAGGAGGCGCTTGAAAATGCCCGGGAACAGGCGCGGAAGGTGGAGGAGGCGATCAAGGAAAAGGTCTTCGCCGCCGACCGCCTGAACATGGAAATCCGCACCGCCGAGGCCGAGGTGGCCGACCAGGAACGGAAGCTGAAGAGCATTAAAAACCAGCGGGAATTCCGTATCGTCACCGACCGCATCAAGGATCTGAAGATCCGCGTCGACGATCACGAATCCTCCGTCCTCTCGAACATGACGGACCTGGACCAACTCCGGGAAAAGGTCGCCGAATGCCATAACCGCATCGGCGAGGAGGACCTGAAGCTCACCACCATCCGGAACAACGCCCAGGAGGAAATAGCCGGCATCAAATCTCGACACGCCGCCATGCTTGAAGAGCGGAAGGCGGCGGTGAGACGGGTGGAGGAAATCGACGCCGGCGCCTACCAGGCCTACGACATGGCGCTGAAGCGGACCAAGGGCGATCCCATCGCCGAGATGTCGATGGACGGAATCTGCCAGTCCTGCTTTATCCGGCAGAATTCCAACGTCATGAACACCGTCCATATCGGCCACGACGTCAAGAGCTGCCGCTGCCAGGGCTGCGGGCGGATTCTCTACGTCAAGCCGGGAAAAGAACAGGAAGCCGAGAAATAATGCCTTCCTGGTAACGTCTATCGACGACGGGAAAAAGGCGGCGGCAGGATTGTTTCCGGCCGGTGTTTCCGGGCGGATGAGGCGCCGAGTGCCGGATTTGACGATCCAAACGGGGCCGGGATCGCTTTACAATAGTTTCGAGCGGCACGAGGCGCGGTGTGACGGAGGGATGGTGTGGCGGGAAAGTCGGTGACGGGAAAATCCGGATCGGCATCGTCGCAGCTTATCGCCGAACTGACTAGCCGGCACGATCCGGCCCAGGCGGCGCATTTGATGCGTTTCTTCAAGACCGGTCCCGGGCAGTACGGCGAGGGCGACCGTTTCCTCGGCATCAAGGTGCCGGTGACGCGCGGCATTATCCGGGACTACCGGAATACCCTGACCGACAAGGATTACGCCGCCCTGTTCGCCTCGGAATGGCACGAGGTGCGGCTGGCCGGTTTCCTGCTCCTTGGCGACGATGCCGCCCGCCTCGGCCGCTGCCGCGCTGCCGACGGCCTTGCAAAGGTAGTCCGGCTTTACGACACCCATCTCGACCGGGCCAACAATTGGGATCTCGTCGACCTGTCCGTCTATGATATCATGGGGCCGTACTGGGACGTCCTGGAGACGCCGCCGGACGCGGTCCGGGACTTTCTCCGGCGCTGGGCGGATAGTGGAAAGCTCTGGCGCGAACGGGCCGCCATGGTATCGACCTATGCGCGGATTCGGCGGGGTCATCTGGATGAAGTGTTTTGGCTGGCCGAATATTTCATGTCCCACCCGCACGATCTCAATGCACAAGGCGAGCGGCTGGATGCTCCGGGAAGCCGGGAAAAAGGATACCGGGGCGCTGCGTCGTTTTCTCGCGAAACACCATACCGCCTTGCCCCGGACGGCGCTTCGCTATGCTATTGAAAAGATGGACAAGGACGAGCGGAAACGCTGGATGGCGAAGTGATTGTCGACATGGCGAACCACTTCCCGCCGCCCGGTTCTCAGGCGACATAATCGCGCCACCATCAGTCAACCCGCGAGCCCGATGCTATGGAAAACCACCAGACCTTCCGCCACCTTTGCGGCAAACTGTACAGGCTTCTCGGGCGCTCCCATAAACTGGGATTCGTCGCCATCACCGTCATGATGCTGGTGTCGGCCGGCCTCAGCCAGGTCACCCCCCTCGCCATCGGCTACCTGACGGACAGCGTCATCGACGAATCCGGCCTCGCCTTTGAAACCGTCCTGCCGTACCTCTTCCTCATCCTTGGCGTCCCCGTCCTTCCCTGGATTGTCCATCGGCCTACTCGACGGCGAGATAGGCGTCGAAGTCGGCGAAGCCCATGCGTTCGAGAATGGATTTGCGGTTGGTGTTCCAGAAGCCTACGGCAAGTTTTCGGACGTTGAAGAAGGTGACGTCCTTGGGAAAGAGTTCGCTCGCGTCGACGTCGATTTCGAAGGCGTATTCGACCTTCTTTCCGGTCTGGAGATAGAGGAATGCCTGGCGCAGCTCCACGCGGAGGGCAAGGTAGTCCACGTTGGAGTCTTTATTTTCGGTGCCGGACTTTTTGCTTGCCTCTTCCGCGTCCTTGACGGCCGCGACAACATCTGTGTCTTTTATTTCGGCCGCCTTGGGATCGTAGCCTTTCATCATTTTGTTGATGTCGGCGACCATGTCCTTGATGCTCATGCCGCCGGAGGGCGTCTTGTCGGTGGGGAGGACAAGGAAGGTGTTGGTGGAACCCTCTTTTTTGAACAAGGCGACGAGGTTAGTATTAATGAGGGTAAAGGTCAGGGCGGCCTGGGCGTTAAACGCGAGTTCTTCACTCGGTGCGGATAGTTCGTATCGCATGTTTACTCCTCAAATAGGGTGAAAAGAAAAATTAAGAGTTTATGTACATTCATGGCCGGCTATTCTGGTATGTTTAATGTACACCATAAATAAATTAAACGCGAAATAATAAAATTTTTGTAAAAAAAATTGACGTTTATTATTTTGCAATGTACAGTAATAGTAAATAATTCATCCCTCGGCAATTTCGCCAAAACTACCCCTGGCTGTAGAAATACTCGCCTTTTCCTGGCACGCATTCCCTAGAGAAAGGTATACCCCGCATGAGACCGCTCACCGACCTGGAAGCGCTCCTTATCAAGTCCGCCAAGGGAAACGCCGGACATATTGTCCTTGATATGGCCGACCCCATGCATTACGAGTTTTTTCTGGAGGAATTCGGCGGGCGCAATCGCTTGAGCCGACGTGCGCCAGACATCCTTTCTCTTGCACAAAAACACAAGCGACGCGAAATACCACCACGCGTTTTATCCGCCGGAGGACTGGTCAGCTCGGAGACCATCCGCGACGTCGGCATCAGGCAGGCCACGGAGGAAGGCAAGGATTGCTTCCACGTCAGCGGCATGCCGTGGGCCACCTACGTCGACAATGTGCCCAGGCTCCAAATCAGATCCACCATCATCGATCTCGATCTTGAGCGCGCCATCTACGACGAAGGTGTAACCGTCGACCCGGATGGCAACGTTTTCTCCGCGCTCGTCAGCACGAAGGTGGGCGACAAGCACTACGGCCTTTGGCACGGCTACCAAACCGCCGCCAGGTTCTGGTCCGTCTCCGAAGATGACTGCGGCGCTCCCCGTTTTAACGGCGGGTTAGCCGTGTCCATTGATTACTGCAGCTCCACCCTTACCGACATCAAAAAGATCACCCTTTATCACCCGACTCAAGTCCATCTGGCGGAGCGGCAAAACCAACAGGGAAATTTTGACGACTATATTTGCGTTTCCTATAACCGTGCCTGGGCGACGAAGGTGCCGGATTACGAGTACAATGTCAAAATCCCCCACCAAACCCATATGCCGGTACATATCAAATTCGACATAGCGGTGGAGTTGCGCAATGACGCATTTTTCTACGCGCCCCCGGGCGGTACCTACCTGGACGACAACCAGGATCCTGTCATAACCATGTCCCGCTTCGATACGGTGGAGAAAAAACCGATGTCGGGCGGCGAGGCCCGGCTCATCGTGGATTGGAAGCAAATCAAAATCACCACCATTCCCGAGATTCCGGAACACGAGGTCACCGGCCTGCACCTCACTTTTCCCGAGGAATGGAAGTGCGACCTGACTCAGGACGGGTGGTTAAACACTTCCACCTACAGCGATTTTTACGCTCGACTCTCTTTCAACACCAAGCACAAATCTCCGGAGGAAGGAAAGTATTTCGCGATGACCACTACGGTTTTCGTGCGCTTCGATACCACAATTAAAAACCCCAGCGACCCGGGCGAATGTAACGTCCTCGTCAAGCGGCTTTTCTACCAGTGGGGCTGTCTGGCCGGCGATACGCTCCTAAGGACGCCGGAGGGATCTGTCCTTGCGCGCGATGTCCGCATAGGCGACACCCTGCTGACCCGGCACGACCGTGCCGTAGTCCAGGACATTTCCACCGGGATGGAGGCGACGCTCCTCTCTCTCGTCACGTCTGTCGGCACCCTTCACCTCACCGGCGATCACGCCGTGCTGGCCCAGGCCGGCCTCAAAGCCGCCCGCGACCTTAGGCAGGGCGACCGGGTTTGGGCCTGGGACCCTGAGACCGGGGAGGAGATTCTGACCGGGGTTGAAGCGATAGAGTCGGTGGAGTACCACGACACGGTCTATAACTTCCAGTTCCACCGGGAATCCGTCATCATCGCGAATAATCTCTTGGTGGGCGATTCCGCGCTACAGCAGTTGATGCGTGGTTCAAGCCGTCCGAATTACCGGGTCTCGAACGCCGGCAACCAACTCCGATCCCAACTCAACGCCGTCTTCGACACCCCGCCCGTACCGCCGGTATTCGTATGCTCCGACTGCCCGGAAAGCCTCGCCCTCCATTATTTCACCATCAAGGCATTGTCGACACGCGACAAGTTGCTGTTACCCGAGGACGCGCAGGATATTGCGGCATACTGCCAGTACCTCGCCGACAATGCCACCACAGGCAGTGTGTTTGTAGACCAGGTCACAGCGGATTTATCTCCCGTATGCCGTCCGGTGGCAGACGGCTTTGAGGTGCCCATCATTCCGTCAGCCATGGAAAAATGGTACGACAACGCCGAACTCAACAAACCAAAACCGCGCTTTTCTCCCGACGCCGCAGATATCCGGGCGGAAGCGGATGACTACGACATGATCCAGGATGTACTGCGTCCCTTCCATTTCCCCATGGGCGAGAAGGAAAAGGTGGTCAGGTTCAATTCGCAATGGCTGCAAACATATCTGCATCTGGTGTCGGAGGAGGCGCGGAATCAAAAAGGCAAGTTGGACCAGCCGGTGAAGCAGAAAATTGGCCTGGCGCTCCACCTTCTGGCCGACAGCATGCTGCACGAGCGCTTCTCTCCCGTGCGGGATTGGCGTAATCTTGGCCGGATGCAGAAGGTGATCGATAACGAAGGATGGGACATCACCGCAGACTATCCTCCTTACCGAGAATACGACTTCAAGAAGTTGGAGGATTATGAGGAACTCCCGGCCGGATTGCAGCAGATCGGTCCTGCCTTTCACGCCAGTGCGGTCCGTTGCGCCTATATTTTTCCGCTTGACGAATCCGAATTACCGAAAAACCGCGATTTAATTCAATACAGCGGCAGCAAAACTCGGGTCAATGCCGAGCGTTTCACCACTGCGGCACGGTCAATGATGATGTTTTTATGCGCATGCAGAGGGAAGGATTTCAACCAGACGGACTGGGAATATTTGATGGATAAGAAACTCCTGAAGCTGTACTCGCTGGCCGGAACCGCCTTTACGGATCTTGAGACTGAATGGTCGCAAAATTTCCCCTCCGCCTCCTTTTCCTACGATGCGGCCAGCCTCTATGAGCGTATGGTGAAGGGTGACGAAACAAAGGAGACGACGCCCGAACGATACGCCGAGTTTTTCTCCTTTACCACCATGCTCTACAAATTCAAAAAAGACTATTACTCGGCCACGTCGGGAGACGATCAATGAACAAACCCGAATTAACCATCGACTACGAATACCAGGATAACGATAAAATTCATCTCTGGGTGACAGTCACCTTCGCGGAAGGAGAAGAACCGCCCTCCGGCATACTGAAGTTGGCGGTCGAATCCACCAACCCGTCGCGCGAGATAAAGGCGGCTGAAACCTATGGAGACCGTTGCGAATTCGATTTTAACATCGTCCCGGACGAAGTGGCGGATTACCTCGCCACCGCGTCATGGAGAGCGAATAAGCCCGAAGAACTTAATAATTTCGCCGGCCCGGAGGACGCCAGCCAGACGAGTCTCGCCCCGTCCGACAGTGCTTCGGAAGAAATCCTGTCAGGCGGAAATAGAACGCAGCTCTCCATTCACGTCTGGAACGCGGCCGAAGCTTTGGCCCCCCCACTACGCCTACAACCTCGCCGTTTCCGGTGGCGCTGGTCCGAAAAAGGAGGCATTTCTGAACGACCTCTGCTTCACCCTGACCGCCAACAGCGGATTCGTCATCGATGCAATCGAGGCTGCCGTTCTCACCTATTCCATCATGGGTTCGCCGGTCGCACATGCGAAGCCGTTGGCGTCGGAGATGATCGGCGTGGTGAAGTTCGACACCTTGGAAGGCGCCGCCATCTCTTTCGGCCCCACCACGCTTTCCTTTACGGCTAAGGTCCAGACGCGCCAGGCAGGAGAAAATCGCGTCCGGAAATTGCCCTTCACCTTAGAGACGGCGTGATCATGGACGAGGGCTTTTCCCTCCTGATACCTCTGCAGGTGCGGGCGTTCCAGGCCGGGAAGGCGCCGGCGTTCGATTTGTATTCCGGCTTTTCCTATGATTTCACCTCATTGGGCGATACTTCCTCGGTGGAAAGCGGCCTTTTTCTTCCCGCCGAACAGAAGTCCGGCGTCCATCTTCACTGGAGCCTGCCTTCTTGTTTCGCCCACGGCGTCCAGGACGAGAAAGGCGAGGATATTCGCTACCGCCTGGCACCCAACCGCTGGCTGGTCACCCGTCTATGGCTGTCAGGCGACGCCGGCCCGGTGCGGACGCGTTCCTTTCTGGTGCAAAGCGACTGGTTACAGACGGAGGAAAGCGGCGACAACCACAACCTGGGCACCCCCCCTTGCCCCCGCCCGCAAGACCCCCACCACCCCACCCGCATGCGCGGCCGGAGCATCCCGGCCGAGAATGCGGT
>JAJQFC010000289.1 GCA_021201355.1 Planctomycetaceae bacterium | reverse complement strand
CAACCACCATGGCGACACAGATAATAACGAAGAGTTTTTTCATCGCAGTTCCCTGCCGGCGGCGCGGACGGTTCATTTCATGGAGTATCCGCTGATAATCTATGGCCACAAAATCCCCTTGCGTTGGCAGCACGGAACTGAAAGCGAACGGCCCGGCGTCACAGGGCCTTACCGTCAGGGTATCCATGCCAATATATAAACTGTAACGAAACGCCGCTTCATCCTCCGTGGAGACCGGCGCGTTTCCCGGCGTGATTGAAAAGGCTCGACCACGCCGTTCATCGTGACGCATACGGGAGAATTGCCGAAACCGCACAATTCCTTTCAGCAATTTCCGATAAAATTTACAACGTCCGATAAAAAAAGGGCATAAATCGTGTCAATAACCGCCCATTTGTATGTAAATCCCGGTCCTCTGACCGTCAATGCGAATCCGCTGTCGCGGTACATTTAAGCGGTACACTACATAGTATGGATACTTATCATGGTTACAACAGCGGATACGCCTGGAAGGCGGCCAGAAGGACGGCACGAAAAATCATTCAGGTAATCCACAATACCGGCGCCGCCTTGGCCTTGACGGCCCGGCCGAGGTGCACAGACGCGTTTTCGGAAAACCGCTCCGTTTCACCGCTCGCGGTCACAACCACCTCCCCCGGTCCCCGTTCCCGAAGCAGCTTCGCCTCTTCAAGAACCGCCCGGGTCCGCCGGGCGACGGCCGGACTCGGATCGACGACGGTGACGTCCGGTCCGGCGATCCGTTGTATCGTCTCCTTGACAAGCGCGTAATGGGTGCAGCCAAGGACAAGCATGTCGACGCCGTCCCTAATCAGCGGCTGAACGAACTTTTCCACCATGGCATCGAGAACCGGATGATCCGGCGGATGGTTTTCAATAAATTCCGCCAGGCCCGGACACGGCTGTGGGACGACGACGACATCCTGGGCAAACCGCTCGACAACGCTTTCGAACAGTTCCCCCTGGAACGTCGCCTGGGTGGCGAGCACGCCGACCCGTCCGCTCCGGCTTTCCGCCGCCGCCGGCTTGACCGCCGGTTCCATGCCGACAAACAGCCCGTTCGGATAGGCTTCCCGCAATGCATGAAGGGCGGCGGCGGAGGCGGTGTTACAGGCCACGACCACCGCTTTGGCCGGAAGATGGAGAAGATGGTCGGCGATCAGGAGGGCGAAGCCGCGGACCTCGTCGAGCGGTCTCGGCCCGTAGGGCATATGGATATTGTCGGCGAAATAGAGGAGGCGCTCGTCCGGCAGCAGCCGCTCGAGTTCCCGGAGTATCGACAATCCGCCAAGGCCGGAGTCGTAGACCGCGATGACGCCGTCCTCGGGTTTCTCGGTTAGAATCTCAAGAGCCATGGGCATTTTTCCGGTTAAAGTGGAATCCGCCCGTTTTTGTAACACTTTCCTTCCGGAAGTGCAAGGGAATAATATCTCCGGTCCGTCCCGGCCCGGCCGGCGCGGCGGAACGGGAGCGGCGGCGGAGCGATCGTCCTCCGGCTCCGGAACCGGTTCCGCGACGCATCCGGCCGGTTCGGCGGGAAGCCAACTCGTTTTTTTAGCGGGATTTACAGAATGTTTAAAAATCGACAAATTCTTCCTTTTTTTACTGGCAATGTGCAGAAAATATCGTATAGTGATTGAATCCACCCTAATTTGAAGGGCTAAAGAAAATGCGCCACAACTACCTCACCATGACCTGGTACACCCCTCCCCCGTTCCACGCGTAACCGGTAATCTGCGCACGCCTGTGCGTCCGAATCACCACGCACTCTCTTTACCATTTTAGTAACCGTGCTCTCTTTCAATGGATTTCCCAAAGCCGATCCATCGTTTGTGCAGGCTTTCGTTTCCTTTGAAAAACCGCTTCGCCGGGAGCGATCCATCCCGTCAACGGCGTCGGTAAAAGTTGATGTTCCGACAGACGTTTCCGGCCCATACGTTCCACCGTAAATACTCGACTGTCCTCTACGACACGGTGTCGACCATCTGTCCGGTCTACCAGTCTATATATACGGCATGCGTTTTTGTGCGTTTATCCAATGTACACAGAGGTTGCCACCGCACAGTGGCAATCGGCGGTTCTGTCGCGCCCATCGTCACATTTTCACCACTGCACCACGGCGGTACCGAAAGCGTTTCGGTAAACCCTCACACTTTGTTGTAAGAAAAGGGCACTCCAATGTCTGATCCCAATTACAATCCGTATGACAACGTCCTCCAGGTTGTCGAAAACGCGGCGCAGCTCCTCGGGTACAAACCCCAGGACTACGAAGCCATCAAGTATCCGGAGCGGGAACTTCAGGTCTCCGTCCCCGTCACCATGGCGGACGGCACCGTCCATGTCTTCGAAGGCTACCGCGTCCAGCACTCGACCTCCCGGGGACCGGCCAAGGGCGGCATCCGCTACCACTGGAACGTCAACAAGAACGAGGTCCGCGCCCTCGCCGCCTGGATGACCTTCAAGTGCGCGGTCGTCAACATCCCCTACGGCGGCGCCAAGGGCGGCATCGTTTGCGATCCGACCAAACTGTCGAAGGAGGAGCTCCGCGTCCTCACCCGCCGCTTCACCGCCATGATTCTCCCGATTATCGGGCCGGAAAAAGACATTCCCGCCCCGGACGTCGGCACCAACCCGGAGATCATGGGCTGGATCATGGACACCTATTCCATGATGAAAGGCTACGCCGTCCCCGGCGTCGTCACCGGGAAACCGGTACAGATCGGCGGCGCGCCCGGCCGTAACGAAGCCACCGGCCGCGGCGTCATGTTCACGACCAAGAACATCCTCGCCAAACACGGCGTCGACGTCAAAACCGTCACCGTCGCCGTTCAGGGCATGGGGAACGTCGGCTCCATCACCGCCAAGCTGCTCGCCGAGGAAGGCGCCACCATTGTTGGCGTCAGCGACGTCTCGGGCGGGGTCGCCTGTAAGGACGGTCTGGACATTCCGGCGATTATCGCCCACCTGAAATCCGGGAAGCTCCTCGAGTCCTACGGCGCGCCCGGCGTCGACCACATTACGAACGACGAACTCCTCAAACTGGACGTCCAAGTACTTATTCCGGCCGCCCTCGAAAACCAGATCAACATGTCGAACGTCAACGACATCAAGGCGAAGTTCATCGTCGAAGCCGCCAACGGCCCGACCACGGTGGAATGCGACCCGATTCTCGAGAAAAAGGGCGTCATCCTCGTCCCGGACATCCTGGCCAACGCCGGCGGCGTGGTCGTCTCCTATTTCGAATGGGTGCAGAACATCCAGTCCATGGCCTGGGACATGGAGCACAACAATTCCAAATTGAAGGAGATCATGGACCGCGCCTTCGAGGAAGTGTTCACCATCGCCCAGGACAAGAACGTCTCGCTCCGCACCGGCGCCTACCTTATCGCCGTCAAGCGGGTGGTCGAAGCGAAGAAGAGCCGCGGCATCTGGCCATAGGCGGATCAATCGCCGGGACGAGACGTCGTCCCGGCCGGTTTGGCGGCTGCTCTTTCACGACCGGCGGGAAAGAGCGGCCGACCGAAACGCCTGAAAGTGATAAGGGCCTAGAGGTCTCCACCATAGTGCCAGCCATGTTCGGCAAGCGGCTCATCAAAGCAACCATGCCACAGAGAGTAGCCCTGCTGCTTTCCGGGGCGGATGCGGCGCAACCGAACGCATGGCAAAGACCGTATTTCCGCAGAGAAACACCGTTCCGGAAAACGAAGCGAAGCGCGGCAATTGATGAATCCAAATACGGAATCCGCATTTTTTTTTCATCGCCTTCGCCCTGTTTTCCGCTACACTTTTCACAGACCGGTTCAACTCCTCCCGGATGTTGAACCGCTTCCAACCCCGTTGGTTGACGGCACCGTATCGTCAGATCGGTTGGCCGTTTCCACACCGGCGCCAGGGGGGAGGAAGGCACTGTCCGGGAAAAGCGGAAACGGTTGGCACGGTTGCCGATACTGGGTTGGCGGCCGAGTGAATAGAGAATGTATATGGAGGAGACTTTCATGGCAGGAGAAAGACAGGAGTTGAAGCGGGCGCTGGGGATGAAGGATGTCCTGGCCCTCGCCTTCGGCACCATGATCGGCTGGGGCTGGATCATGTTGGCCGGCAAGTGGGTCGAACTGGCGGGTGTCGCCGGCGCCATTCTCGCGTTTGTCATTGGCGCCGTACTCTGCATTTTTGTCGGCCTGACCTATGCCGAACTGACTCCGGCCCTGCCGCTCGCCGGCGGGGAACTGGTGTTTTCCTACCGGGGCCTCGGCTACGTCTGCGCCTGGATAACCGGCTGGATGATTACCTTCGCCTATGTCGGCGTCGCGGCCTGGGAAGGACCGGCCCTGGTGACGGCCATCGACTACCTGTGGGAAATCCCCCGGGCCGGCTACCTCTGGCGGGTGGCCGGATTCGACGTCTACATTTCATGGGTGATAGTCGGCTCCCTCGGCGGGATTATCCTGTCGTACATTAATTACCGCGGCGTCAAATAGTCGGCCGTCTTCCAGACCCTGGCGACGCTGGCGATGGCGCTTGGCGGCGTCTTTTTCCTCTTGGGCGGCATCGTCAAGGGTGACGTCTCCTTCATGGTGCCGACGTTCACCGGGACAAGCGGCCTCGTCGCCGTCATCCTCATGGTTCCGGCCATGTTCGTCGGCTTCGACGTCATCCCGCAGGCGGCGGAGGAAATGAACATCCCGCTTAACAAGATTGCCAAGGTCCTGATCCTGTCCATCTGTTTGGCGGCGGCCTGGTACATTCTTATGATAATCGGCATTTCCCTGTCCGCGCCCCAGGACGTCCGCGTCGGCGACGGCATTCCGGTGGCCGATTCCTTCGCCTATGCGATGAACCATCCGGTCTTTGGAAAACTCATGATCATCGCCGCCATGTGCGGCATCCTCACGAGCTGGAACGGCTTCATCGTCGGCGCCACCCGCGTCCTGTTCGGCATGGGCCGGGCGAAGATGCTTCCGGCGACGTTCGGCCGCGTCCACCCGAAGTACCAGACGCCGACCGCCGCCATCATTCTCGTCGGCGCCATCACCGCCCTGTCGCCGCTTCTCGGCAAGACGTCCCTGGTGTGGTTCGTCGACGCCTCGGCGTTCGGCACCGTGGTCGCCTACTTCATGGTCGCCCTGTCCTTCCTCGCCCTCAGGCGGAAGGAACCGGGTCTGGCCCGTCCGTACCTGGTTCCGGCCGGCACGCTGGTGGGGATACTGGCCATCCTGGTGGCCGGGTTCTTCCTCTACCTCTACCTGCCGATCGGCCCCGGCGCCCTACTGCCGGTCGAGTGGGCGCTCGTTCTCGGCTGGATTGTTCTCGGCATCGTCTTCTTCATCCAGAGCCAGAGCGCCTACAAGGACGTCACCCCGGAAGAACGCGAATACCTGCTATTTGGCGACCAGTACTCCCGCCCGCATTTGAAGTGGGATCGTAAGGCGTAGGCGGGCGTCCGGTCGGGCCGTATCGCATCGGCACGGACAGTGTTAGTACCGGGAAGTAATCCTATACATGACGCGCCCCGGAGCGGCCCCGGCCGTGAACGGGCGCGGTTTTTACAGTACCGCGTGGTCACGGGCGGCGGTGCCGTCCCGAATATACATCACATGAAACACTTACCTTTCGAGGAGAGCAGCAATGTCGAAGAACGAAGAAATCACCAAGAGAAGGCTGGAAGCCTGCCCCAAGGGCGTCAGCGTCTCCTGCCCCTTCTACGCGGAAAAGGCGAAGAACGCCGAACTGTGGGACGTCGAGGGAAACCGCTACATCGATTTCGCCGGCGGCATCGGCGTTCTCAATGTCGGCCACGTCCATGACAAGTTCCAGGCCGCCATCAAGGCGCAGGTGGAAAAGATAACCCATTCCTGCCACGCCATCGTCCCGAACGAACTGTATATCAGCGCGGCCGAACGGCTGAACAAGATTGTCCCGGTAGGCGGCAAACCGAAGACCTGTTTCTTCACCACCGGCGCCGAGGCGGTCGAGAACGCCATCAAGGTCGCCCGGTCGAAGACCGGCCGCCCCGGCGTCATCGCCTTTAACGCCGCCTTCCATGGCCGCACCAACTTCACCCTCGGCCTCACCGGCAAGGTGGCGCCCTACAAGCTCGGCTTCGGTCCGTTCCCCGGCGACATCTACCACGTGCCGTTCCCGAACGCCCTCCACGGCATTTCGGTCCAGGACACCCTGGACGCCCTGACGGATCTCTTCAAGACCGTCATCGAAGCGAAGAACATCGCCGCCATCATTTATGAACTCGTGCAGGGCGAAGGCGGATTCAACATCGCGCCGCCGGAATTCGTCAGCGCCATGCGGAAATTGGCGGACGACAACGGCATCATCCTCATCCACGACGAAGTCCAGTCCGGTTTTGCCCGGACCGGCACGATGTTCGCGTCCGAGCAGTACGAGGCGAAGCCGGACATCATCACCATGGCCAAGTCCATGTCCGGCGGTTTCCCCATTTCCGGCCTGTCCGGCAAGGCCGAAATCATGGACGCCCCCGGCCCCGGCGGCCTCGGCGGCACGTATCCCGGAAGCCCCCTAGGCCTCGCCGCCGTCCACGCCGTCCTCGACATCATTGAAGAGGAAAAGATCTGCGACCGCTCGAAAAAGCTGGGCGAAAAGGTCAAGAGCCGGCTCGAGTCCCTCAAGGCCGACGTCCCGAGCCTCCGCGAGGTGCGCGGCCTCGGGTCGATGGTGGCGGCCGAGTTCTACAAGGCCGGCACGAACGAGCCGGACGCCGACTTTGTGAAAAAGGTCCAGGCAAAAGCGCTTGAAAAGAAACTGATTATCCTCACCTACGGCACCTACTACAACGTCATCCGTTTCCTCTACCCCCTCACCATCGAGGACAAAATCATGGACGAGGGGCTGGACATCCTGGCCGCCGCGATGAAGGAAGCGAAATAACTCGGCGCCACGTCGTGCCGGGAATAAAAAGGTTCCAACCGCTCCATCCATCTGTAGCACAGTAACGAAGACTCCCCGCGCCCGTAACGCGGGGAGTTCTTTTTGACCGGCGTTACATATGGACGGACCGCACTGGTCCGCCGGATAACGGCTACCGCATTCCGGCCCGGGTGAACGTGATAATATCATCCACGGCGAGAATGGTGACGATGGTCGTGTCCAACCGGGCGATCCCGAGAATGGCGTCCGTATCGATCCCTTCGTTCAGGTCTTCGAATTGCCGGTCGTCAATATCGACGACGTTATGCACCCGGTCGACGACGATGCCGGTCTGCGACGTCCCGGCCGTCAGGAGGATAATGCACGTCTCCGCCGTCTCTTCCGCTTCCGGCATGCCGAGGCATAGGCGGACGTCGATGACGGGCACCACCTTCCCCCGCACCATCGTCAGACCCCTGACGTGGCGCGGCGCCTGCGGCAGCGGCGTGATCGGCTGGATGCCGATGATGGCGACGACGCGCATGGCGTCGATGCCGTAGCGTTCGCCGGCCAGTTCGAACATGAGGTATTTCCCGGCCCTGACCCGATATTCAATCGCGCTCATTTCAATGCCTCCCACTATGGTGTGTCGGCGGACGGGGAAAACCAGTCCCTTGCCCCGACGTGAGGATAATCTTACACTGTAAAGTAACTTGACAGTCAAGCCATATGCCGGGTTTGGACGAAAAATATTTTTCCGGGAGGGACAGCCGTTATGACGGGCAAAAAACTCATACCCATCAGCGAATTCGCCCGCCTTTCCGGAATTTCCCGGCCAAACCTCATCTTTTACGACCACTGCGGCATCCTGAAGCCGGAGGCGGTGGCCGGAAACCGCTACCGCTACTACGGCGCCCACCAGCTCGAGGCCGCCTATCTCCTTATGACCCTGAAGGATCTCGGCATGCCGCTCCGGGAGATAAAAGCCCTCGCCGGTGAGCGGACGCCGGAAGGCATCGCCACCATATTTATCGACCAAAAGGCGAAAATCGAACAGGCCATCGCCGTCCTCAGGCAGAAGCGCCTCATGGCCCAGGTCTAATCGACACCCTCGGCCAGATGGCCCGGGACCGCCGGGAGGGCGGCGTCCTCCTGAAAGAGCTTCCGGCCGAATCCCTCGTCCTCGGCCCGCCGATCAGGGATTTCCGCCGGGAAAACGCCAGGGAAAACTTCATCGATTTCTACAACGACGTTGCCGGACGCGGCCTTCCCTTCGGTTTTCCCCTCGGGAGCGTCGTGGAAAAGAAAAGCCTTCTCGACCGGAAATGGAACGGCACCCGCCGCCTCTATTTCCGCGTCCCGTCATCCCGAACCAGGAAAAAAGCCGGCCTCTACGTCGTCGCCTACGGCCGGGGCGACTTCGACCGCCCGAGCCGGCTCTATCCGAAGCTGTTCGACCATATCGGGAAAAACGGCCTGGAGATCGCCGGGCACGCCTACGAGGATTACATACTTAATTCCATCCTCGTCTCCGATCCCGGGAAATACGTCATGCGCC
>JAJQFC010000030.1 GCA_021201355.1 Planctomycetaceae bacterium | reverse complement strand
CCCAGGGTTCGAATCCCTGTCTCTCCGCCATTTTATTCAACGCCGAGGCCCGCTAACGACCCATAAGTCTTAGCGGGCTTGGTTTTAAGAGTAACCCTTCGACCCACTATACCCCACCAATTCCCTTGACAATCGCTATTTCAGCAGGTACTTTTGCAGGTATAGGAACTGCAAAAGCGAGGATACCTGCAATGAAGCTGACCGACCGCTTTATCGTGAACTTGAAAGCCACCGGCAAAGTCCAGAAACACGCGGACGGAGGTGGCCTGTATATTCAGGTTTCCCCAACCGGCGGGAAGCTGTGGCGGATGTTCTTTCGCTACGATGGAAAGGCGAAGCAGGTAGCTTTTGGGCAGTACCCTGCCGTGTCCCTTAAAATGGCGCGGGAGCGCCGGGACGAGGCAAAGGAACTCCTTGCACGGGGTATCGACCCTGCCGCGCATAAGCAGGAAATGAAGAAGGTATCTGCCACCAACGCCGCCAACAGCTTCGAAGCAGTCGCCCGCGAGTGGCACTTGAAACAAACCACCCGTAAAAATCCAAACAAGGAAAGCCATTGGACTGATCGCCACGCCAAACAGGTCATTGCCCGTCTTGAGAAAAACGTCTTTCCCTATATAGGCCGCTATCCCATCGGGAAGCTGAAAGCGGCGGATGTCCTGGCCGTTTTACGCCGCTTGGAGGATAGGCAGGTCTACGAACTGGCCCACCGGATTATGCAGATATGCGGGCAGGTCTGCCGTTATGCCGTCGCCACTGGCCGCGCCGAACGAAACGTGGTACTGGACCTTGAGGGAGCGTTGACCCCGCATAAAGTCGAACACCACGCCACTATCACCATACCGCGCGAAATTGGCGGCTTGCTCCGAGCCATTGACGAATATCAAGGCGATTTTATTACCGCTTGCGCTCTCAAGATTGCCCCGTTGGTGTTTGTCCGGCCCGGTGAATTACGCGGCGCGGAATGGGCCGAATTTGACCTTGAACAAGCGGAATGGCGCATACCGAAAGAGCGGATGAAAATGGATTCGCCGCATATCGTCCCGCTGGCCAGTCAGACCTTGGCGATTCTCCGTGACCTCCAAAAAGTGACCGGTAGCGGTAAGTATCTGTTTCCGAGCGCCCGGACTGCCAGCCGCCCCATGAGCGACAACACTGTTAACGCCGCACTGCGGCGGCTTGGCTATTCCAAAGAGGATATGACCGGCCACGGTTTCCGCTCGATGGCTTCGACCCGCTTGAACGAAATGAACATCTGGAACTCTGACGCCATCGAACGCCAACTGGCGCATACGCCAAAAAATAAAGTACGCGCATCGTACAATTTTGCGGAATTTCTGCCAGAGCGTAAAATTATGATGCAGGTATGGGAAGATTATCTGGACGGATTACGCCACGATAGAATACTATCCACCTCGGAACTCCTGAATGAAGATCAGATGTCGGCGCTTCAAGAGAGCCTATTAAAAAAGCTGCGCTTCGGTGCGTGACCGGAGGGGGCCATGGCAAAGCTGTATCCTGAAATGGTTGCTATCGGCAGACCCGCCCGGCGGGAACCGGCCTTGCGCCGAGGTGCCGCCTATGAGGCTGTGGCTTGCTGTTGCCGCCTCTTAAACGCGATGCTGGATGAAAGGTACCCCGACCGTATCGCCGATCCCTCCGTACTTGGCGACCTATCCGCCAGAGTGAAGGAAATGCACGAAGCGTTTTTCGAGAAAGCTGCATTCCTCTTTGATGTTGCTTTACTACGCGGACTGAAAGAAGAGCCTACGCAATCCCTGATGGATGCTTTCGACCGTCTTGCGGATAGCGAGACTGTTCACAACGTCAACGGCGGGCATGAACCGTGGCGCGACTGGTATACAGTACATTTCGGCGACTACCGGATAGGCGACCTTTTTGATGAAAAACACGCCGAAGCAGTCAATCCCGCCAATGACCCTGCATTAACCGAACTATTTGCCCGCGTTTATACCTTCATGCAGCGCATAGAGTCGATCATACGAAGCGAGGAAGAGACGGTTTCCACCTACATTCTCGATATCATGCCGGATGTCCTGCGCTTATCTCTCGAAGGAAGTATTGATTATGAGAAAATGGCATATGATAAACCCTGGATGTCCATCGCGGAAGAATATGGAGTTTATCGTCATAAGTTGGCGAAAGAACTAGGGAAAACGGAACGATCCCTCGCAAATTATGAACGGGCTGGCAAGACGCCAAAAAGCAGCTATTGGCCTAAACCTCTCAACCCGGAAGACGGCCCCGGCAAGAAATACTACAATCCCATGCACGTCCTGAAAGCACTTTCCGCACTTCCGGAGGATTTCAGTAAAGCCACCCGCGTTTCCGAGGTCATCGCCAAATTGATGGGGAATAAATTGGCATCGAAAATCCCTCACAAGCCCAAGAAAACACCGGCGCGGGACGCATAACGCGAGCCGGAAATTTCGCCATAGGCTGGAAATTCCGTTTTCCAGCTTATGGACAAAATAAAAACTTACGTTGGAAAAAGCAGCGCCCCGGCCGGAAAAACGGCTGGGGCGTTCCTTTTTGGCATCGCCCGGCTGGAAAAACGGCGCATAGGGCGAAAGGACGCAATGGAGCGCCCTCGATTTTTCCAGAAAGGAAGCAAATGAACGATTTTTCGAAGTCGCCGCTGTTCTTGAATGCGCGGCAAATAGCTGAGCGCCTCGGCTTGAGTGTCAGGCAGGTTCGCGCCTTGGCGAAGGATGGACGCATCCCGGAAATCACGGTCGGGAAGAACACCCGTCGTTACGACCTGGACGCCGTAGTCGCCGCCCTGACCACATTGGACAACGCCAATAAGGAGAACACCCATGCAGAATAACGGAACAGCCCCGACCCTGCCTACCGAGGGTTTTGTACGCCTCCCCGTTGTTTTAGGTGTTTTGGGAATAGGCAAGACCTCATTCTGGCGCGGCATCCATGATGGCCGTTACCCCCATCCCGTCAAACTCGGTCCGAGGACGTCCGCATGGCGGGTAGAGGATATTCGCGCAGTAATTGCGAAATACAAGGCAGAAGCGGGTAACGAGGCAACGGAGGGCGCAGCCAATGGAAAGTAACCTGTTTGGTACGGTCAAGACCGCCCTACAATCCCGTCTTGAGACAGTGCTACGGGACTTGTTACCGGACAGGAAGGTTAAAGGCCGCGAATATGTCTGTGGCAGCATCGGCGGCGGTAAAGGTGAATCCTGCAAAACCAATCTTAAAACGGGTGTCGGAAGCGACTTCGCCACTGGTCAGAAATGGGGAGACATTATTGCACTGACCGCCCAGGTCATGAACTGCGGCCAGGATGAAGCCGCCCGGTTTCTTGCCGACGAGTATCATATTGACCTGGATAAGCCGCCCCGCAAACCAGCACGAAAACCGAGAGCCACGGGCAACGCGGCGAAAGGAAAGGCCGCCCTTAGGCCGATTATGCCCATACCGGATTCCGCGCCGGACTTTCCCGCGCAATACCGCTCTGTTCCTCGCTGGTGTTATCGGGACGCGAACGGACTGGAACTTTGTTATACCTTCCGATTCGACAGGTCGGACGGGAGTAAGGACTTTATACCGTTGTGTTTTTGTCGGGACACTAAAGATGACAACCCTTGGAAGGAAATGGCGCCACCAGCACCGCGCCCATTGTATGGCCTTGACCGACTGGCAAAAGCGGCACCGGAAGCGCCTATCTTGCTGGTGGAAGGAGAAAAGACAGTGGACGCCGCTCAAGATGTATTTCCCGGCCATGTCTGCATGACCTGGATGGGCGGCAGCAACGCCACCAGCAAGGCCGATTTTGCTCCGCTAGCCGGACGGAACGTCACCATATGGCCGGATAACGATGCGGCTGACATTAAGGCCGCGGCGGATCTCGCGGCTATTCTGCATCGGCACGGCGCAGAGGTGAAAATCGTCTACCCTGCCGACTGTCTTCCCCCGAAATGGGATCTAGCCGATCTCGCGCCGGATGGTTTCGACCCTGTTCCGCAACTTGCCTCCGCACTGGACCGCGACGATTTTTTACGTGCGGTACGGTACAAACACGGCGAAACTGACCTCGGCTTGGCGGCAATGGAAATGCTCGCCCAGGTGGAAGACGATTTCGACGTGCCGACGTGGCCGGAATTGTCGCCCGATGCACTGCCGGGGTTTATCGGTGAGTTCGTCGAACTCGCCACCAGAGACAGCGAAGCCGATCCGGCGGCAGTGTTGGCGACGTTGCTGGTGCGGTTTGGAGCAGAGGTCTACGGCCACCAGCAAAATAAGGGACCATATCTCGCCATCGGCGAAGCCATCCACCCGCCACGCTTGTTCGCGGTCGTCTGCGGTAATTCATCCAAAGCCAGAAAGGGAACGTCACGGCAGCCAGTGACACGGCTGTTCAAACGCGACCTGTGCGACCCGGAAGAACTCGCCACGCTAAACCTCCCCCCACCAGCGAGGGAAAGCGGCGGTCCGCTTTCTACCGGTGAAGGGTTAGCCTATCCGCTTCGGGACAACGCCCAGGACGACGGCAGCGGACGCGACCCAGGCGACAAGCGATTGTGCATCATGGATGAGGAACTTGCCAGCGGCTTGTCCTGCACGAAGCGCGAGGGCAATACCCTGTCGATGGCGATCCGCACCTTTTGGGATGGCGGTGACTATTCGCCGTTGACCAAGACCAATCCCATGCAAGTCAGAGGGGCGCATATCTGCATTCTCTCGCATATCACGAAAACCGAACTGGATCTGTCTCTGTCCAGCGTCAACATGGCGAACGGATTCGGCAACCGCTTTTTGTGGATTTGCGCCAGACGGTCGAAAAGCGTTCCGCTTCCCCATCCGATGCCGCTGGAAGAAATCACCGCTATGCAGCGGCGTTTATGGGTGCTGGTTTCCCAGGCGCAGAAAACCGGTGAGGTCTATTTGACCGCTGCGGCCAAAGAGGCATGGTGCGAAGCCTATAAGGAACTCTCCGCCGAAACCCACGGCCTGACCGGTGCCATTGTCAACCGTGCCGAAGCGCAAACCATGCGCCTCGCTCTTGTCTACGCCTTGCTTGACGGCAAGCGGTCGATAGACACGCCGCATGTCACTTCCGCCCTTGCGCTATGGCGGTACGCCAGCGCATCGGCGGCCTGTCTTTTTTGCGACCGGGCAAGCGACCCGACCGAGCAAAAGATACTAACTATCCTCAAAACCGGACCATGCACCGCGACCGAATTAAACCGGGCATTGAGCGGGCATGTCAGCAGCGAGAAGTTGCGGAGCATCCTCAGTGCCTTGGAAGCGTCCAACCGGATCGGCATCCGCGAGGAGAAAACGGCGGGAAGGAAATGCAAAAGAATCACGCTTCGCGGATTCGGCGTAGTGGCGGATTAGCGGAAAAAGCGGACGGCGTTTTCTTCGTCACTCCGCAAAATCCGCAATTCCGCATGTACGCATAATCCGTAGGAAGGATGCTAATTGAAGGGAGAGAGAGCAGCATCAAAATGAAAACGTGTGGGCACAAGTAAGAATGGAAAAATCGCGGAAAATATCAAAGGCAAATGCAAAAATATCGCATTTATCGCACGTTTTTATAATCCGTTCTATTTGAAATGCGTTTTATCGACAAAAATACAAACTCGGATCACGAAAATATCGCCAAAATCTAAGAACAAAATAATGCCTGTCCCACAGACGTGGGAGGTGTGAATCACCACGGAGAAAGCGCTTGCTAGCGGCGTTTTCTATAGTTGTGAAATCCAAAATGACAACCCAACCAAACAACTATCGCAGCATTGGAGGACGTTACCAATAGAAATGGAGGTCTTGTGACCAGTCACGCATATATCACCGTACCAGCCGCAGCGACCCCGCACGCCGCCACCGGAGCAACGGGGCGAAGCGTGGCGGAGCCGCGTTGCGGCTTAAAGCCAGCATACCCGACGTGGCCACAGGCCACATCGGGAGCTGGCGAGGGGGATGCCTCCCCCCTCGACCCCCCGCCGGTCACGTCAGGGCGGACCGGCTGGAGCGGCGTTGCCGCTTTTGTGTTCGCTTCCGCAATGGCGGCGCTCACGGAGGCGGCACCATGAGCCGGGGCCGGTTTCTCAAGGTCCGCGTTTCCGACGCGGAATTGATGGAGGTCCGCGCCAAGGCGTTCCATGCCGATATGACCGTTTCCAACTTCATGCGGTTTCGCGTCATGGACTATCGGCTGCGCCGGACCAGCGCCGACAAGGAACGCTTGCGGCAGCTTGCCCGCATCAGCAACAACATCAATCAGCTTGCTCGGTGGGCGAACACGCACAAGGCGGCGGGTCCGGCACTGGAGATTCTGTTATGGCTGAACCGGCTTGCCGTCGAAGTCATGGACATCGCGCATGGTGACGCCACGGAGGAAGGGAGCGGCAATGTTGATTAAGCCATTCCCTCAAGGCAAGGGAGCGGGCAGCGGTCCTGTTGACTACCTCTTGCGGCTCGATTATCACGGAAGAAAAGCATGTCCGCCAACCGTCCTGCGAGGCGACCCGGACATGACCAAAGCACTCATCGACAGCATCGACCGCGAGTGGAAGTTTACTGCGGGGGTGTGTTCATGGGGACCGGAGGACTCCATTACCCCGGAGCAGGAAATCGAGGTGATGGAGAAATTCGAATCTGTCGCCTTCGCCGGTTTGCAGCCGGATCAGTATAGCATCCTCTGGGTGCGGCATAGTCACGCCGGACATCATGAATTGCACTTTGTCACTCCCCGGATGGAACTTTCGACGGGGAAAGCGTTCAACGCTTTTCCGCCCGGATGGGAGAAAGACTTCGCACCTCTCCGCGACCTGGAGAACATTCGGAACGGCTGGACCCGGCCCGGCGACCCGGAACGGGCGCGGCTTTTCGCGCCGAGTACAGCCGATATTATCGAGGCACGTTTGACGCGATGGGGCCAGAATCCCACCAAGCAAGACAAGGAGCAGGCCCGCGATGCCATCAACGCCTATATCAAGTCGGGGGTGGAGAACGGCTCCGTCCGCGACCGCGCCCACATTGTGATGGCGCTACGGGAGGCGGGGCTGGACATCAACCGCGAAGGGCGCGACTACATCACGGTCAAAGACCCCGCCAGCGGGGAGAAAATACGCCTGAAAGGAGGCGTCTATGGAGCAGGATGGACACTTGAAAAGTTTGGCCGAGCGCATGAGGGAGAAGGCCGAACAGGAACGGATAGAGACGGAGAAGGTTTTCAGCGAACAATTGCAGACCTTGAAGAGCAACTTGCTGACATTATCGCAAAACGCAGTGTGTACAATGTCGGACGCTATGGCACAGGAGATTGCGTGCGCGGCGGAGAAATTGGGCCAGCACTACCGGGTTTTGAGCATAGCCTACGGGAAAGCCTGGATGCGGACCGCGATCACGGCGACGGCGATATTGTTCGGTCTGATAGTGGGCGGTTGGGGGCTGATGAAGGGCGCGGACTATTGGCTGGAAACGTACCGTTTGGAACTGGCCCAGGTGAAAACGGAATTGCAGGACCAGCGGCAGACCTTGGAGAAATTGAAAAGCGAGGCGTGGGGATTGACGCTGCACGAAGACGAGAACGGGCGGTTCATCATAATACCGGTCGGGACCAAAATCAATCCGACATGGACCAGGGGCAAAAATCAGGCAATCAGATTGGAGTAATAGACCGTGAGCAAGAACGAATTGGAACGGATAGCGTTGGACACTCTGGAACGGCTGGACCGGGAAGCGCAGGAGGCCCGCCAGAGCCAGGACGAGAAGATACGGAACATGGAGAGCCGGGTGGACGGCTTCGAGCGGCAATTGATGCGGTTGAGCGAATCGTTACTGAGTTTAAGGCCGCTTACCGACGGGTTGAACAGTATTTTGCCGAACAACAGGAAAAGTTAGAAAACGACATCGAGCGCAATCGTAGAGGGAGGGGCAGATAATTATGGACCGCCAGCGGCCTGTTGTGGCCGCTGGCGGTTTGTTATGGCTTTTTCATAAGGCTGGCGAGATAATCCAGAGATTGCTTGTCGAGCCGTAATCCGTGCATTTCCAATCCCCGGATAAAATGCCGTGCTAACCAATAGAAACTCGCGGCGCTTCCCGGTGGGGCGGGTTGCCAAGAAGGCGGAGGCGGGACATCCACCCCCGCTATCCCGACGAATGGCGATCCGGCTTCCGGTGAACCTATTCCAGCGGGTGGCGGTTCGGTTGGTATTGGCACTTCGTCCTGCGTTACTGGTGGCGGCTTTCGATGGTCGCGTCGCAACCACTCCACTGTCACGTCGAAAAACTCCGCTATCTTTGTCAGCCGCATTTCATCCGGCGTCCGCATGGCCCTTTCCCATGGGGACCACTGTTGCGGTGAAAAGCCGAACTCCTCCGCACATTTTTTCCCACCACCACGGCCGGGAAACTTTTTCAATCGGCAATCACGTATATTCCGCGCAATTGTCTCGCGCAACTCCTTTGGAATTTTTCCCATCGTTAGCCCGCCAATAGTATCCCTCCATCGGTAGAGAGTTACCCCACCGACAT
>JAJQFC010000100.1 GCA_021201355.1 Planctomycetaceae bacterium | reverse complement strand
TCGCCGACGGCTACGCCCACGTCGACGAGGTCAACAAAATGCTCGGCGTCAGCCGCATTCCGGACGACGACGATTACGAAACGGTGGCCGGTTTTGTCCTCGATTTTTTCGGCCATATTCCGAAAATCGGAGAAAGCTTCGTCTACGAGGATCAACTGAACGTCAGGGTCATTCAGGCCGACGAACGCCGGGTCCGGAAGGTCAGGCTGCAATTGGCGGAGAGCGTGGAAGCGTAGGAACAGGGCGCGTCCGGCCCGATTTTCCGCTTCGGGCGGGGCCGGGTTTCGCCGCCTCCGCCTCGTGGAGCGATTGGAGCGGAAGCGGGCGCCGGGAAGCGGTCGACGCCGGGCCGGCTGGCGTTGGCGGCCGGCGGAGCCCCGTCGCCGCCCGGGCAGTTCCCGTTCCGGTTCCGGGCGGGCGGGGGTTTACGGAGGAAGACGGTCATGAGGGAGATCATTTCGCAAGTCACCCTGTCCGAGGTGATTCTCCTGTTCATCCTCGTCTTTATGCTGCCGATGATGGCGCTTCTTATCCTGCGCCTCCGGAAGTATGAAACCCTCTTCGGCGATTTGCCGGAAGAGAAGAAAAAAGGGAAAAAGAAGCGGAAGAAAAAGGACGATATACCCGAACCGGCCGCCGCCGCGCCCGCCGTTCCGGCGGACGTGTTTCCGTACAAGGCGAAACCGTTTATGAGCCAGTCCGACCACAAGGCCCTGGCGGCGATGCGGGAAGCGTACGGCGGTGACGTGGAAGTGTTCCCGAAGGTGGCGTTGTGGGAGACGGTGGAGACGACGGACAAGACGCCCGGCTTCGCCGAACGCCTCCACGACAAATGCTACGACTTCCTCATCTGCGACGCCCGGACTGGCCAGCCGCTGACGGCGGTGATGTACAACCCGGGGAAGGGCCGGCCGGCCGGCCGCATCGACGACCTGAAGAAAATCTGCGCCGCCGCCGGCGCCAACGTCGTGTTTATCGACATGGCGGACAATTACGACGCCGCCGGCATCAAAAAAGCGCTGGGCATTCCGGAACTGGATTTGTAACCCGATGAAAACCTATATCCGCTATATTCTTTTTCGCCTTCTCATTTTTCTCTGCAATCTTCTGCCGCAGCGTTTCCTCTATTTCATCGCCATCCGCATCGCCGACATGAACTTCCACTGGCTCGACCGGAAGGGCCGCGCCGCTGTCGAAAACAATCTCCGCCGCGTCCTCCCGAACGCGCCCGAAGCCCGCATCCGGAAAGAGACGCAGTGGGTGTTCCGGAACTTCGCGAAATACCTCACCGAATTTTTCCGCTTCCGCCATTTCGACCTGGCCTGGTTCAAAACGAACATGGCCATGTTCGGCTTCGACTATGTCGAACAGGCGCTGGCGGAGGGGAAAGGCTGCATCGTCAGTTCCGCCCACCTGTCCAATTGGGAACTCGGCGCCGCCGCCGCCACCGTCATGGGCGGGAAAAAACTGACCGTCTCCGTCGCCATGCACCGGTATGGGAAGATAAATAACCTTTTCATGCGCGAACGTGAAAGCATGGGCCTTCGCGTCGCCGACATGGAAAAGGACGCCGCCATCGTCATGATGCGCGCCCTCCGCCGGAACGAGGTCATCGGCGTCATGGGCGACCGCGACCCGACGCAGCAGGGGGTCGAGGTCGACTTCTTCGGCCGCCCCTGCCGCTTCCCGCAGGGTCCGGCCCGGCTCTCACTCGCCACCGGCGCCCCGATTGTCCCGGCGTTCTGCATTCGCCGGACGAACGATTCCTTCTCCGTCGTCTTCCTGCCGCCCCTGCCCATTCCCGAGACCGGCACCCGGGACGAAAAGGTCAGGGAAATCACCCAGACGTTCGCGAACATCATCGCGAACACCATCCGCGTCCACCCGGAGCAATGGGCCGTGTTTTACAACCTGTGGGATACGGAATGGAAACCGGAATAAGGGCGGGGGAAGGAGCAGGGACAGGACAAGGAAGAGGACCAGGACCGCGTTCTTTTCGGACCGGACTGAATTTTCGCTTGTCCCTCATATTCGCAGCAAGGAAGTTTTCATGAACATCGCCGCCGTCAATTTTGACGCCGCCTTCACCCGCGTCGACGAAAACCTGGAGCGGGCGGAAACGTCTATCGAACAGGCTGCCGCCGGCGGCGCGGAACTGGTCCTCCTGCCCGAATTCTTCCCGTCGGCAATGGGTTATTCCGAAATGATGCTGGATGTCGCCCTGACGGGCGACCGCGTCGAACACTGGCTCCGGGAAACGTCCCGGAAATACGGCGTCCTGATCGGAGGGTCGTATCTGGCGTTCGACGGAAACGATGCCCACAACCTCTTCCAACTCGTCGAACCGGATGGCGCCGCCTATTCCCATCGGAAGGACATCCCGACCCTGGTCGAGAATTGCTATTACGCGCCCGGCGATACGAATCACATTTTCCACACACCATTCGGCGCCGTCGGCGTCGCCATGTGCTGGGAAATGGTCCGCTACGACACGATCCGCCGGATGTCCGGAAAGGTGGACCTCGTCCTCGGCGGCATGTGTTGGGCCGATCTCCCGGACTGGGACGGCGGCGCCGATCTGAAGCGGTACAACCGGGAATACGCCCGCCGGACGCCTCTCCGGTTCGCCGAACTCGTCAAGGCCCCGGTCGTCCACGCGAACCACTGCGGTACGATACGGGCCTACGACTTCCCCGATGACAAGACCCTCCATACGCTCCACATGATCGGCGCGACGCAGATCATCGACGCGGACGGACGACTGCTTGCCGAAAGAAGGTGGGACGAAGGCCCCGGCGTGATCGCCGCCACCGTCACCTGGGACGAAAGCGAACGCCGACCGGCGGAAATCGACGCGACCCGGTACTGGGTTGAGGACATGCCGGAACCGTACCTCTATTCCTGGGAAAACAACAACCGGATAGGCATGGATTATTACGCCCGCCGCGCCAGACCGTACTATCAATCCCGCTCCGCCATTTCCTGAAGCATGACAGTCTCAATATCACGAGGCCGGACGCGAACGCGTCCGGCCTCGTAGTATTACGTCGAATTGCGGTTGCCATACATCCAACCTAAAGCCGCGTCACCTCGACCCTAACGCTTCCCGTTCTTCCGTTGAAGCGCGAGGAGGGAGATCATCTGGTGCATGAGGCTCGCCGCCATATAGGCGGTGCGGCCGGTCTGGTCGATTACCGGGAGGACTTCCACCATGTCCATGGCGACGAAATTCAAATCCTTCAGCCCGGCGACAAGCATCATGCTTTCGTAGCCGGTGAAGCCGCCGACCTCGATGGTGCCGGTCCCCGGAGCCATCGACGGATCGACGAAGTCGATGTCGAAGGTGAGGAAGGTCTTGGCCGTTCCGACGCGTTCGTTAATCTTCTTGACGCATTCCTTCCAGCCCATTTCGTGGAGTTTGTTGGCGGTGATGACCTGGAAGCCGAGGTCGAGGGAGCCCTGGATGTCCTCGGGGCCGTACTGCGACCCGCGGATGCCGACCTGGACCGAGTGGGCGGTGTCGAGGAGCCCTTCCTCGCAGGCGCGGCGGAACGGCGTGCCGTGGGCGTATTTGAGGCCCCAGTAGGTGTCCCAGGTGTCGAGGTGGGAGTCAAAGTGGACGAGGGCGACCGGGCCGTGCTTCTTGGCGACGGCGCGGAGTTCCGGCAGGGTGATGGAGTGGTCGCCGCCCATGGTAATCGGGATGACGCCGGCGTCGACGATGGGCTGGAGGCCTTTCGTGATGCTGTCGTAGGATTCCTGGGTGTGGCCGGGGAAAGTGTCCAGGTCGCCGTAATCGACGCCGGAGAGGTATTCGAAGATGTTGACGTCGACGTCATAGCTGTAGTTCCGCATGAGGGTCGACGCGGTGCGGATGGCCTGCGGGCCGAAGCGGGAACCGTTCTTGTAGCTGGCGCCGCAGTCGTACGGCGCGCCGAGGACGGCGAAGTCGACGTCTTCCGTGGTTCTGACGTTCGGGAGGCGCATGAACGTCTGGATGCCGGAGTACCGCGGGGCGGTGATGGGGGGCGGGAGGTACTTGATCGTCTTTGCCATGGTGTTTCTCCTGTTTTGGTTGCGACCCCAAAAACGCGAAAAAGTATGGCTCTGCCGGGCGAGGCGGCCGGGCGTCCGCCACGGCGGTAATGCGCCGGTCGCCTCGCTTCGGCTCAATCGAACAGTGATTCGTCGCCACGGCGCGGCCGGCGTCAAAACCGCCTGGTCCGCGCCGCGTACGGTTCAGGACCGCAGAACGTCCCGGTTCATCCCGAACCGGACGCGTTCAAACCGGCCCGTCCGCTTCAGTGCTTGGTCGGATCGAGATCCGGCCGTTCCTTGATGAACCAGCGGAACAGGCCGAAGACCATAAAGATGATAATTATGAGGAACGGCACGGACAGGACGATGCACAGCGTCTTCATCGCCGCGAACGGCCCGTTCGCGATCATGATGCTGAGGGGAACAAGGGTGAGGACAATGCACCAGAACAGGCGGAACAGCGGGTTCGTGTTCCCCTGGGCGTCCAGCTTCTTGGTGGCGGAGGCGGAGAGGGTGAAGGCGGCCGAATCGAGGGACGTCGTCAGGAAGCCGATGGAAATAAGGGTAAACACGATTACCCAGAAGATGCCGCCCGGCAGGGTGTTAATGAGCTGGAAAACGCCCTGCTGGCCGGTGGTGGCCTTGGTCAGGAGGTAGGCGCCGGTGATTTCCCGTTCCATGGCGAAGCCGGAGTTGATGGCGAACATTATCCAGGTGCCGACGGAGATGCCGATAAGGCAGGCGAGGACCATCTCGCCGATGGTGCGCCCTTTGGAAATTTTCGTGATAAACACGCCCATGAGGGCGGCGTAGTTGAGGGCGAGGGTGAAGAGGAAAATGGTGTTGGCTTCGGGGAAGCCGGACTTCGTGATCGGGTCCGTATACAAGCTCATCCGGGCGTAATTCGTGATAAGGACGCCCATGGAATTGGTGAACTCCTTCATGATGAATTCGGTCGGCCCGGCCACGAAAATAAAGGCGATAAAGGCGATGGCGACGTAGATGGTATAGTCGGACAGGTTTCGCATGCCTTTTTCGATGCCGATGAAGGAGCTTATCGAGAAGATTGAGGCGAGGGCGATAATGATGACGGCGTTGATGACCAGGTTCGGCTCGAAGCTGAAAATCTGGCCGAGGCCGGCGGAGATGAGGGGAACGCCGAGGCCGAGGGAGACGCCGAGGCCGCCGACGATACTGAAGATGGTAATGACGTCGATAACCTTGCCGATGGCCTTTTTATGTTTATAATCGCCCATGATGAGTTCGCAAACGGCGCTGACCCGGAGAACGGGCAGTTTCTTCACATGGACGGCGTACGCCATCGGCACCGCCGTCAGGACGAAGATGACCTGAACGCTCGTCCCCCAGTGGAAAAACGCGTAGGGCAGGGCGAATTCGAGGGCGTCGGTGCTGTTCGGAGCGAGGCCGAAGGCCGGTTCCGCATAGTAGTAAGACCATTCAATAAAGGAATAATAAACGGCGGTGGCGGCCAGGGCGGCGCAGATCATCATGCCGCAGTAGCTGAAGAGGGAGAACGCCGGTTCCCCGTCTCCGAGGCGGATTTTCGCGAAGCGGCCGAAGCCGAGATAAAGGCAGGCGATAAAGCCGATAAAAACAAACCAGAGAATTGGCGCGCCGGTGATACGGGTGGTGACGTCGAAGAGGGTGTTGACGAATTTCAGGGTCGGCTGGGGCATTCTGACCATGAAAAAGACGAAAACAAACACCGCCGCGACGCTGAAGATGGTAATCGGCCAGTCGACCGACCGCTTCACATCTTCTTTTTTCCCTTTCCAGTTCCGTACTGTCCATTCGTTCTCCTCACGTAAAAATGGTGCGACCCAAATTTCCTTGGAAAGGAGGGCAGACTCACTTACACCGCGAATATAAAACTCCCAAGTCTCTATGTGATCGGCCAAGCCGTGTGGCACAGGGTGGCGCCGCCGGCGCAGTGACGATACGGTTGCCCGCACGCGTGAAGACTGTGTGATTGTGCGGTAACGACGGTTCAATCGACGTAGTGTGAACGGAAGCGTTGAGGATTATGGCAAATTGTCTGTCGGGAACGCCCGGCGGAACCGGAGCGCGGTAGTGCCAGTGTACGATCACCACTTTTCTCAAAATGGTTGAGAAAAAGGAATTATAACACCGGATTCCGCCTCCCGCTACAACAAAACCCGAAAAACGATTCGTGATATTGTTTAGGAATAAGTACTACTTCACTTAACATGAAGAATATACTATATTTGTCGCGAAGGTTGGGGCGCAAAAATTTTTCCGGAGAGCGGTTGCCTTTTATGAAAAAGTTTGGAAAAATAGCGTCGGTCACCCTCTTCGGCGCACCAAATTCATCCAATCGAATTATAAGCGATTCGATATCCGATCAGATCTCATGACGATGAAAGGCACATAATGTCGAACCATGCGGAAAAGAGCCTCGCCCTCTTCGCTGCCGGCTGCAATTGCTGCCAGGCCGTTGTGGCGGCCCGGGCCGGCGAGTTTGGTGTATCGGACGAGACGGCGCTGGCGATGGGCGCCGCCTTCGGCGGCGGCATGCGCCGGGGCGAGGTGTGCGGCGCCGCGGTCGGCGGGCTCATGCTCCTCGGCCTGAAATACGGCGCGAAATCGCCCGACGATCAGGCCCGAAAGGCTGTCGCCAACGCGAAAACCATTGAATTCATGGACGCCTTCAAGGCTAAATACGGATCGTACCTCTGCCGGGAACTTATCAAGAATAACGGCGGGAAAAAGATCTGTCCCGTGGTGATTGCCGGGCGCAGGAATTGTTTGACGACATGGTGATGAAGGACGGCGGGACGGAAGGATAGCGGGACGGAAGGATAGTGGTGTTTCCGCCGCCGGGACGGTCAACGGGTCGGGGCGAACGCGCGATTGTCCGGGGGAACGCCGGCCGACAAAAAAACGCCGCCCGGAGGCGGCGTACTGAAATCCCGTAAACGATCGTAACCCGGGGGCCGCGGGATTATTCTCCGGCCGGATCTTCGAACATCGCCGAGGTGAGGGAATCCCAATCCACCGCCGCCACTTCCTCGGCGGTGATCGGTTCCAGTTTCCGGAAGCGTTCGAATTCGTCGGCGGAACTGAACTCGACAAATTCCCGGTAGGAAAACGGCACCGGTCCGTTCTTGATGTCGACGCAATCGCGGAGCGGGGTGGACGCCTCTTCCAGGCGGCGGCGGTTGGCGTTGTGGGTCTCGGCCGCCTCGCCAATACGCCGGGCTATCATCCGCATGATTTCCGAGGAGCTTTTAAAGCGTTCAGCCAATTCGCGCATAATTTCCTGGCGCCGGTTTTCGTATTCGTTCATAACCTCTCCTTTCGGAACATCCATACGGTTTGTGATAGTGACCATCCGTGTCCACTGTTTGTTTGCTGCTGGTACCGCAATTGACCACGTACTAGTATCGGTGTTTTCGGGCTGTTTCCTTGATGGAAAGAGGTCACCTCTTTTCGGAAACTATTACCGCACCTGGAGATTCCGATAACAGGAGCCTGTTTGGCCTCAACTTGTCCATCACGTTGCCATGGTTTGATCGTTGTTGACGCGCCATGGTGCCGCACAAGGGAATTCTCGGTCGCTGTCGCGGAAACTGAAGGCGTTACATCGGGATAAACGGATTTTTATGAAAAATGCAACCTTTACCGGTATAACTGTCTGGCGCGGTCGGTTTCCATTCCGTCTGACCTTTTCCCACCACCTCGCCACCCGGACCGAGGCGGAGACCCTGCTCGTCCGGGTCGCCGCCGGGGAAGGTTCGCCCGGGTACGGCCAGGCCCTGCCGCGAACCTACCTGACCGGCGAAAGCATGGACGACGCCGAAAAATCCATCCGCGACCGCTGGTGGCCGGCTTTTCGGGAGCGCGGTCTTCCCGACGCCGCGGCGCCGCCGCCGTCCCTCGCCGACATCGTCGCCCGGCACGCCGACCTCCACGCCGCCGCCGACGCCGTGCGGGAAAACGCTTCCTACGCCGCCGTCGACATCGCCGCCACGGCGGCGGTTCTCCGCAGCCGCTCCGTCACCGTGCCGGAGTGGTCGGGCCGGAAGCCGCTGGTCGGCGTCATCACCGGCGGCGGCGCCCGGAAGGCGTACTGGCTGGCCCGGGCGTTGTACTGGCTCGGCTACCGCTGGTTCAAAGTAAAAGTCGGCCGCGACGAAGACGCCGACCGCCGCCGCCTTCGCGCCGTAAAAAAGGCGGTCGGGAACGGCTGCCGCCTGTTCGCCGACGCCAACGCCTCATGGGATGTCGGTACGGCCGAGCGGCGGCTGGCCGAACTGGCCCGGTTCGGCAGCGACGTTGTCGAGGAACCGTGCGCGGCCGGGGCGGCGGCGGCGGCCGATTGGCGCCGCCTCGAGCGGTCGACCGGCGTCAAACTGATGGCGGACGAATCCCTCGTCACCAGGGCGGACGCCCGGCGGCTGGCGGCAGCGGGCGGCCCGTCGTACTGGAATGTCAGGCTGGCGAAAAA
>JAJQFC010000067.1:1302-8574 GCA_021201355.1 Planctomycetaceae bacterium | reverse complement strand
CAATAATCCGCCGCGAGCATCGACCAGCCCGGCTCCGGGACGAAGGCGGCGCGGACGGCGCGGCCCCGCTCGGTGCGGACCGGAATGTTCTGCAGGTTCGGGCTCGACGACGCCAACCGCCCGGTGGCGGTCCGCACCTGGGAAAAACTGGTGTGGAGGCGTCCTGTTTTCGGATTGACCATCTTCGGCAGGGCGTCGAGATAGGTGTTCTTCAATTTCGCGTACATGCGGTATTCAAGGATTCGCGAGGCGATTTCCGAGCCGTGGAAGTGCGCCAGTTCCTGCAACACGCTTTCGTCCGTCGAGGCGCCGGTCTGGGTCTTCTTGATAACCGGCAGGCCCATTTCCTCGAAGAGGATGGTGGAAAGCTGTTTCGGGCTGCCGATGTTGAACTCGTGGCCGGCCAGGTCGTAGATCTCCTGGGTCAGGCTGTCCAGGAGAATACCCGTCTCCCCGCTTTCGCGGGCAAGGAGGTCGGAGTCGAGGCGGATCCCGAGGGCTTCCATTTCGGTCAGGACGTCGGACAGGGGCATTTCCACCTCGGCGAACAGCTTCCGCGCCCCGCGTTCGTCCAGGCGCGGGCTGAGGCAGGCGTGGAGCCGGTAGGTGATGTCGGCGTCGGCGCCGCAGTATTTGGCGACGTCCGCCACCTGGCACCGGTCCATCGTTATCTGGTTCCGGCCGCTGCCGATGAGGTCTTTAATGGGCGTCATCTCGACGTCGCAGTAGCGGCGGGACAGGGTCTTCAGGCCGTGGTCCACCAGGTGCCCGTCGACGAGGGACGAGGCGATCAGCGTGTCGAACGACGCGCCCCGGAGGGTAATCCCGGCGTTCCGGAGAACGAGGGCGTCGAAGCGGATGTTGTGGCCGATCTTCTGGACCAGCGGGTCCTCGAAAATCGCCCTGAGCCGCTCGAGGCACGACCGGGGCAGCACCGGACAGTCTTCCGGTCCCATAAACGCCAGATAATGCCCGGTCTTCTCCCGCCAGCAGAAGCCGATGCCGACGAGTTCGCTCTGGAGCGGGTCGAGTCCGGTCGTCTCGGTGTCGAAGGCGAAAACCGGTTGTTCGGACAAGGCGGCGAAGAACGTCTCGAACTCGGCCTCGGTGGTGACGCAAGTATAGGCGATGTCTTCCCGCGCCGCCGCCGGCGCCGCCGGGCCGGAACCGTCCGGCGCCTGGAGTTTGCCGAGGAGGGAGCGGAAATTCAGTTCCGTAAACATTTCCCGGAGCCGTTCGTAATCGGGGCTCTTGATGCGGGCCGCTTCCGGATCGAACGACACGTCCATCGAGCAGTCGATGGTGGCGAGCCGTTTCGACAGGAGCGCCTGTTCCCGGTTTTCCCGAAGAACGATGCCGCGTTTTCCCTTAATCTCGTCCGCGTGTTCAAGAAGATTTTCGAGGCTGCCGTACTGCTGGATAAGCTGGACGCCGATCTTCTCGCCGATGCCGGGCACGCCCGGGATGTTGTCGGACGAATCGCCCCACAGGCCCATGAGATCGGTGAGTTTTTCCGGCGGAATGCCTTTTTTGTAGGTAAAAGCTTCACGATCGATGAATAACGCCTTGGCCGGATCGTAAATCCGCACGCCGTCCTGAAGAAGCTGTCCGCAGTCCTTGTCGCCGGTGACGAGGACAACCTCCCACCCGGCCTTGCAGGCGATGCAGGTGAGGGTGCCGAGGAGGTCGTCGGCCTCGAAGCCGGGTTCGGCGACGACCGGCACGTTGAAGGCGCGGACGATGTCCATAACGAGCGGGATCTGGCTCACGAGGTCGTCAGGCGCGGCTTTCCGGTTGGCTTTGTAATCGGAATAGATTTCATTCCGGAAGGTCTTGCCGGGCGAATCGAAGACGGCGACGAGGGCGTCCGGCTTCCGGTTGTCGAGGATGTCCAGCATCATGCGCGCGAAGCCGAAGGCGGCGCCGGTCGGCACGCCCTGGGCGGTCTTGAGGTTTTCCATGGCGTAATATGCGCGAAAAATCTGCGCATGGCCATCGATGAGGTAAAGAGTAGGCTTCATAATCGGGTAGGACTCGTCCACATGAGGTTGGTGATGTCGGCGGCGTTTACAATCGTGCATGTGATTTGAATGTCCCGGGGTCAAAAATACAAGCGTAAGAGTTCAGACAACTGTGGAGGCGACGCGGTCGCGGCTCGGAGACGGACAGGACCCGTTGATCGGTTCGCACAATCGAACCAGCACTAAAACGATTCGTCAGCTCTACGGGAGTTCGCCGGTCGGGAAGGAGCGACCATACCTTCCGGAAACGCGCTGTCGCAACGAAATGGCCGGTCCCGGCGACCGCGCTGCCGGGGGAACCACACTCAGTTGCATGGGAAAAAGAACGCGGAAGCACCGTGTATAGAATGCTTTGAGCATTTGGCAGCAGGCCGGCGGAACACCGGCGGAGTCCCAACGCTTCGGGCATTGTAGCATAAACCGCCGGTCCGTCAACATAATTTGTCGCCCCAACGCGGTTTTTCATTCCAAACTTCAGTAAATTGGCGATCCGTCCGGGTCGTCGTCAATTTTGCCGGTAACCGGCCAGTGATTCGTTCCGAGGGGAAAAGCTTGGCAGACCGGCCTGCCGGGTCCTGTCGAGGCCGCCGTCATTCCAGATCGTCCGGCCCGGTGTTCCCGTCAGGAAAACGTTTCGTCAAGCGCCAGCGGCAACAACCGGGCATAGCGCCAGTCCATGCCGCAGTCGTCGTGCAGGCTTTTCAATTCCCGGTGCCAGCGTTCCTGAAACGAGTCCTCGTCGCCGCCGTCCGGCCACCGGCAAAAATGCAACCGGCAACCAAGGACGCGACCGTCCCGGGCCAGGCATTTTCCCTCCACCTGATACGGACAGCGGAGCCCGTCCGCGATCAGCGCCGCGACGGAGGCGTCGTCCGGCTCCGGCGGCGGACCGGCGGTGGCAATAAGGTAATCCCGTTCCAACCGGCTGGCGTAGAGAAGATGGTCCACCGTATCGAAGCGACAACACCCGCCGCACCCGTCGCAAACAAGGGAGCGTTCCGCAATGTCCCGGTCGAGAGCGGCATACAGTTCCCGCAGGCGGGAGCGCCAGTCGTGGTCGGTGGTGGTCACGGAGCGTGTACTACCTTTATGAAAAATCGAATGCCTGGCGGAAAATCGTTTCGGGCGAAAACCGGGTCGCCGTCTTGAAGAAGGGACGCGGCATCGCGCCCTGGAAGCTGTTCCATACCTGGTATCGTCAGTCGGAGACGCGGAAGTGCCGGCGGCAGGCGTATTTTTCGCCCGGTGTTATGTGCGGAAAATACGCCGAGAGCCGGATGTGACGAAGTAACGGCGGCGAGACCGGTTATGAAAACAGTTTTTAGTTTTCCCCGATGCTCGTCGGCGAGACGCCAAGCTGCACCAGGCGCATCTCGTACTCGCGGATGCGTTTTACCTGATTCTGGAGCGTTTCGTTGTAGTCTCTAATGAGGCGGTCGCGTTCCGCCAGCGTGGCCTTGAGGCTCTTTACCTCTTCCTCGAGGCCGGCCGCGTTCTTGACATGCACCAACGCTTCACTGTGGATGTCGAGAACCGCGTCCTCGATGTTCCGCAACCGGTCCTCGGTGTCCGGCGCCAGCGGCACCCCGGCCGTTTCGATGCGGACAAGGGCATCCGCCACCTCGTCCGTCACCGGCGCCCGGCCGACGTCCACGCCAATCAGGTCGCCCGGCAGGAACAGGTACCCGAGAATAAGGAGGAGCGGCAAGAGGACGGAGGCGAACAACCACACCGGAACACCCTGCCGGCCGCCGGCGAGAATCTCCCGAAGAAGCGGCCGCTGCGCCTCCCGGACCGACCGGCTGACAATGTCGACGAGTTTATTGTCCTGAAGGTCGGAGAGGATGGACGGCGCCTGCCGGGCCAGCGCCCCGGATATCGGCCCGACCACCCTGGCCTCGACGGTGCGGCCGATCTCGTCGGCCACCCGCTCCGGCAGTTCGCCGCGCCACTCGTCCAACTGCGCCAGGCCGGCCGAAGCGTTGTGGATTTCGGCGGCGAGGCGGTCGAGGCGTTCCGTATTATTTGCCTGTTCCTTGACAAGTCCTTCGGCCAGACGGGCCATGGCGTCGACGGCGGCGCCGGTCTCGGTGTCGAGGAACTTCCCGTGATTCCGGACCCCGGCGACGAGGCGGTCGGCCAGTTCGTCGATGTTCACTTCCACCGTGGTGGACTGTTCGTTGTCGGCCGGCGTCAGGAGCGTCCGCAGTTCCGCCTGCTGCGCCGTCCGGTATTCGTCCAGACGCTGCAACAGATCGGTGTGGGTCGCCTTCAGTTCCTGCCGGACCGCCTGGATGGCGTCAGGCGTCACCGCCCGGTCGACAAACGTTTCCGCCACGCCGGCGATGCGTTCCTTGAGTTCGCCAAGTTTTTCATACAGGTCGCCGCCGACGCTCTGGGTCAGGCGGTTGTCCAGGTCCGCAACCCGTTCCGCCAACTCCCGGACGGCGGTCCGCGTCTCGTCCGCCAGGGACGCCCCGGCCGTGACGTCGGAATCCAGTTTGCCGTCGAGGTGGGATAGTCGTTCTTCCAACGATTCGGCAAAGTCCCGGAGGTTCGCCGCCAAGACGCCCTCGACCCGCTCGCTCGTCCATCCGGGCCAGGCGTTCCTCGAGAAGGCGTTGCGGTTCTCCGAGGCTGTCAAGTTTACCCGCCGTGTCCTCGAATCCCGGCACGGAAAGTTTGTCAAGCGCTTCAAGGCGGACCGTCAGTTCCTCCACCAGCTTCGGCAGCCTGGACAGGTCGCTTCCGCCCGAACCCGATGCTCCTCCGGGCGCCATTCCCGGTGACCCGATGCCGGGCGCCGTGGTTCGGACCGACCGCTTCCGGGCCGACCGGCCGACCGGTTCAGCCCCGGCATCCTGGCGGGCGGCGGCGGCATCGTCCGGCGGCAACAGGGCTGTGCCGCAGCGCTTGCAGGCATAATCGCGGCCCGGCTGGTATTTCTTCAGCCGGTACACGAGATCGCATCGGGGACAGGCAAGTCTTACCGGTTCTTCCACAGCCGCTTCTCCCGAACCAGAACCGCACCGCCGCAACCCGGCGGCAAAGCGGAAATACTTTACAATGATAACCGGCCGCCGCTACCGGACAACCGATGGTCACAACATTGAGATCTTCAACGATATCTTTGGATGAAGAATTTATACTTATGAGAACAACACCACCGAAAGTTCTTGGAGAGAACAACCATCGCAAAGTGTTCAGGTATCCCTTTCGAGAGCCCCAACCATCAATAGCAATCCCATAGCTAGTAAACAAGACCCAAAAATTCGGGCATCCTTCGAGCTGTCTACAATGAAAGATAACTGGTCACTTTGAGATGTAGGATAATACCCTGTAACCAAAAAATACACTCCTTCAAAAACTACAATGCTTCCCGCAATCAACGATAGATACGATTTGATACGGTAGTTTTTCATCGCCGTTACCCTGTGCGGATCCTGTGCAGCTTCACGGCCGGACCGCCAGTCAAAGGAACGACCTTACCATTAAAACCGGAGGTGTGTCAACTCGAATCGTAAAAAAGTACACTGCGCGGCACATTGTCACCTGCCGAACAGTCCCGGACAGACGCCCGCGCCGAAAACCGGATCTCGGTGAACATTCCCTAAATCCGGAGCGGCTTCAGGGCGTCAAGGATTTCTCCCGGATTCGCATCCGTGCCGACCCCGGCGATGCGCGCCCGCGTCGTTTTCCCGGGCGCCGCCTTTTCCCCCACTTCGGTGTAAACGGCGTTCGCGGCCGCCGCGTCGCGGCCGAAGGCGTGTTCGGCCCATTCCGACTCCCGGCCGAGGCCGAGGGCGCGTTCCAATGTGGCGTGGCCGTAGAGCCAGAAGGCGGAATCGGCGAATTCACGGAAATACGCCGCCAGTTCCGGCGCGTCGAAGGCGTCGACGAATTTCTGTTTCGGCCCGTCCATCGCCGACCCGGCCAGCACCTTGAGGTTCCGGTCAGCCGCGCCTTCCATCAGCACCCTGAGGTGGGAGAGGCGGGTGGCCTTGCAGTCCTGATCCTGGACGTTCCAATAGGTGTCCGGGTAGACGGCAAGGGCGCGGACGCCCCAGGCCAGCGCCTGATCGAGAAGGATTTCCGGCTCCGCCTCCAGCCCTTCCCGGTCGCCTCGCCAGACAAGACAGGGAACGGCCCCGGCTTCCCGGACGGCGGCGAAGAAGTCGTCGATGACCGGGTAGTCGCCCGGTCCCGGCGTGTCCGGCGCCAGGTTCTGGAGCTGTTCCTCGAGGGCGGCGTGGAACGATTCGAGATCGCCGAGAAGCTGTTCCGTTTCCGGCGGGCCCTTCCCGAGAACGTCGGCCCAGAACACGGACAGGTCCGCCAGTTCCGGAAACACGGTTATCGCCTTGGCGCCGTAGGCCCGGGCGATGTGGGCCGGGGTGGCGTTGCCGCCGGCGGTCAGGGGGACGACATCGGCGTCGAAGTCGACCTTGACGGGCGCGAGAAGCGTATTCAATTTTTCCACCATGCGGAGATTGCGCCGACGGGCGTGCTCGGGTATGGTGGTGATGGCCTGTCCGGCGTGGCAGTCCAATTTCGGCACCCGGGGAATGCCGGCCGCCATCACCCGGACGTGCCCCGGCCTTCCGGGCAGGTTGTAAATGGCGTCCGGATGGGCCTTGTCGTACACGGTGGTCGTCATGGACACGGTGGTGCGGATGCGGAGGCAGTCGCCGGCGGTGTGCATTTCGCCGAGGGCGCCCAGGTTGTCCCGGTCGGCCGACCCGATGACGGACAACCCGCGAACCACCGCCTCCCACACGAGGCGGGTCGGCGAATAGCCCTCCTGCGAGAATGAGAAAAACGTCCGGGCCAGCACGTTCACCCACCCCGTTTCTTGGGGCCGGGTGATGGAACCGTCTTCAAAGGACTGCACCGCCTCGTCGAGGGCCCGGCGGCGTTCGTCACGGAGGCGGGAGCTGAGGGCCTGCACCGTCATGGGAATCGTGCCCATGGCCCGGCTGCGGACGGACGCGTTGGCACGGGGAAGGAGAACGCCGGTCTTCTTGGCGGCGGGTGAGTTATCTGCCATAATGTCTCCGGACAAAATTGTTTTTCTTTCAAACTAATCAGGCCAGTATACCGGAATTATAAAAATGACGCAATTTTCTCCCCGACATCGTCAACGCCGACAGACGCGCCGCGTTCTCGTCGGCTCCGTCCCCATCGGCGGCGACGCCCCGCTCACCGTCCAGTCCATGAACCGGTCCCCTATCGAGGACACGGACGCCAACCT
>JAJQFC010000067.1:0-1292 GCA_021201355.1 Planctomycetaceae bacterium | reverse complement strand
GCCCGGCTCGGCTGCGACATTTCCCGGGTGGCGGTGCCAAGCGCCGACGCCGCGCCCTGGTTCGGAAAAATCGCCGCCCGGTCGCCGCTGCCGCTCGTCGCCGACACCCATTTCGACTACCGGTCGACCCTCGCCGCCATCCGTGAAGGCGCGGCCAAAATCCGCATCAACCCGGGAAACATGTCGCCGGACGGGCTGGAACGCGTCGTTGCCGCCGCCGGCGAACGCGGCATCCCCATACGTATCGGCGGCAACTCCGGTTCAATCCTTCACCGGGACAACCACGTCGAACGCGACCGCGACCGGAACACGGAAAGCGCCGGCGCCGGAGACGAAAACGCCGTCACCGACGTCCCGTCCCGCCTGGCCGGGGAGGCCCTCGCCTGGGCCAAACGCATCGAAGGAATGGGCTTCCGGGACGTTGTTATTTCGGTGAAGGCTCGGGACGCATGGAGAACGGTACGGGCGAACCGTCTCCTGGCGGACAGCGGGTTCCCCCTCCACCTCGGCGTAACCGCCGCCGGCGACAGCCGGTCCGCCCTCCTGAAATCCGCCGCCGCCGTCGGGTCGCTCCTTCTGGACGGCATCGGCGACACCATCCGCTTCAGCTTCACCGGAGACGCCGCCGGGGAAATCGCCGCCGCCCGCGATCTCCTGAAATCCCTCAACCTCCGCCGGGACGGCGTCGACGTCTTTTCCTGCCCCGCCTGCGGCCGGGCCCGGGTCGACCTGGCCGGCCTGGCGGCGGAAGTCCGGGACCGTCTCGGCCATATCCGGGCCCCGCTCGCCATCGCCGTCATGGGCTGCGAAGTGAACGGCCCCGGCGAAGCCCGCGACGCCGACGCCGGCCTTGCCTCCGCCGGCGGCGTCCTGCACCTGTTTGTTCAAGGGAATGTCATCGGGAAAGTGCCGAAGGACGAAGCGGTCGACCGCCTGGTCGAGGCGGTGGAACGGCTGGCGGCGGCCTGGCAGGCGAAACAGGACGCAGAGGCGCGGACGTCACGAACGACGTCCTGAAACGATTTTCATCTATGTGTGCCGCAATTGGGTTGCCGAGCCGTGAAGGGATTTATCGTCGGAGGCGGTTCGCGGCCGGAAGGGTGGCGGAATGACGCGGTGGTCCCGCCGCGTCAGACGTTCCGCATCCGGTACAACCCGGTTCCGGCCACCATGAATTTGACGTCCGGCACCAGCTTCCGGAGCCGGGCGGCGAGCGGTTTCAAAACAAGTTCTTCGGAAAAATCATGGCCAAGCGTCACCACGGACATGCCGAAATCGCGGAACGCCTCCAC